>NZ_JAWOWP010000004.1:0-417577 GCF_033340555.1 Vibrio sp. 1069
GACAATTTCCTCACGATTCTCAGGCGTGCTGTCGAGAGAAAGCAGCAGACGCGTCATATTGATGCTGCGGCTAGGTTTGGTTGTCGCCATCGTCGGCGTCAGCACTTCTTGGCTTGATAAGGTCGTCAGCAGATAACCTTTATCATCGTTACCAAGGAAGAAGCTAATTACATCACCGGGTTGGTAATGAAATGCTCCTTGCTGAGTGACGCCAGTGATATTGGAACTGGTTTTGTAATACAGGCCAGTCACTGGGGCGTCGATAAAGTAGCCTTGCTTCAAGGTTGAAGCTGGTGGGTGTGAAGTGGCAGCTGAAACGTCTGCTGCCAACGTGGACGTAGCCGTCAATGCAGACAGCCAAAATACCACTGAACGTGTATACATCTTGTTTTAAGCCTTATTGGTTGGTGCTGTTCTTAGACGCACAATTTGGCTGACAACTCATTGGTGTAGTTAGGTGCTTCTCTGGCACCGGTGTCATCATCGCCAACAACATTTTTTGTTTTATATGTTTGGGGATATCTGGGTTAGAGAGTATCCGCCTTCGTGTTAACTCCATCATGGAGTTCACTGAGAGATGTTCGACATTTTGCCCCTTCGCGTGGAAGATGAGGCGAGTCATTTCGTACATCATATCTTCTGCAATCTTCTTCTCTTGTTGCAGCTGGATATTCTTTTGCATCATGGCGCTGCCAAATAACACACCAGAGAGCACAATGATGCCTGACAATACCGAAGCAAGGGGACGTCGTTGTACCAAGCGAAAGGCGCTATACAATGGCCAGTTTTTTTTCTGCTCGATTGGACGGCGTTCGATAATTCGTTCGATATCAATGCGCAATGCTCGAACATTGATATATCGCATTTGAGTGGCAGGACGCGTTGCGCGTCTTATCACCCAGTAAACATCAGACCAAATTGTTGGTGATGGAAACATCAAAGCGAGAATTTTGCCTAAGGAGTACACGTCGCTTTGCTCTGTTAGAACCTGTCCTGCTTGCTGCTCTGGGCTGGCAAAATTTTGGCTAAACGCAATCAGCGCTGAGGGTGAATCTTCTCGGTTGGAGTGCGCTTTTTGAGTCAAGTTGAAGTCAAGCAGCTTGGGACGCTTGCTACGATCAATCAGTATATTTTCTGGTTTTAGATCGGCATGCAAAACCTGGTGCTGGTGGGCGTGCTCCATCGCCTGGCAGATCTGCTTAAACAACAGCAGCTTCTCCGTTTTTTCTAGCTTATTTTCAGATAGATACTCATCCAAAGTTTGACCAAACACCCGTTCCATCACGATGTAAACCGAATCTTGATGGAGACCGCCGTCAAACACTTTCGCGATGTAAGGATGGTTTAGACGCGCGAGAAGTTGAGCTTCATCGAAGAGTGCGCGTTGCCCTAACACATTGCTCAAATTGCTTTGAATAAACTTGATAGCCAGATCTTGCTCGAACGTTTCATCTGCACGTAGAGCGGCGTATACGACACCCATGCCACCACGCCCCAACTCATGAGTTAGGCGGTACTTACTGATGATTTCTCCGCTTAGATCGACGTCTTGGTTCGTAGCCTGATGAGCACCAAAATAAAGTAACTGCGTTAGTTGTTCTTCCGGTGTCTCGTTGGCTAAAAGAGGAACGAGTTGTCGATACAGCTCAGGTTGACTTCGTTGCAATGCTTGGAGGTATTGCTGCTTTTGGGAGTCGTCCAGATCAAGCAGGTGGTAGTAAATCTGGGTTTCGCTAGAGCCTAACTGCACTGTGACTAATGTCTTATTCTTTTAGGTACGGCATTTTATAAGAACTTTGATATAAATGTCATTTATTTATTCGGTTTTGATTCACAATCCATGAAACGCAATTTGATGGCTAATGGAGTAATAACGTCATGATTTTGCGAATTATTTTCACTGAACTTGTCGGCAGAGAGTCTATTCGTCATAATGTTACTTGTAACATTACTGATAAATCACATATTTATGGCTCAACAGAATAAGAAAACTCGTACGACATTACAGGATGTCGCAGACCAGGTTGGCGTCACGAAGATGACCGTTTCACGCTATATGCGTAACCCTGAATCGGTGGCAGAAAAGACTCGGGCCAAGATTGCGACTGCGATTGAAGAGATGGGTTACATCGAAAACCGTGCACCGGCGATGTTGTCAAAGTCCTCCAGTAAAGCCATTGGTATTTTACTGCCGTCTTTGTCCAACCAAATTTTTGCTTCCTTTGTTCAGGGCATAGAGATGGTGACCAAAGCCAATGGCTATGAGACGCTTTTAGCGCATTTTAGCTACGATGAGCTTGAAGAAGAGCGCAAGATCGCGTCATTACTCTCTTATCAAGTCGATGGGCTTATTCTAACTGAAAGCCATCACACGCCGCGTACATTACAGATGATCAAAAATGCGGGCATTCCGGTGGTCGAAACCATGGAACTGCCATCGGAGCCGATTGATATGGCGGTTGGACTCGATCATGAAGATGCGTCGTACACCGTGGTTAAGCAGATGCTAGATACGGGGAAGCGTACAATCGTCTATTTTGGCGCGCGTCTGGATACGCGAACCAAATTGCGGATGCAAGGTTACGATCGCGCGATGACAGAAGCAGGGCTAGAACCCAAACATGTATTAACTGGTGATCATTCTAGTTTTTCTTTAGCGCATGATTTGCTCGAACGTGCACTGGAAACGCACCCAACGCTCGATGGGGTGTTCTGTACCAACGATGACATCGCAATTGGCACCATGCTGAGTGCGCAGCAACGTGGCATTCAAGTTCCACAGCAATTGGCAGTGGCGGGCTATAACGCGCTGGATATCGGTCAAACCATCAGTCCGAAACTGACCAGCGTTGATACGCCGCGTTTCCAAATTGGTGTAAAGAGCGCAGAGCTATTAATTGCGCGCCTGAAAGGCGAAACGCAAGAAGAAAAAGTCTTCGATATGGGTTATCAGATCACGTCGGGAGAGAGTGTTTAACTAATTGTTAACTGCTCTTTGTATTCGCTCATCAATGGTATTGGTAGGTTAGGGTATGGCACATCAGCTGGATGCATTGGATCTCAACTTAATGCGTTTATTAAAAGCCGTGGTGGAAAACCGCAGCATCAAGCTGGCCGCAATGCAGCTTGGCATTTCTCAACCGAGCGCCAGCCGCGGCGTGATGAAGTTGAAGCAAGTGTTTGATGACCCGCTTTTTGTGCGTAAAGCACATGGGGTAGAGCCATCACCCATGGCGATTCGTCTCGCCGCCGAGTTCGACAATATGGTTGCGCCACTGGAAAAAGTGGTGCAAGAATTTGAAGTGTTCGACCCACTGCAATACCAAGGGCAGATTGCGATTGTAACTGATCCTTATTTGATGGATGAACAAGGGCAGCGACTGCTCACTGGTTGTCATCGAGCCTTTCCCAAAGCGCACTTTGCTTTTTCCAGCTGGAATACTTACTCGCACGATGAAATGTTAGAAGGCGAGCACGATTACTGCATTCTTGACCAAGAGACCGAGCTGTCGAAAGACATTTACATGCGCCCGTTATTCGTTGAAAAACGGGTGATTTTGGCGCGCAAAAATCACCCAACGTTGTCGAAAGTCAGCAATGATTGGGACACGGTGTCCAAACTACCACTTGTCTCTTTGCCTGCGCCCGCGTCATATAAGCCGCTTTGTACCGTGGAGTCCGAGTATCGACGCATGGGTTATGAGCCAGTAGTGTTACTGAAGTCCTATAATTTGCGTTTGGCTTGCCAAATGTTGCAAGAAACCGACGCGATTATGTATGCCAGTCAAAGCTCGGCATTGTTGATGCCAGAACTCGCCTCTTACGCAATGCCACCCGTTAATCGTGAGTTCAGTCAGTTTGTGGTCTCTGGCGGTTTCCTTCAAACCAACCGCAACCATCCTTTGCACAGACACCTACATAAAGTGGTGCGACAAACCCTCAATACGCCGCTGATTTTTACGCAGTGACGTCACCTGATGGCATCAGCTGAATGAGAGAGCAGATGCTTTAACCTTATCAGTGTTGTGTGATTACATAGACAACTTATTTCTTAAGATATTCAAAAATGAATATCTCAATTACCTGTCTCTTTTTCCTACCCAGCGCTAACCTTATCTCAAATAGTCAGGAGAAGTGGCTCATTTTTATCTTTTTAACTTTTTGAATGTCGATATAGGTACGCGACATTCACCATTCTCCGTTATGCATTTTTTTAATTTCTGATGGAGGATTAATCATGCTAGTTGCACGTCTATTTTTATTGCTCGCCATCGTTGCCGAAGTAGCTGGCACCAGCACTATGTCTCTTATCGGACAAGGGCACGGGTGGTGGGGCTACATCGTAATGTATGTGCTGATCGCAATCTCTTACTACTTTCTTGCGTTTGCCGCGAAGAAAATATCTATCGGTGTGGCATACGCTGTCTGGGAAGGGTTAGGTATCTCGTTGATCACCGTGGTGTCGATCATCGCCTTTGATGCCAACTTAAACCATCAAGAGTTGTTTGGTTTGATGTTAGCCGTTGTTGGCATTGTGTGTGTGACCTTAGGGGAATCACATGGTCAACCTAACGCCAAGAAAAATGCCGATAAACCGGCAAAAGAACGTTCATTTTCTACTAGTACAAGGTGCGAATCATGAGTCAATTTTTTACGATGTCATTTGGATTTGTCGTGATGGCTGCCTTGGTCGATATCATGGCCAATATGGCGCTGACACGCTCAAAAGGTTTTAAATATAAAGGCTGGGGCATTGCGGCGATTGTGTTGGTACTGACAGCATTCACGCTGTTGGCACAAGCGGTGAAAGAGATCGACTTAGCCATTGCTTATGCCTCTTGGGGTGCGATCGGTATCTTGGGTACCGCAGTAGGTGGAGCCTTGCTGTTTAAGCAGAAACTCAAACCAATCGGCTGGTTTGGTATCTTTGTGGTGATTGCTGCCGTCGTGGTGATGAAGACCGCTTGATGTAATTTACTGAATGCTAGATATCGTCATTCTGAGCAGCAAGAGACGAGCGTGATTCAGAATCTACCAACAAAAAGTGCTGTGGAAGAGGGGTTTTCTCTGGCTTCACAGCACCTTGATATTAGATTCCTGATCTCGCCTAGGCTCGTCGGAATGACGGATTCATTTTTTTAGAAAGAGCAGTGACCAATCCTAAAGCTCGTCATTCTGAACAGCGAGGGACGAGTGTGATTCAGAATCTACCAACAAAAAGTGCTGTGGTAGAGGGGTTTTCTCTGGCTTCACAGCACGCTGATATTAAATTCCTGATCTCGCCTAGGCTCGTCGGAATGACGGACTCATTCATTTTTAAAAAGAACCGAGGCCAATCTCAAAACTCGTCATTCTGAACAGCGAAGGACGAGCAAGAGTCAGAATCTACCAACAAAAAGTGCAGTGGCAGAGGAGTTTTCTCTAGCTTCACAACACGTTGATAGTAGATTCCTGATCTCGCCTAGGCTCGTCGGAATGACGGATTCATTCGTTTAAAAAGAACCGAGGCCAATCCTAAAGCTTGCCATTCTGAACTGCGAGGGACGGTCGTGATTCAGAATCTACCAACAAAAAGTGCTGTGGCAGAGGTGTTTTCTCTGGCTTCACAGCTCGTTGATATTAGATTCCCGATCTCGCTTAGGCTCGTCGGAATGACGGATTCATTCGTTTTTAGAAAGAGCGGTGGCCAATCCCAAAGCTCGTCATTCTGAACTGCGAGGGACGAGCGTGATTCAGAATCTACTAACAAAAAAGTGCTGTGGCAGAGGAGTTTTCTCTGACGTCATAGCATGTCGATATTAGATTCCTGATCTCGCCTAGGCTCGTCGGAATGACGGATTCATTCGTTTTTAGAAATAGCGGTGGCCAATCTCAAAGCTCGTCATTCTGAATAGTGAGGGACGAGTGTGATTCAGAATCTACCAACAAAAAGTGCTGTAACAGAGGGGGATTTTCTCTTGCTTCACAGCACGTTGATAGTAGATTCCTAATCTTGCTTAGGCTCGTCGGAATGACGGACTCATTCATTTTTAAAAATAACCGAGGCCAATCCCAACGCTCGTCATTCTGAACAGCGAGGGACGAGCGTGATTCAGAATCTACCAACAAAAAGTGCTGTGGCAGAGGAGTTTTCTCTGGCTTCACAGCACGTTGATATTAAATTCCTGATCTTGCTTGGGCTCGTCGGAACGACGAGGTCTTTCTTCTCGCCTTAAACAATAAAGCTTGCGCCTTCTTCTGCACTCGATACGTTTTGGCGGATCACGCTAAACAGACCTCGTCCCCAAGTTTGTTGGGTCGATTCGGTATCGAAATGAATCAACTCGCGACCAGTGGTGTCGCTTAAGTTGTTCAGTTCACCCGTTTGGCAATCCAGACGAATCAAATCACCGTTGCGCACCAAACCAATCGCGCCACCACGAATGGCTTCTGGAGAAACGTGAATCGCAGACGGAATTTTACCGGATGCACCAGATAAACGACCGTCCGTCACTAGCGCGACTTTAAAGCCCGCTTTTTGCACGTTCCCTAAAATTGGCATCAGCTTGTGCAGTTCAGGCATGCCGTTTGCCGCTGGGCCGTTGTGTGTGACCACAACGATGCAGTCTTTGTTCAGGTCGCCACGTTTGTACGCGGCCTCCACTTCGTGTTGGCATTGGAATACGATCGCTGGTGCCACAATCACGCGTTGCTCTTCTTTCACCGCAGACACTTTCACCACGGCTTTGCCTAAGTTGCCAGTCAATACGCGAGTGCCGCCAGTATTTTGGAATGTGGCGTCTGGTTTGGCGATCACGTCACCGTCTTGGCTGCCTTGGCACGATGTCCAGGTCAGTTGGCCATCGACAAGGCTCGGTAGCGTCATTTGGTCTTCAAATTCACCAAACACGGGTTTCACATCGCGATGCAAAAGCTCGGATTCGTTCAAGCGGTGCAATAACGCAGGCACGCCACCCGCGTCTTGGAACGCGTTCATATCGGCTGGGCCGTTCGGGTAAACGCGAGCTAACAAAGGAACCACATCCGACAGATCGCTGATGTCTTGCCACGTGAGCAAGATGCCAGCAGCACGCGCCACGGCGATCATATGAATGGTGTGATTGGTACTGCCGCCAGATGCGAGTAGAGCGATGATGCCGTTGACCAAGCTCTTTTCTGTGACCACTTCTGCCAACGGACGGAAGTGTGCAGAACCCGCCGTCATTGAGGCGATTTTCAGAGCCGCGTGATCGGTTAACGCTTTACGCAGTTGGGTATGGGGATGGATGAATGCCGAACCTGGCAGCATCAAGCCCATGGCTTCGAACACCAACTGGTTGGTGTTGGCTGTGCCGTAAAACGTACACGTCCCCGCAGAGTGGTAAGCGCGACACTCCATATCCAGCAGAGCGTCTTTGCCGACTTCACCCGCTGCGTATTTTTGGCGCACGTCGACTTTCTCTTCGTTGCTGATGCCCGTAGCCATCAGACCCGCTGGTACAAACGCAGTCGGCAGGTGCGCGTAAGACAGTGCGCCCATCAGTTGCCCCGGTGCGATTTTGTCACAGATGCCAAGCAGTAATGTGGCATCAAAGACATTGTGACTCAAAGACAATGCCGTTGATTGCGCAATTAAGTCACGCGAAAACAGCGACATATCCATGCCTGCTTGACCTTGAGTCACCCCATCGCACATCGCTGGCACACAACCTGCGACTTGCGCCGTATGGCCGTAGTCCGCCAGCACTTTTTTGATTTGTGCTGGGTAGTCTTGGTACGGCTGGTGGGCGCTCAACATGTCGTTGTAGGCGCTGATCAGCGCGACATTGGCATGAGTAAAATCGAGAATATTTTTCTTTTCAGAAGAGCAAGAAGCGGCGACTGCATGGGCTAAGTTACCACAAGATAAACCAACACGGCCTTTGCCAGCTTCGGCTTGCACTTCGGTGCGAGCAAGAAAGGCAGCGCGCGCTTCACGGCTGCGCTCGGTCAAGCGTTGTGTGACCTCAAGAACAACAGAGTGAGTCATTACGCCACCTCGATCGCTTGCATTTTGATTAGCTCAGCGGCAGAGCGTTCCACCACGTCGCTGATGTCTCCGTCGATACTGACGATCAGAGTTTGAGGCTCGTTGTCTGGGCGCTCTAGTGTCTCGAATTGGCTCTTCACCATGTTTTCTTTCATGAAGTGGCCTTTGCGCATACGCATGCGATTAAGGATCAACTCCCTATCGCCATCAAGGAACAGGAAGGTCACGTTGTTGTTGCCTTCGCGGATCTGATCGCGGTAAATCTTTTTCAGTGCTGAACAGACAATAATGCCGTGTTCGTTTTTGCTTTCTAGGCTGTACGCCGCATCACGAATGCGTTCTAGCCATGGCTTGCGATCATCATCGTTCAGAGGATGGCCCGAAGCCATTTTCTGAATGTTCGCTCGTGGATGAAGATCATCACCATCAATGAATTTACGCCCTAGCTTTTTCGCTAGATGCTCACCAATTGTGCTTTTACCACTAGCACAAACGCCCATAACGATGACACTACTACCAGCCATAACTTATCCTCATAACCAAATTTGCGCGTGATCTCAATTTTTGAATTCACTTTAAAATATGGGTTTATCTTATTCATGTTATCGGTAACATGTTACCGGTAACTGAAATAAATGTGAACCATAACACAAACAATAATTCTTAAAGGTGAACCTATGGAGCAATTAACCCAAGCCCCAGATCCTACGTTCCTACTGACGATTGCAGGCCTTGCCATTGCAGCGTTACTCGTTCTGATCATTAAACTGAAAGTCCATGCTTTTGCTTCCCTTACTATGGTGAGTTTAGGTACGGCAATCGCCACTGGCGTTCCTTCAGAGAAAGTCGTATCGACCATGATGGGCGGCTTCGGCGGCACACTGGCTTCCGTAGCATTGCTGGTTGGTCTTGGTGCGATGATCGGTAAAATTCTTGAAGTGACTGGCGGTGCGAAAGTGCTGGCAGACACTTTGATTGGTCGCTTTGGTAAAGAGCGCGCACCATTTGCTTTGGGCGTCGCTTCATTACTGTTTGGCTTCCCAATCTTCTTCGATGCTGGCCTTGTAGTGATGATGCCAATCATCCTAAGTGTGGCGGCTCGTTTTGGTGGCTCACCAATTAAATACGCGTTGCCAGCAGCCGGTGCTTTTGCGGTTATGCACGCGTTTGTTCCACCACATCCAGGTCCGGTTGCAGCGGCAGAATTCCTTGGCGCAAACATCGGTCTGCTATTGGTGGTGGGTATTCTGGTGGCTATTCCAACTTGGTACCTTGGCGCTTACCTATTTGGTTTGTACGCGGGCAAAAAATTCGATATCCCACTATCTAAAGCCTTCTTTAATGGCGAAGCGATGGTGGATGAGCGCAACGCACCAAAATTTGGCACGGTTATGACCATCCTTGTGCTGCCAGTCTTGCTAATCTGTTTGGATACGGTATTGAACACACTGGCGGTTGCGGGTGTGATTGATGGCAAAACGGCACTGGTTGAGTTCCTACGCATGCTAGGTAAAACCCCAGTTGCGTTGCTGATCACTTTGATTGTCTGTCTGGCTGTGTTTGCCAAAGACTACGGCATGGCAAAACTAGAAAAATTATGTGGTGAGTCATTGGCTCCTATCTGTGGTGTTATCCTAGTAACGGGTGCAGGTGGCATGTTTGGCGGCGTACTGCGCTCAAGCGGTATTGGTGATGCACTGGCTGACGTTCTTACAGACACAGGTATGCCTGTGATTGTGGCGGCGTTTGTGATTTCAACCTGTTTGCGTGTTGCTCAAGGCTCGGCAACCGTCGCGCTAACCACGACGGCGGCTCTTATCGCGCCAGTTGTGGCAGCATCAACAGGTTTGAGTGAACTCGACCTTTGCTTTATCGTAATCGCGATTGCGGGTGGTGCAACGGTATTGTCTCACTTCAATGACTCTGGTTTCTGGTTGGTATCTCGTCTGCTTGAGATGGATGAGAAAACCACATTAAAAACTTGGACGGTAATGGAAACGTTACTTGGTGGTATCGCGTTTATTATCGTCGCAACATTAAGCTTTATTCTTTAGAGGTTCCCCATGACAACACTTGAACAACGATTAAGAGAAATCAAAATCGTCCCAGTTATCGCAATCAACGACGTAGCACACGCTCTGCCACTGGCAAAAGTGTTGGTAGAAAACGGTTTACCATGTGCGGAAGTGACATTCCGCACCGAAGCGGCGGCGGAGTCGATTCGCATCATGCGTGAAGCGTACCCAGAACTGTTGATTGGCGCGGGCACCGTTCTGACCACAGAACAAGTGGATATCGCGATCGAAGCAGGCGTGGACTTTATCGTTAGCCCAGGCTTCAACCCAACCACAGTGAAATACTGTCAGCAACGTGGCGTGACTATCGTACCGGGTGTAAACAACCCAAGCTTGGTTGAGCAAGCGATGGAAATGGGTTTGCGTACGTTGAAGTTCTTCCCTGCTGAGCCATCAGGCGGCGTAAACATGCTGAAAGCACTGACGGCGGTTTACCCAGTGGAATTCATGCCAACAGGTGGCGTAAGCCCATCCAACGTGGAAGATTACCTAGCGCTGAAATCGGTTGTAGCTTGTGGCGGTACTTGGATGGTGCCAACCGCAATGATGGACAACGGCGATTGGGAAGGCATTGCTGAATTGGTTCGTGCAGTTAAGTAAAACGCACAAACGGCTCCGAAATACCCCCGAACGTTAGAAAACGTGACACAAAAAAGGGTCATCAAGTTACTTGATGACCCTTTTGCTTTTGGGAATGAAACAGCTTTAGAAGTGATGCTTCATAAAGCGCTTAATAAAGCGAATGAAATCGGCTTCGGCTAGCTTCGCGCACTTCAATGTTTGGGCGTGAGACAGTTCTACATCACCCAAACCTTCTGCCATGTTGGTGATCGCACACACTGCCAATACGGGTAAGCCGCAATGCGCCGCAGAAATCACTTCTGGCACGACCGACATGCCCACTACATCACCACCGATGATTTGCATCATGCGGATTTCGGCTGCGGTCTCAAAGTTGGGGCCTGTGTAAGAGACAAACACACCTTCATTCAGGTGAATGCCATTGGCTTTGCCGACTTCAAACGCTTCTGCGCGCAGGTCTTTGTCGTACGCATTGGCGAGGCTGAAGAACCTCGGGCCGTACTCTTCATCATTCGGACCGATCATTGGCGATTCAGGCATGGTATTGATGTGGTCATGAAATACCACCAGAGAACCGACGTCGATGCGTTCAGGGCGAAGTGAGCCTGCCGCGTTGGTGACGAGCAGAAACTCACAGCCCAGCTTTTTAAAGGTGCGCACGGGCGTGGTCATGACCTTCATTGAGCCGTGTTCGTAGTAGTGACCGCGACCTTTCATGCACACTACGTCTACGCCGCCCATGGTACCAAGCACCAACTCACCAGAGTGGCCTTGCACGGTACTAACCGGAAAGCCTTCGAGCTCTTCGTATGGAATGACCACTTTGTCTTGTAGTTCGTCTGCCAATACGCCTAAGCCAGAGCCTAAAATAAACGCCGCTTTAGGTTGGAAGTTTGGTTTGCGTTCGCGAATGGTTTGTAGCGCGCCGATTACTGGATCGTGATTCATGTTAGTCACCTTCTGGTTGTGTGTTGATTCCATTGTGTGACTTTCTGCGCTGGTTATCTTTGCTTTATTCGCTACTATCATCCTTAAAAAGAGGATGATGAAATTCGCTAGGACTCAATGCATGAAGTCAGAACCATTTGAGCGCGTGACGCTGAAGATGCTGCGTTACTTTTACGAGGTCGCACAAACCAAGCATTTCACTAAGGCGGCTGAGAATCTCAATATCACCAATTCGCCGTTGAGCAATCGCATCAAAGAGTTGGAAGAGGTGCTTAACGTCAAACTGTTTGAGCGCGATTCAAGAAATGTCATGCTGACGGAGGCCGGGCGATTGTTGGAGTCCAAATGCCAACTGATTTTTCAGACCTTGGATGTCTCGCTCAATCAAGTGCAGCAAGTGGGGTTGAACCAGAGAAATATCCTGCGAGTTGGTGTGGTAAGTAGCGCATTTTGGGGCGGATTTGATCGTCTGTTACAGCGCTTCCATGCTGAGCATGACACTTATCACGCCGACATTTTTGACCTTAACCCAGAGACGCAAAAGAAGCATCTGAGCGAGAAGAAAATCGATGTGGGCATTGTGCGTTTTGCTGATGCACTCAACATTTATCCGTATCAGTCGGTATCTTTGGGCAAAGATGTGTTTGTGGTGGCGGTGTCGGAGCAACATGAGTTAGCCAGCAAATCTTTGCTGCGGCTCCAAGATTTAAAGACGTGTGAGTTTGCGTTTATGAGTTTGGCGAATTCTGCCTCGGCAAACTTCATCATCAATGCCTGTCTGCAAGAAGGCTTTTCACCCCATATTGGCAAACAAGTGGTGGAGCCAAGCACCTTGATGGCATATGTAGCAAACAGCAATACCGTGACGTTGGTTCCGTCGACGTTTTCTCAGCATCATTGGCATGGGATTCGTTTTATCAAGCTGAAAGAGTCACTGCGTGCAGACTTGTGTCTGATTCATGATGGTAAGCAGGAGAGTGCTATTAAAGCCGAGTTTATTCGCACATTATTAGAGAATGCGAGTTAAGCATGGGATAACAAAAAAAGGTCATCCTAAGATGACCTTTTCAAATGATTCACTGAAATCAGCAATGCGATTAGAGCGTAATTAACGCATCGTTACGAACTCTTCAGAGCCCGTTGGGTGGATAGCCACAACAGAGTCGAAGTCTGCTTTGGTTGCGCCCATCTTCATTGCTACGCCGAAGCCTTGGATCATTTCATCTACCGTGAAACCGATGCCGTGTAGGCCAACAACCGTTTCTTCTTCGCCCGCACATACAAGCTTCATCTTACATGGTTGACGGTGCTTAGTAACAGCGGTGTACATCGCAGTAAAGCCAGATGTGTAGACTTTGATGTTGTCTTTGCCGTACTTCTCTTCTGCTTCTTGCGTTGTAAGACCGATAGTGCCGATTGGTGGGTGGCTAAATACCACAGTTGGTACCAAATCGTAGTCCATCTTCGCGTTTGGTTTGTTGTTGAACAAACGCTCAGAAAGTTGACGACCCGCTTTCACTGCTACTGGCGTTAGCTCGATACCGCCTTCCATGATGTCACCCACACAGTAGATGCCTTTCACGTTGGTTTCTTGGTATTCGTCTACCTTGATGTAGCCTTTTTCGTTCGTTGCCACACCGGTTGACGCTAGGTTGATTGCATCTGTCGCAGGGTGACGACCGATTGCCCAAATCAGTTGGTCAACGTTTTGGCTTTCACCGTTTTCTAGGTGCAGAGTTAGGCTGCCATCGGCTTCTTTTACCACTTCTTTTGGTACAGAGTGGGTGTGCAGTTTTGGACCTTCTGCGTCCATCACTTCAACCAACGTATCGATGATCATTGGATCGAAGCTACGTAGTGGTGACTCTTTACGTACGAACAGGTGTGTTTCTGTACCTAGCGCGTGCAGTACGCCAGCAATTTCAACTGCGATGTAGCCTGCGCCCACAACCGCAACGCGTTTTGGTTGCTCTGCTAGGTCGAAGAAGCCGTTTGAATCGATGCCGTATTCAGCGCCTGGAATGTTTGGAATAGTAGGACGACCACCAACCGCGATCAGGATGTGATCTGCTGTGTAGTGTTCACCGTTTACTTCGACAGTTTTTTCGTCAACAAACTTAGCAAAGCCTTTAATCACGTTTACTTTATTGTTGCCAAGAACGCGATCGTAAGATTGGTGAATACGACCAATGTACGCCTGACGGCTCTCAACCAGTTTGCTCCAGTTGAAACCTTTGACGTCGACATCAAAACCGTAATCTTCTGCGTACAGGTTCATTGCTTCTGCGATTTGCGCGCCATGCCACATCACTTTTTTCGGTACACAACCTACGTTTACACAGGTACCGCCAAGGTCTTGAGCTTCGATTAGCGCAACTTTCGCGCCGTACATCGCCGCACGGTTTGCAGATGCGATGCCGCCACTGCCGCCACCGATACAGATATAGTCAAAATGAGTCGCCATTACTTTCTCCAAGAGCTTATAAATTTTATCTGGTACATAGATAGATTGGGATGACCTTGTCCGAACTCAATGCCACCGTTATCCCACTATCATAAATCGAATTCGACTAATTCCTAAATGGGAAAAAGCGACAATACTTATGACAAATAGCGATGAGAGGCACAAAAAGAAGAATAAGCACGACTGGAGGGAGAAGGTGAGAGCATAAAAAAGCGCAACGAGAATATCGTTGCGCTTGAAGATATCGGTACTGAAGTGCTTACTCTGGCACAATCCAGTCCACTTTCCAGTGGCCAGTTGCTGGTGCAATCGCGTCTTGCAGGAATGGCAGAATCTCTTTCATCTGGCTTTCCAGTTTCCATGGCGGGTTAATCACAATCATGCCGGATGCCGTCATGCCG
The DNA here is from genome assembly GCF_033340555.1 of Vibrio sp. 1069. NCBI lineage: Bacteria > Pseudomonadati > Pseudomonadota > Gammaproteobacteria > Vibrionales > Vibrionaceae > Vibrio > Vibrio sp. 1069. Next base: position 14,479 of record NZ_JAWOWP010000004.1, read on the forward strand.
CGCTCGTTGGTATCTGGTGCAACACCTAACTCGATTTGCAGAATTTTACGAATGCCCAGTGCTTCCAAGCCTTCGATCATATCTTCGATGTCGTGACGGTTTACCACTGGGTACCAAATCGCGTAGATACCGGTTGCCCAACGTTTATGGCTCTGATGAATCGCTCGTACCACATCGCGGTACTCTTTCGCGAGTTCGTATGGTGGGTCAATCAGCACCAAACCACGACGCTCTTGTGGCGGTAAGCTTGCTTTGAGGCGTTGGAATCCGTCTTCTTTGAAGATGCTCACTTGGCGATCACGATGGAATTCTTGCTCTAACAATGGGTGATCGGCCGGGTGCAACTCGGTCAGCACCATGCGATCTTGTGGGCGGATTTGCGCGCGCGCTACACGTGGTGAGCCTGGGTAGTAACGCAGCTTCTCGCCGTTGTTGAGCACTTTAATGGCATCGATGTAGCTTTTGATGTCTTCAGGAGTGCTTGGGTTATCCCAAATACGTGCGATGCCTTGTTTGTATTCGCCCGTTTTTTCAGACCATTCGTGAGTCAGATCGTAACGGCCCACACCCGAGTGGGTATCGTGATAAACGAATGGCTTATCTTTTTGTTTCAGCGCATCAAGAATGAGGCTTTGAACGATGTGTTTGACCACGTCGGCATGGTTGCCAGCGTGGAAGCTGTGGCGGTAACTTAACAAATTAAACTCTCGAAACACTCTTTGGCTGAGTGTGGTCTGTGATTTTCACTCTATGGCGGTATTATACTCAAGTAACTTAAAGATGTAGAACTTCCAATCAAATCTGTTCCTCTGATAAGGGGACGCTATTGAAATTTCTTTAAGTCACCCACACTTACTATTGGTAATCGAATTGAACTAGGTGAGTTTCTCGCACTCAAAAGGGTGTGAAATTTCATTTAGGTATAACAAGACTCAAGGACAGAGTAGCGCTGGTTGACTATATGATGGTCATCGCGGCATAGAGAAAGGGAACGGAGCTCCCCCAATCCATGTTGCTGGCTCGTCTGTACATTGAGTTGGCCTATCTACACAAAATAGACAGGCAATCACAGAGTCAAAACACAAAAGGAATTATTCATGTCTAATCCTCTTCTGACGTTTACGGACCTACCTCCGTTTTCTCAAATTAAACCAGAACACATCAAGCCAGCCGTTGAGCAAGCGATTGCTGACTGCCGAGCAAAAATCGATGAAGTTCTACAAGACAACGCTCACCCAACTTGGGACAGTGTGATTGCGCCAATTGAAGAAGCGGATGATCGCTTAAGCCGCATCTGGTCGCCAGTGGGTCACATGAACTCGGTAGTGAACAGCGAAGAGCTACGTGAAGCTTACGAAAGTTGCCTACCAATTTTGTCAGAGTACGGCACTTGGGTTGGTCAGCATAAAGGGTTGTACGAAGCGTACAAAACCATCAAAGCGAGCGAAGAATTTGCAACGTTAACTCGTGCCCAGCAGAAAACCATCACTGATGCACTGCGTGATTTCGAGTTATCAGGCATTGGTTTGCCATCCGATGAGCAGCACCGTTACGGCGAGATCAGCAAACGTATGTCTGAGCTGAGCTCTAAATTCTCTAACAATGTGCTGGATGCCACCATGGGTTGGACCAAGCACATCACAGACGAGAAAGACCTAGCAGGTATGCCAGAATCGGCGCTGGCAGCAGCGAAAGCTGCCGCAGAAGCAAAAGAGTTAGATGGTTACCTCATTACGCTAGATATCCCATCTTACCTACCTGTCATGACGTACTGCGATAACCAAGAGTTGCGTAAAGAAGTGTACGAAGCGTACGTGACGCGCGCTTCTGATCGAGGTCCAAACGCAGGCAAATGGGATAACTCAGAAATCATTACTGAGCAGCTAAAACTGCGCCATGAAATTTCACGTATGCTAGGTTTCAATACTTACAGTGAAAAGTCGTTAGCAACAAAGATGGCTGAAACGCCTGATCAAGTGCTGGGCTTCCTGAATGACCTAGCGACACGAGCGAAACCGCAAGGTGAACGTGAAGTCGAAGAGTTACGTCAGTTTGCGAAAAGTGAGTTTGGTGTTGAAGAGCTGAACGTTTGGGATATCGCTTACTACAGCGAGAAACAAAAGCAGCACCTGTTCCAAATTTCGGATGAAGAACTGCGCCCATACTTCCCAGAGTCAAAAGTCGTGAGCGGTCTGTTTGAAGTGCTAAACCGCGTGTTTGGCATGACCGTTACTGAGCGCGAAGGCGTAGACACTTGGCATGAGTCCGTGCGCTTTTTCGATATCTTTGATGCTGAAGGCACACTCCGTGGCAGTTTCTACCTAGATCTCTACGCTCGTGAACACAAACGTGGCGGCGCGTGGATGGATGATTGTCGTGGTCGTCGCGTTACGCTATCTGGCGAGCTGCAAACGCCGGTTGCGTATCTAACGTGTAACTTCAACCGTCCAGTGGGCGACAAACCAGCACTGTTCACGCACGATGAAGTCGTGACGCTATTCCATGAGTTTGGTCATGGAATCCACCACATGTTGACGCAAGTTGATACAGGTGCTGTTTCAGGTATTAATGGCGTGCCTTGGGATGCGGTTGAGCTACCAAGTCAGTTCCTAGAAAACTGGTGTTGGGAAGAGGATGCGCTGGCGTTCATTTCTGGTCACTATGAGACAGGTGAGCCGCTACCTAAAGCGATGCTAGACAAAATGCTCGCAGCGAAAAACTTCCAATCTGCGATGGGTATTTTGCGTCAGCTAGAATTCGGCTTGTTCGACTTCACGCTTCACACCGAATATGACCCAGAAGTGGGTGCGCGTGTACTGGAAACTCTGGCGAAAGTGAAAGAGAAAGTCGCGGTAGTTCCTGCGGTTGAGTGGGCGCGTTTCTCACACAGCTTCGGCCATATTTTTGCTGGTGGCTACAGTGCGGGTTACTACAGCTACCTGTGGGCTGAAGTGCTGTCGTCAGACGCGTATTCTCGCTTTGAAGAAGAAGGCATCTTCAACAAAGAGACGGGCCTAAGCTTCCTGAACAACATCCTAGAAATGGGGGGCAGTGAAGAGCCAATGGAGCTGTTTAAGCGCTTCCGTGGCCGCGAGCCACAAATCGATGCACTGTTGCGCCATTCGGGTATTGCGGCGTAAATTGAGCAAAAAACATCAAGGCCAACCGAACGGTTGGCCTTTTTTGTACATTTTTTATAAAAAATTTTACGGATTTACGTTTCGGTTGATCGGGTTCTGCAACGATATCAATGTCTCCGTGGACTGAACCTCATCAATGGCTTGCAGCTTGTCGATCAGTACAAATTGCAGCTCTTCAATCGATTTGCACATCAATTTGACGAATATGTTATACGCGCCCGTGGTGTAGTAAGCTTCAACGACTTCGTCGAGCGCGTTGAGTTTTTCTAACGCGGAGTGGTAATCACGAGCTGCATTGAGGTTAATACCAATAAAGCAGCACACATCATAGCCAAGCTTTTTAGTATTGATGATCACCTCCGTTCCTTCGATGATGTCCGCCGACTTCATCTTCTCGATACGCACATGGATAGTGGCAGGGCTGACATCGAACTGCTTTGCCATTTCTGCGTAGGGCGTTCTGGCGTCAGCCATCAGTGTTTTTAATATTGCGCGGTCAAGGTCGTCGAGTTTCGGTAGGCTCGCATTCATACTATGATTTCCGTTAGGGATAGAGTTTTACCTCCCTTTTATACTCATAGCGGATAGGATTCACAAGGTTTGGCAGGAGTAACTGCGGGTTAACTCCGAGCTATGGAGATAATGTGCAGCGTTTTCTGGTTATTGCCGCGCTATGTTGGAGCGCGTTTGCTACGGCCTCAGATCCGAAGGTGTTGGTCGTGCACTCCTATCATCAGGGTTTTTTCTGGACGGACTCCATACAGCGAGGCATCGAGCAACAGCTGGGCGATCGAGCGCTGGACATGCGTGTGCTCTATCTAGACTCGAAACGTAACCAGAGTGAGCAGTTTTTTGCACAACTAAAATCCTTATATCTTACGAAATTACGCAAAGAGCGATTCGATGCCATTTTAGTGAGCGATAACAATGCGCTTGAACTCATGCAGCGTTTAGCCCCAATCATCAAAGACACCCCAGTTATATTTAACGGCATTAATAACTACCATCCTTCTTTACATCGTTCTCTGAATGCAACCGGAGTCATGGAAGATGTCGATTTGGAAGCGAATCTCGCTCTTATTGAGCGCTTACATCCGAACTACACACAAGTTCTCATCGTCAGTGACCACTCGGTGACCGGTGAGGTGTTGCGTTATCAAATCGACAATTTTGTCCTCAAGTTCCCGCAATATCGAGACAAAATCGTACAACTTGTCCCAGACAGCATCATCGATCTAAAACAACAAGTCGCAAAACTGAGTTCCGATAAAGTCGTCTTGTTCTGGACCTATTACCGAGATAAACAAGGTATGGTTGGCAGCGAGCGTGACTGGGTTGGTGTCAACAAAGTCTCAAACGCGCCGCTGTTTATGGTGCATGACATTGGTTTGGGTCATGGCGCAGTTGGAGGGGTTATTCAAAGTGGTTATCGGCATGGTATTGAGAGCGCAGAGATGCTTGAGTTCGTTTTGGATAACCCTGATCAGCCTCTGCCTGCCGTGAAAAAAAGTGATTCTGAAATAAAGCTCGATTACCAAGCGGTAGCGCGTTGGGGATTGGGGGCTGAACAAGAGGTTTCTGCGGTATTTTTTAATAAGCCAATGAAGCTTTCTGAACGTTTTGCCAAGGAAATTCGCCTGTTTGGTAGCCTGTTTGTGGTGATGTCGGTGGTCATTTTGCTGATGGGTTATTATTTACAGCGGATGCGTCGAAGTGAGAGCGCTGCGCGAGAAAGCCAGGCTATTCTAGAATCGATTTTCGATCAGAGCATGCAGTATATGGGCATTTTGGATGCCAACGGTGTGCTTAAATCGGGCAACGATCACCTTCAATCCTTACTTTATCACAAAGGACTGCGTTTAGACCGACCACTTTGGTTTCATCCCAACTGGAGTGAGAAAGCCCAAGCGCTGCTAGAGGAGTATTTCCATGCGCCTCACCATCAAGTGTCGACGTTTGAAGCTGAAATTTGGAGTAAAGAACACGGCGCCTTGGTATTAGAAGTTTCGCTCAAGCCTTTTTCTCAGCAAGTAGGGAATCATAAGCAATACTTGTTTGAAGCGCGCGATATTACCAGTCGTAAATTGATGGAGGACAAGCTCTACCAACGTGAGTCAACTCTACGCAACTATTACGAGCAGCAGCCTGTGATGATGGTGACGCTTGATAGTAATAACCGAATTCAAGAAGTGAATCGATTTGCTCAACTACTTCTTGGCTACAAACCGATGGACATGCTCGGACATCGCCTGAGGGAGTTCTATTTTGATGACAAAGTGCTGTTCCCTCGCCAAGTGTTATTGCAACCCAACCAGCAAGTGCATGGTGTTTGGCGACGTGAAGTCGAGTATCGTCATGCAAATGGTCATCGTGTTTGGGTGCGCGAGAATATTCGTCCGCTGAGTGAATCTGAGCAACTGCTGATTGTGGGCGAAGATATTACCGAAACCAAACTGCTCTCCGAGAAATTGGAATACCAAGCTCGCTATGACTTACTGACGGGGACTTACAACAGAAACCATTTTGAACTAGAGCTTAAGACCGCACTGTGCGAAGTGGACAGCCATCGTCGAGTCCACGCCATGTTGTACCTCGACTTAGATCAACTAAAAGTCCTCAATGATACGGTTGGGCATGATGCAGGTGATGCGGCGATTCAATTCTGCGCCAGTATGCTGGAAGGCGTTCTGCCGTACAATTCCATCTTGGCTCGAATGGGAGGCGATGAGTTTGCGGTGTTACTCAAAGACTGTGACGAATATGGCGCCATCAATATTGCCAAACTGATCATCTCGACACTAAGCGAACACCTCTTTATTTGGGAAGACACACGCCTGTTCATCAGTTGCTCAATTGGTATCCGTATCATCGATCATACCGCTGATACGCCACAAATGGTGCATGCTCAAGCAGACTCTGCTTGTCACGCCGCTAAAGAGCAAGGCCGTAACCGCTATAATCTATTCAGCTTAGATAACGAAGAGTTGCAGCGTCGTCAGATGGAAATGCAGAGCGTCAATTTGGTGCATGAGGCATTGTCGAATCAACGTTTAGAACTGTTTGCTCAACCGATAAAAAGCTTACAAAAGCACGAGACTCAAATGTATTTTGAGATTTTGGTGCGTATTCGCAATGGGTACGGTGATTATGTTTCTCCTGCGCTGTTTATCCCTGCTTCCGAGCGCTACAACATTGCCCATTGGATTGATAAGCAGGTTATTACTCAAACGCTAGAGTGGTTTGAACAGCGTCCTGAGGTGGTTGAACAGCTTGGTCGCTGTTCGATAAACCTTTCAGGTCAATCTATGGGGAATCAAGAGTTTATTGACTTCTTATTGGAGCGATTGGAAAGTTCGACTCTGCCGTGTGAAAAAATCTGCTTAGAAATCACCGAGACAGCGGCGATGAGCAATCTGGATCAAGCCATTGAGCTGTTTACCAAGCTAAAGGCTTTGGGTTGTATGATTGCATTGGATGATTTCGGATCTGGATTGTCTTCATTTGGCTACTTAAAGAAACTTCCTGTCGATATCGTGAAAATTGATGGTCTTTTCGTGCAAGATATCAACGTAAATGAAATGGACCGCGTGATGGTTCGTTCAATCAATGACTTGGCGAAGCAACTAGGTAAAGTGACGGTGGCGGAGTTTGTCGAAAATGACCAGGTTATGCAGCATTTGATAGACCTCGGTGTGGACTACGGTCAAGGCTACGGTATTGGTCATCCTAAGCCGCTTTCTGAGCTAGTGGAGCAACTGACGGTTGTATAACCTCTGCGTAGCAAGCTCAACCTAGCATTAATAGGTAACTTAGGTATACACTCAGCGCCAGTTACCTCGATTTTTATTGGAGCCTCCTTTTGCAACTGCAATTGATCTGTGAAAACCCGTCTCAACAATCTCATCTTGATGAACTCGCTGCGCGTTGGCAGCTGTCACACACTGACGATAGCGATTTTGCTTTGGTGCTAACCACCGAGCGTTTGGAGCTACGTAAAGTGGATGAGCCAAAGCTGGGTGCAATCTTTGTGGATTTGATTGGTGGTGCGGTAGGTCATCGTCGCAAGTTCGGTGGTGGTAAAGGCCAAGCAATTGCGAAAGCTGCGGGGTTGAACAAAGGGGCAACGCCAACCGTGTTAGACGGCACGGCAGGTCTTGGTCGTGATGCGTTTGTGCTCGCCTCGCTAGGTTGTAAAGTGCAGATGGTCGAGCGTCATCCAGTCGTAGCGGCTTTGTTAGATGATGGCTTGGATCGAGCGAAACAAGACCCAGAAATCGGCACCTGGGTATCTGAGCGCATGTCGCTAATCCATGCTTCTAGCCATGATGCGCTGGAACAATTGGCGCAAGATAAAGACTTTGTCCAGCCAGATGTGGTGTATCTTGACCCGATGTATCCGCACCCAGAAAATAAAAAGAAGTCGGCGCTCGTAAAAAAAGAAATGCGCGTTTTCCAATCGTTGGTTGGCGCCGATTTGGACGCCGATGGTCTGCTAGAACCAGCCATGGCGTTAGCCACAAAGCGTGTAGTAGTTAAACGCCCAGACTATGCTAACTGGCTGAACGAGAAAAAACCGACCATGGCGATTGAAACGAAAAAAAATCGCTTCGATGTCTACGTTAAAGCATCGATGGCATAACTTCCTGACGGCTCAACTTTTCTTGTCACAGTACGGTGTGTCGTGCTGTGACTCAGCCTCTCTTTCCTCGTCTCTATTGATAGTTTTCTCTTGCTAATTCCCTTCCCTGACTGTATATCTAACTAAGAATTATTATTATTTCACTTGTTGTGATGCGGTCGATAACTGGGAAGCTGGAGTAGTAGAATGGCTAAACGTTTATGTAAAATGAGTCGCAAACAGATCGCGGCAGAACTTGGTGATATCCATCGTTTAGTTGTCGCACCAAAATTCGTTTGTCGTTCTTGCGCACGCTCTTCATCGGCCAAAGATACCCTTTGTAAGCCAGCCGCAATTCCTCCACAAAAATGCCAAGACAAGCCATTGAGTGAGCAACAAGCATGTGGCTTATTGGTTGAAGCTCTGCCAGCACAAGCGATTCCAGTGATCACTAAACAAAGCAACGAAAAAGCCGCGATTGTGAGGCGTGTTGTTGAGCGTGTGAAAGAGAAAAAACAAGCCGAAAAATCTCCGGAGCCAGTAAGAGCCGACGCACCAGTATGGTTTGATTTAGCGGATAAAAAATCGCTCAAGAAAGCGAAAAAAACACTGAAAAAGCACTATAAGCAGCAAAAGAAGTTGCTAAAAGTGGCGAAAAAACAACAAAAGTTACTTAAGCGTCAGCGCAAGCTTGAAGCGCGCAATGCGAAACTAGAAGTGTTGCTGCCAACGCCACCTAATGCTTTGATAAACGCAATCTCACAAGCCAAAGTGCATTAATCAAACAAAAAACGCTCTCCAGTCGGAGAGCGTTTTTTATTGCTGGAATATTTGTTAGTAGCGATGGCGTTACTTATTGGCGTAGCTCATTTCGACGCGCTTTTTCACCCAGGTTTCGTTAATCCATAGGGATAGCATGATGATCGCACCGCCAATGGCGAGTCGCATGACATCAACATCGCGGTTCCAAATCACAATGTTTACAATCAAGCCCGCCGGAACCAATGCATTGTTCATTACTGCCAGTGCACCTGCGTTCACCATAGTCGCGCCTTTGTTCCAAGCAAAGTAACCAAAACCAGAAGCAATCAACCCAAGGTATGTCAGAATGCCCCATTGCGTTGTAGTGGTTGGTAGTTTGTCGAGGTTACCCATGAGCGCGAAAGCCACGGTTGCTACACAAAGTGCACCTAAGTAGAAGTAGCCAAACACGGTGTGTTGTGGCAAATCGACGGGTTCACTCTCCATGATATATTTGTAGCCCACCTGACCGATGGCAAAGCAGAGGTTTGCTCCTTGTACGACCAAAAAGCCCAGTAGGAAATCTTCATTAATGCCTGCAAATTTAATCCAGGCGGCACCAAATACGGCTATTGCAGCGGTAACTAAGTACCAAGGTGAAAAGCGACCTTTCAAGAAGTCATAGATTAGCGTGACGTAAATGGGTGTGAATACGGTGAACAGCAATACTTCTGGCACGGAAAGGAGCAAAAAAGATTGGTAGTAGAAGCAATACATCAAACCGAGCTGGAAGCCACCGACGGTCATCAGTTTCGCGATTAGGGATTTGCTAACGCCACGGAATTTCAAAAAGGGAATGAAAACCAGGCTCGCCAGTGCCACGCGCATGAACACCGAGAACCAAGAATCAACCTGACCGGCGAGGTAAACGCCGATCAGGCTAAATGAGAATGCCCAAAGTAGGGTAACTGCGGATAGATAAGCCATGGATGAGAATCTTTATCAACAACAAATGTGCCCGCAGTCTAACCAAGTTTTATCGTTGCGCCAATCAGTCTTTTAGCGGTACGACCAGCATATCGACTGGTGAGCAGTTAATCAGCTGTCGAGTCGAAGATAGAATCTTGCTCCAGAAATCTTGGTGATGACCACAAACCACCAAATCGATACTGTAGTCTTGAATGGTATCGCACAGCTCATTACTCAAATCGCCACTACCGACTAAAGTATGGGCAATTGGGTATTGCGCATATTCAGCGAAGTTTGCCAATTGTGTGCGCGATGCTTCCATTGCTTGATGTTGCGCTTCTGCCATATTGATATCGATAAGCCCGGTGTAGAGTTCTGCGTAGTTCACGTCGATGTGAATAAAAGAGACTTTCGCATCCAGAGGTTTAGCCAGTGATACGGCTTTCTTAATCAACACTTTACTGTCGTCTGAAAGGTCGACTGCCACAAGTATGTGTTTGTAACTCATATTGCTATCTCCTTGTAAGGTCATAGTTTTAGATTAGCACCAACCCCAAAAAAAATTTGCTGAAGTGATCTCATATCGGTGCCGTAGGTACAAAGTCTTGTCTCAGTAATCATGTTATAGTGGCGTTGTACCCAAGTGACTTTGATATGCTGAAATAAGCGTAGTGTTACTGACTAGAGTTGAAGTGAAACTTCGCCGTGTCTGCCGGACCAAGCTATTCTCGCAGCGTCACTTATTTCGAGGTTACTTGGGTATATTGCATGCACAATAATAGGAGTTAACATGCTGTCTCAAACTATGGTCGAACAATTGAATGAGCAAATTAACCTAGAATTTTTCTCATCCAATCTATACTTACAAATGAGTGCTTGGTGTGAAGACAAAGGTTTTGAAGGTGCGGCTGAATTTTTACGCGCTCACGCCGTAGAAGAAATGGAGCACATGCAACGCCTATTCACTTACGTGAGTGAAACTGGCTCAATGCCAATCTTAGGCGCTATTGATGCGCCAAAGCATGACTTTGCGAGCCTAGGTGACGTTTTCCGCGAGACATTTGAACATGAGCAAATGATCACGGAAAAAATCAACAAACTGGCGCACGTTGCATTTACTAGCCAAGACTACTCAACGTTTAACTTCCTACAGTGGTACGTGTCAGAACAGCACGAAGAAGAGAAGTTGTTTAAAGGGATTTTAGATAAGATCGAACTGGTAGGTGAAGACGGTAAAGCGTTGTTCTTCATTGACAAAGATCTAGCACAAATGGCGAAAGAAGGTTCATCTTCAATCATGGATGCTCCAGCTGCGTAAACGCGTTTTGGGACGTTGTAAGTAGCGGGTAAAGACGAAGTGTTGGTCGTCTTTTTCTCTTGAGCATTGTTGAAGATGTAGGGAGGAAAAGATGATCAGTGGAGACACAATCTTATTTGCGCTAATGGTGGTAACTGGAGTTAATATGGTCCGGTATCTCACCGCTCTTCGTTCTCTAATTTATATCATGCGTGAAGCGCATCCGCTGTTATATCAGCAAGTTGATGGTAATGGTTTTTTTACCACTCATGGAAATGTCACCAAGCAGGTGAGGTTGTATCACTACATTAAAAGTAAAGAATATCATCATCACCACGATGAAATTTTTACTGGTAAGTGTGAAAGAGTGCGTGAATTGTTTGTTCTATCGACCGCGTTGCTCGGCGTGACGCTACTTGCGGCCTTCATTCTCTAAGAGTCAATAATCCAGAAGTTGTTCTGTCTGAGATTTTGCGGACATACAGAGCGCTTAGAGTTTAAGCGCTTTTCCCTTTCGGTATTTGTCGGTAGAATGTCGCGCCTAGAAAGCAAGGATGTGCAATGTGCACATCCTTTTTTATTTTGATTCGATACCAATCAGTCTAAGAGCTACCGATGAGTAAGAAATTTGATGTTGTTGTAATTGGCGCAGGCGCAGCAGGTTTAATGTGTGCTGCAGAAGCAGGCAAGCGAGGCCGCTGTGTTTTGGTGCTCGATCATGCTAAAAAGCCAGGACGTAAAATCCTTATCTCGGGCGGTGGTCGTTGTAACTTCACTAACTACGACGTTTCAGCTAATCACTATTTGTGTCAAAACCCGCACTTTGTTAAGTCGGCGCTCTCCCAATACACTAACTGGGATTTCATCTCGATGGTGTGTAAACATGGCATTGAGTTCGAAGAGCGTGATCACGGCCAGTTGTTTTGTGTCGATGCATTTACGGCCAAAGATATCGTGAAGATGTTGTTAGCTGAGTGTGACATGCCGAACATCGAACAGCGTTACCAATGCGATGTTCATTCGATTGAAAAAATTGATGAAGGCTTTCGTTTGCATGCTGGCACTGAGATTGTCGAATGTGAGTCTTTAGTTATCGCAACAGGTGGCTTGTCGATGCCAAAACTGGGGGCGACACCATTTGGTTATAAAGTCGCGGAACAATTTGGTCTTCGAGTTATCCCAACCACGGCAGGGCTTGTACCATTTACTCTGCATAAAGAAGACAAAGAAGACTTTGCTGAGTTATCTGGTATCGCGGTACCTGCGGAAATTACGGCTGAAGATGGCACCATGTTCAAAGAAGCCCTGTTGTTCACACATCGTGGGTTATCTGGTCCAGCAGTGTTACAGATTTCTTCATTCTGGCGGGCCGGACAAAAGGTGTTGATCAATCTTGTGCCAAACGATGATGTTGCTGAGTTATTAGAACGCAGTCGTGAGAAGCATCCAAATCAGTCACTCAAGAATACGCTTGCCAAAGTGCTGCCTAAGCGTCTGGTTGAAGTCTTAATTGAACGTAAAGAGCTAGTCGATAAACCGCTAAAACAGTTCAATCAAAAGGAGCTTGCGGCGATTGTGGAGCGTCTAGAGCATTGGGATATCGCCCCGAATGGCACTGAAGGCTACCGAACTGCGGAAGTGACACTCGGCGGTGTCGATACTGATCACTTATCCTCGAAAACCATGGAATGCAAAGACATTAAAGGGCTTTATTTTATTGGTGAAGTGATGGATGTGACTGGTTGGCTAGGGGGCTACAATTTTCAGTGGTGCTGGTCGAGCGGCTTTGTTGCGGGGCAGTGGGTTTAATCAAACACCAAACGCAGCCTAACTGCATAAAAGATAAGATACAAAAAGAGCACTGAATAAAAGTCAGTGCTCTTTTTGTATTCCCATAGCGAGTTACTCGTCTTGATACTTTTCGAGTTTGTTATAGAGCGTTTTCACGCTAATGCCTAACTCCTGCGCTGATTCCGTTTTATTGCCTTGATTCTCTTCAAGGGTATTGAGAATGGCGGCTTTTTCTAGCTCTTCTAGCGAAACGCCCGCCGGAACAAGGTCTTCGATGCTGGTGCCTGTCTCCAATGGTGGTGTGTCGAAGATAAGGTGTTCATCTCGGATGGTGTCATCAGCCAAAATAAATGCACGCTCGATCGTGTGTTTGAGCTCACGGACATTACCTGGCCAGTCGTGTGCAGCGATTTTTTGGATCGCAGAGTCAAGAATCGTTTTGGTTTTTGCCTCATTGGCGTTGCGGTGCGCGATAAAGTGCTTGGCCAGACCGACGATATCACCGCCTCGTTCTCGCAGTGGCGGTATCGTTAATGGGAAATGCGATAAGCGGAAAAACAGATCTTCACGCAGGAACTGCTCCTCAATGGCGATTTTAGGATCACGGTTTGTAGCAGCAATGATGCGAGTATTAGCGATATGAACCGTATTACTGCCAACTGGGCGATACTCTCCGGTTTCCAAAACACGCAATAGCTTCACTTGATGCTCGATAGGCATCTCGGTGATTTCATCTAAAAATAGGGTGCCGCCCTCTGCCTGCTTAAATACACCTTGGTGAGTTTTATTTGCTCCGGTAAAAGCGCCTTTCTCATGGCCAAACAGTTCGCTATCAACTAATTCAGGGCTAATGGCACCACAGTTAATCGCTATAAAGGGCTGTTGTTTACGCTCACTCGCTAAGTGGATGGTCTGCGCCACCAGTTCTTTGCCTGATCCACTTTCACCGACAATAAGGACGTTGGCTTCTGTTTTAGCAACGCGCCTGATCATACGATAGAGCTGATGCATCGGAGAGGAAGAGCCGACCAAAAGACCAAATTGGTCAAGATCGCTGGTGGACACTTTACGCCCTTGATCTTGTTTGTGTTGATAGTACTGGCTGACTTCACTCAGGGTGTCCGTCAGAATGGCAATATCAACGGGCTTTCTGTAGTGAAAAATAGCACCCAAGTTCATCAGCTTATCCAAGTTCTCGTTTGGAGCGCCAGAGCTAATGATGATCAAGTCCATATCGTAGATGTCTTCGATATTAGAAAGACGTTGATAATCTGCACTAGTAAAGTGGGCGACTTCAACAATCGCAACTTCCGGTTTGAGTTGTAGGAAATCTTCAATCCATTGGTCTGCGGCATCGATGTCATGCAGACGAAATTTGTTCAGTTCCTGGCAAGAAGCGATGGCATTTTTAAGTGATGGATCTTGTATTCTTAGAAACAGGCTTGGCATCGACATAGAAATGTCCTCTTTACTATGACAGAAACAATGTACGTGGATTATTCTCACTTCACAAGACAAAATATTGTCAGCATAGATTTAAGGATTTGTTCGGTATTTTTATGTTGTTAGCCCCTTTTTGATATATATCGGTGAGAGCCATCAGTAGATATTTCCTTTTGTTCAGATTTTTATTTTTAAAATAATAAGTTTGCTATTAATTGATTCTGGGGAAATAGCCTTTCTGTTTTATCAGGTTATTTAGGCACAAGTGACGGAGGCTTTATCACCGATTAAAAATTACATTTTTTACGTGTAAATAATTCATGCTTATACTTTATTGCTCATCTCATTTTTACCTCTTTCCTTTATTAGTCAATTAAAAACAATGAGTTATAAAGTTGGCACATGGTTTGCTCCTAGGGAAGTGCAACGTCAATAAAGGAGAATTACCATGAATAACATCGCAGCTAAAATTGTACTTACGTCAGTTCTTGCTACTTCATCTACAGCAGTCTTAGCGAGTGATAAATGGGAAAAAGAATCCATGGACGCTTGGCTAGATGGTAAAGCTGAAACCACACTACTGCTAAACAGCAATCTCAACTCTTTTGATATCAATACCGATGTAGAGAATCAGGTCGTTACCCTTTCTGGTTCGGTAAACAATGATCTTGAAAAATCACTTGCCGAAGAGCTTGTTACTGGTCTTGATGGTGTGAAAAAAGTAAACAACGAATTGTCAGTAGTGAATGAAGGCAAGAAAGAAACTGATTCAGAAGCTTTAGCTACACTGACCGATTCTAAAATCACGACTATAGTTAAAACGCGCCTACTAATGGATACCAATGTGAGTGGTACGGATATTGATGTAACGACAGAACGCAAAACGGTAACGTTGGCAGGTAAAGTTAATTCAGATGCGGAGCATGATCTTGCAATTTCAATTGCAAATAACACCAATGACGTAAATAAGGTGATTGATAAGCTAGAAGTGGTTCAATAATAGCGAGCCGAGTGATTTAACCCACTTTTATTAGGAGGTAACACTATGGTTCGTTGGATGTTTATTTTTCTGGCACTGGCACTAATTTCTGCACTATTAGGCTTTACCGGTATTGCAGGAGCTGCTGCCTCTATCGCGCAAGTGATATTTTACCTATTCCTATTGTCATTAATTGTATCAATAGTGATTGTTCTGCTGGGAAGAAAAAACGTAAATAGATAGGAGATTCCATGCGACTTACGTCATTTGTTTACCGTATCGCCGCAGTATTCGGTTTGGTGTTTGCGTTGGCAGCTTGTAGTGAAGAAGGGCCAATGGAACAGGCCGGCAAAAAGATAGATGAAGCCGCCGAAGAAACCCAAAATGCGATTGAAGATGAATGTGAAAACATTAAAGAAAATCTAAACGCTGAAGACCAAGACTGTTAGCCGAATCAGGTTAGGTTTTTTACGCATAGCTATGTAAGAGAGGGGCGGTCAATAACCGCCCTTCCTTTTGTCCCAATTGTTTACAATCAGATAAGGAGTCAAAGATGAAAAACATATTTGATGTACTGAAAGAGAGTCATGAAAAGCAACGCCTTTTACTCGATGCTCTGATGGAAACGTCTGGAGATTCCCCCGCTCGTGAAGAGTTTTATCACAACCTTAAAGAGGAACTCGAACAGCACGCAGCGGCAGAAGAGCGGTTTTTCTACGCGCCTTTAATAGATAGTGATAAGACCATTGATCTCACTCGCCATGGCATCGCAGAGCATCATGAAATTGATAAAGTGATTGCACAGCTTGATGCAACCGATATGAGCTCGCCAGCGTGGCTCAACCTAATGAAAACCTTGCGTCACAAAGTGTTGCACCATCTTGAGGAAGAAGAGCAGCGTTTCTTCCAGTTAGCCGGTAAGGTAATGACCGATAAGCAGAAAATGAAACTAGCGGATGGTTATGTTGAAGAGATGGTAAGCTAGGTAGAGTGTTGGACCTTTTCGTGCCATTTCGGCACGGGAAGGCACTCAATCAAGGCGTTTACTAAAGTTCATGTATCCAAGCTCAATCCCCCGCGTATTCTAACTTCCACTAAAAAGTGCACTCGCTGAAGGCAAGGAGAGCGAATGTTTATCATCAAATATTATATTCTTGGCGCTCTGATCAGTTTATTGGCCGCTATCTATACGCCTCAAATTATCGTTAGTTTGCTGTTCTTATGGATATCGCTTTCTTTAGCGTTGGTCAGCGTAGCCTACGTATTCGACATTCCCTCTATTTTTAGAAAAAACCAAGATGGCAAGATTGTCAGGTGGATTCGCTGGGCATTCATCCCATTTCTATTGGGGGCTAGAGCGTATAACGCCTGGGAAAGACGGCGTGATACAGTGCCTCCAATCCAAAAAGTCAGCGACAATTTATACCTATCTCGCCGTTTGTTTCAGAGTGACTTAGATTTTCTCGAATCCAATGAAATCTCTTGTATTGTCGATGTCACCGCAGAATTTGCAGGCCTTGAAAGTGCGATGACCGACAAGCAGTTTCATTACCTTTCGATTCCGGTACTCGACCACAAAGCCCCAACGCTAGAGCGCCTTCGCCATGCGATTAACTGGATTGATACTCAAATCTCGTGCTCGCGGGCAGTGGTTGTGCATTGTGCGTTAGGGCGTGGTCGTTCAGTGTTTGTTGTGGCGGCGTATTTACTGAGCAAAGACCCGTCACTGACGGTTGAATCCGTGATGAAAAAAATCAATGACGTACGCAGTACCGCGAGATTGAATAAATTACAGATTAGAACGTTACGAGCGATCAGTGAAAAAGGCGTACTAGGGCTGGATCAATCCACTTGGATGGTGGTTAACCCTGTTGCAGGTGGCGGAAAATGGGAGGAAAACGAACAGCACCTGATTCGTGAACTAACCAAAAAATATCGCTTGAGTATTCATCAAACCACCACAAACCTCAGCGCCGAGCAGCTAACACAACAGGCAAAAGAAAGTGGAGCTAAGCAAATCATCGTAGCTGGTGGCGATGGCACAGTAACAGAGGTGGCGAGCCAATTGGTGGATACCGACCTAAAACTCGGTATTGTTCCGCTCGGAACTGCCAATGCGTTATGTCATGTGCTCTATGGCGTTGGCGCAAAATTCTCACCGGTCGAAAAAGCGTGTGAAGCGTTGCTTGGCGGACACTGCCAACGTATTGATACTGCGGAATGTAATCAGCGGCTTATTTTATTGGTCTTAGGCATTGGGCTAGAACAGAAAATGATCGAGCACGCTCAGCGAGAAGAGAAAAATGTTTTTGGACAACTCGCTTACCTCACCGGCTTTTTTAATGCTGTAGTGGCGGAAGAAACGCAAGCTTTAACCGTATCGTTAGACGCTCCAACTGAAGATGGAAACCACGACAAGAATACACAAACGCTTGACGTCCATAGTTTTGTCGTTGCGAATATCGCTCCATTTAGTACGTTGCTTGCCCAAGGTGGTGATGCGCCGCAGCCTGATGATGGCAAGCTGCATATCACATATTTAGATAACACCGAGTCTTTAGGCGGACGTCTTATCGCCTTGTCGGATCTGACATTAACGAGCGTAGGCGCACAGGAAGAATCGACACATTTTCAATACGCGACGGCTCAGAGCGTCACTATTTCTGCGAATAAACCGATTGAATATGTGATTGATGGTGAACTGTATTCTGATGAGCAACTGGCAATCAAGCTGCGTCCAAAGTCATTGAACGTATTTGTTCCAAGCCAGAGACGTAAATCAGCTTCGCTTTAACACAGATAATCCGCGGATAACGCGCCATTTGCTTCGTATTCTACATGGCGCTTTTTCTGTGCTGTTTGATGATTTGGTGTGCGTCGTAAAAAGGCTATCAAGGTCGCTGCGTAGATGCAGCGGCTTTTGTCTATCTGCACCTTTTTATTAGGTTGATTGGGGATGAGGGTTAAACAAAGTGAAGAAAGAAGGGCGAGTATAATTACTCACCCTGAGGTAAGTGCTTTTCAATTTCATCGTTTTCAACTTGTAAAGCAGCTAACCAATAAGAAACAAGTGCGGTTAAGTTGGTGTCGTCAATGGCTCTAAGCAGGGCTTTTAAATCATCTAACAGTAATTTATTCATAAAATGCATTTCTTTGTAATTACCTAGCTCGGCAACGCCGTATTCGGTGGCATTTTCTGCAATGAATTGTTCACCATCTTGGTCGAAAAACAGCTTCGCCATCTTTTTGATCATCACTTTTTCTATTTTCACGAATCGATATGCCGCTCTTGCGAGTGTCATATGTGATTGCGGGTTAACGAGAGGCAAACACGTTTGGCGATGGTGTGTCATTTTTACGAGTAGCTCCCTTACTCGATTGTTATCCAATGTCATAGTGACCTCTTTATTTGTGATTATTGTCGTGGGACATTTCTCGTGACGGTTATGTTAATGCGCCTGTGGGCTTGTCAGAAATGGCCAAAGCAAGTTGGCCATTTCTTTGCTCAATACCGAGCTTTATTGCAAGGGCGACCACCAGGTTTTAGCTAATAAGGCTGATGCTGCTGAGTTTTTCTTTGCAACTTTTTATATCGCTACGAACTTTCAGCAGAACCGAGTTATCCGCCTGCTCTGGGTGGGAAGTAATCAAATTCTCAATCTCTTTGAGTACCTTGCTTTCGACACCTTCAAGCTGTTCTAAATACATTGACTCTTTGTCAGAGGACACTTCCTTCATCACGTCGCTGTAGACCTCACGCGCCTTGATGGTGTAGGAAACCGGAGTGTCGTCGGCAGATTCTTCATTGTTACTTGCTAGAGAGTAGGGAGTGAGCTCAATGACTGCACGCTCACGTACTCTGAGCAGTTCTACCAACACATTATTCAAGGAAGTGTTGTCGATGTTCTCGATGGCCTTGTTGTAAATTTCATTTCCGCTTTCGATAAGCTCAATGATTGAGGCGATGTTTTCATTTTTCATATGCCACTCCTTATTTACTGGTGATAGGGGTGTTTGAGTGTATGGAATACAAACACGATGTTTCGTCTTCAGTTGCAGGTTGTATGCCAATGAACTTTAAGTCTTATTAATCAGTGACTTAATATCTTGTTTTGCAATAACTTGCTAACAGTCGGTAAGGCGCTAAGAAAAAATTACAAGAATGGCGGGGAAAGCCTGGAAAGAATTACACGTACAGATACGGCTTTTTATCGAAATAAAAATAAAATCAATAAAAAACAATAGCTTAAAATTCTGGCATGGATATGGCTTTGTAGGGAGTAAGTGAGGTCAAACATTGTTTCACTTGATTCACTATTCAACTCATTAATGGAGGCTAGTTATGGCTACTACAAAAGAAAGCACAGTAAAACCTCAAGAGCAGTTAGAAGAAGCATATCACTTAGCGGAACAAGCCACGACGGAAGCCGTTGGCGCGATGAAAGACCAAGCCAAAGAGAAGCTGGATGTCGGTGCACAGCAAGTTCAGCAGGCGACTAAGTCGGCAGAAAATGTAATCAAGGAGCGCCCATTGCTGAGCATAGGCTGTGCCTTCCTTGCTGGTTGGGCGGTTTCGAAGCTGATCAAATAATAGTGGTTACCAAGGATTAAGCCACACAACAGAAAGGCGAGGCTTCACATGAATAACTCAGGGCAAGTTACCAATCAGCAATCAGGCTCGGCGGCTTCAGACAGCGGCCGAGCCCCTGATGGGGCAGAAGAACAGGATATCCAACAAACCATTAATGGTTTGAGCAGCATTCTTGCGCAATTGGACCAACTGACGAAATCGCTAAAAGCATGGTCAGGTTCAACGTTGGATTTGTTCCTCTTGGAGATGAAAGTTAACGTGTCCGCAGTGCGTCAGATTTTGCTGTGTACCGTTGTTTTTACCCTATTGTCGGTATTGTTCGTATTCAGTTTGTGCCTTGCCTCTGGGGTGGTGGCTTATCAGTTAACTGCCAACGTATATGTTGCCGTGGGTGTATTTATCACATCATTAGGCTTGGCATTATTTGCTTTAGCCTGGTGGCAGAAGCGTTTAGTTGGATTTCTTGGATTCAAAAATACGACAGAACAATTACAGGAGGGGTGGGATGCGCTCGCTACAAAAGCTCAATCGAGCCATGCGGATCAAGCGGATGGAAGGTAAAGCGTCTCTAGAGCAATGCTGTTTGTCGATGGAAATGTTCACGTTTACCACCAAGAAGTTTGTGAGAGAAAACCCTTGGACGACATTAGGCATTAGTGCTGTCGTTGCCGTTACCGCAGCAAAAGCAGGTCGATTGTCTCGACTGACTTCTTCTATTTCGTCAATGGGGCTATTGGTTAGCAGCGTGTCTGATATTACCGATTCGCTCACAAAGCCGGTCGCGGCAGCTTCTCTGGATGAGTCAGATGCGGAGCAAAATGGAAATGCAGCAACACAAGTAAGCAACGCTGCGACGACAGAGGGCGAACCACTCTAATAGCGGATTTCACCGCAAAATTTTCTTACCGATTCTGAGCTTATTATGACAGCGAAATTGAACATTCCTGCCAACACTGCGATTGGTGCAACGCTTCTCGTCCTGTTACTCGTCCCAGGGCTGTATTTTGCCAAGCCAATATTGTTACCTATTGTGCTTAGCACCTTTATTTCTCTGCTGTGCAGCCCTTTCATTAATTATCTTGAAGACAAAGGCTTACCACGTGCTATTACCGTCGTGTTGACGCTGTCATTCCTCGTTGGCGCTTCAATTATTGGTCTTGCCGCCATGTCGGAGCCCGCCAAGCAATGGTGGTCTGAGCTGCCCAGTATCGTGAAAAATGTGTCGCAAGAAGTAAGCGAAGTTACTAAAGTTTCGGCTGATCACCTTAATACTCCATTGAATATCGCCAACGATATGAGTATGGATGAGGTCGGGAACAACACCGTATTTTCTTTGGTAAAAACGCTCGCGACCACTACGCCGACGATTTTGACACAAGCGATGATCGTGCTGTTTATGGTTTACTTTATGCTCAATCATGGACGAAGCTTATTTCGAAAGTCAGTGTCTTACCTACATGGGTTCGCCAAACAGCGCCAAGCGATTGAGTTGGTCAAAGCGCTACAGAAAGACCTATCTCGATACATTGGCACCATCACTTTAGTGAATGCGGGGCTGGGGTTGAGTGTTGGGGCCGTGTTTTTTGTTCTAGGCCTTGAAGATCCATTTCTATGGGGCGCATTTGCAGGCGTGATGAATTTTGCGCCGTACCTCGGCCCTGTCATATCCATGGTGAGCTTTGGCTTTGTTGCTTATCTTCAGTTGGAGTCGGTCAGTTTTATGCTGACGGTGGTGTCTATCTATTTACTGCTCAATTTGATTGAAAGTCAGTTTGTTACACCAACACTATTGGGGAAAAGGTTTAACTTAAACCCGTTAGTGATTTTTGTTTGGCTTGTTTTTTGGGGCTGGCTTTGGGGCGGAATGGGACTATTGATCGGTGTGCCGTTGCTGGTTTGTATCAATATTTTGGTTGATCGTCTAGAGCTATGCCAATCAACCCAAAATCAAGCAAAACAAATCACCTCCGCGGACGTGGCACCGCGAGAGTGACTTGAGGATCAAGCTGGTTCAACGAAACAGTTTTTCAGCGCTCACTGGCTGACTAAACAAATATCCCTGACCATAAATACAGCCTTTTTCGAATAAATAATCGGCTTGTTCCCGAGTTTCTATCCCTTCCGCGACGACTTTCAACGACAGCGTTTTTCCCATGGCAATAATGGCATTCACAATCGCGTTGCTGTCGCTATTACTTGGGACATCACTGACAAATGAGCGGTCAATTTTCAGTTTGTTGATTGGCAAACCTTTCAAGTAAGACAAAGACGAATAGCCAGTTCCAAAGTCATCCAGAGAAATCTCAATACCCAGTTCTCGTAATTGATTTAACGATGCAATGGCTTGTTGAGGGTCGATCAGTAAAAAGCTCTCTGTGATCTCCAAATCTAACCGTTGGGCAGGGTATCCGGTGTTATCGAGGATAGTACTTAATCGCTGAATGAAATTTGACTGCTGAAGCTGCAACGCAGAAACATTGACGGCGATTTTGCCAAACTCGATGCCTTGGTCCAGCCAAGCATTACCTTGCAAACAAGCTTGTTGTAACACCCACTCACCAATGCTTTGAATCAGCCCTGTTTTTTCTGCAATTGGAATAAAGTCTGCTGGTGGTACAAGGCCAAACTCTGGATGCTGCCAGCGTAATAAAGCTTCCACGCCGACAATCGTATTTTGTTCCAAATTGTATTGCGGTTGGAATTCTAACCGGAGTTGTTGTTTTTCTATTGCTTGATGCAAAGCGGATTGAATGCGTACATGGGATACGGATTTATCGGTCAAATCCGGTGAGTAAAACGCGTAGCCGTTGCGTCCATTTTTCTTCGCTAAGTACATCGCAGTGTCTGCGTTTTTCAGTAAGGTTTCACTGTCTTGACCATCTCTTGGGTACAAGGCAATACCAATACTGGTCGAGACACGAAGTGAGTCGTGATTTGCTAAGTCGAATGGTTGCTGGAATACGCTTAGAATATCGCCGACGGTTTCCAGTAAGGCAACATCACTATGGATGTCTGGCAAAATAATCACAAATTCATCGCCGCCAATACGAGCCACATGCGCATTGAGGTGAAGCACATCTTGCAGACGAATCGCTAACTTAGACAGCAATTGGTCACCACAGAAGTGGCCCATGCTATCGTTGATGTGTTTGAAATGGTCGATATCTAAGAATAGGGTGGCAAACGTCTGCTGGTTTTTGTGTCCGGTTTCGATGTGTTGTTCGAGTAAGCTGAGTAAATGGGTGCGATTAGGTAGATTGGTTAATGGATCGTAAAAAGCCATGCGCTGCAGCTTTTCTTCGTGTGCCTTACGCACAGAGATATCTTCAAACACACAAATGTAGTTAATAAGGTGGTTTTTATCGTCCATTACGGCGCTAATGGTCGCTAATTGCGGATAAATGCTGCCATCTTTCTTTCTGTTGATGAATTCGCCTTTCCATTGGCCTTTGTTTTCGAGTTGATGCCACAACTGTTGATAGAAACCTTGATCATGATGGCCTGAGCGCAGAATTCGTGGGTTTTTTCCTATCACCTCTTCAGAGCGGTAGCCTGTAATTTGGGTAAAAGCCGTGTTTACATCAATGATGTTGGCATTGCGGTCTGTAATGACCATGCCTTCTTGCGAATTGTTGAAAATTTGGGACGCTAAGGAGAGCTGCGTTTCTACCATTTTTCGGCGGGTGATGTTACGTGTCATCCCCAGAATGCCGATTAAGTTTCCCGCATGATCACGGACAGGAGACTTAATGGTTTCTAGCCAAGTGGGGTTATTGTTTTCATCAATTTGACGGCATTCTTCAACAATATTTTGCGTGCCCGTGGCTACCACCAATTTATCGGCATCAATGAATTTTTCCGCACGTTCATGGCTAAACAGAGCAAAATCGTCTTTTCCAATGATTTCACTGTTGGTTTTTTGCCACGCATTTTCTACGCTTCGGTTGGTCATCGAATAAAGGCCATCCATGCCTTTTATCCATACGTGGTCTTCAAGGCAGTCGATAAACTCTTGTAGTGTTGGTGTTGGCTTTATTTCCGCGCTTTGATGTCGCGTTTGTTCTTGCTGCCAGTGCAAGTTGATATCAAAGCTGATCCGCCCCGCCATTGCGCTTAGCCATGCCGAAACAACCGTTGATTGATCATTAGGGTGAGTCAGTGTCAGTACGGCAAGCAATTCGCCATTAGGTAGCCAAATCGGTCCAATGCTCAAGGTTTGCTCTTCAAAGGGGGTATGGCTAACTGTAAAATCTGTCGGCGTAAAGTGATCGACAACTTGCGTTATCACATCGATGATAGCACGATGATTTTGGGTTGAGGTGGACACCTCAGTCGATAGCCACTGCTGAGTATCGCTCAGAGTATAAAGCTGTCCCTGAGCTTGAGTTACATCACAGCATTGTCGCAGAACGTGTTGCCAGTCTGCCATCAAAGGCGAAGGAATAGCGAAGCGAAACATAATTAATAACGAGTCCTAAATCGCCCAAAGGTAATTATATTAGAATCTAGCGTAAGCTATTGGGCTTTGTGAGTATCGTATCCAACGCGTAGCTAAATCCTAGCAGCGTAAAGTGCTTTCTATCATTAAAATGTTATCTATATCTCTTTTTTATCCAACTTATTGCATCGTTTTTTAGGGCTTTTGATAGGTGATTAAGAAGCGTTTACCGCTTTGGTTTTCTTGCCCCATGAGACTTGCTGAATGACTAAGCCACTGATGATCAATACCAGGCCAATCAAGGTTGAAGGATGAATTTCTTCGCCGATGATGGTAGCTAACAACATGAGTGAGATAAATGGAGAAGCAAAGATCAGATTACTGATACGCGCGGTGTTTTGCGTTGATTTGAGTGCGCTCAGCCACAAAACGAAAGTGATCCCCATTTCAAACAGTCCGACATACGTCACCGCTGCCCAGCCTTTAGCTGAGATCATCTGCCAGTCAGCACCTTCATAAAGACTTAAACCAATGGCGAATGGAATAGCGACCAAAAAGCCGAGCAGAACGCCAACCACAGGGTCGGCCTTATTTTTGGTATTTAAAATCCAGTAACCGGCCCACAGCAGTGTTGATAGCAGCGCAAGACCAACACCCAACGGGCTCTCAAATTCCATGCCTAAAAGATTGCCTTGTGTGGCAATCACTATCACGCCGACATAACTAAAACCGCAAGCCAGCCAGTCCTTACCACGGATCTTTTGTCCTAAGAAAACAGCGGCCATTAGCGTTAAGGTGATGGCCCAGCTGTAGTTGATCGCTTGAGCCTGAGATGCGGGCAGCAAGTCATATGCTTTGAACAGAATAACGTAATACGCCAAAGGGTTAATCAACCCAAGCAGTAGGTAATACCAAGGGTTTGAGAAAAATGTAGCGCTTAACTGGCCCAGTTTACCTTGCACACCACAGATTACTGTTAGTGCAATCGCAGAGACGATGCTGGCAATGCATAGCATTTGAATCGGCGTAAATTCTGCCAGCGTGAGTTTAAATGCGGTTGCAACGGTAGACCAAAGTAATACTGCTGAGAGCCCAAATCCTAGGGCGCGACGCTCGTTCATGATGCCTCTGCGTGATGATGTGCCGCTCGGTTTGGATAATTTGAGCGGAAGAAAGAATATTATAGGAAGGCCTAGTGTATGCGAGGATTTTTCATCCAACAAACTGGACATTTATCCAGTGTCTAAATACCATTGTTATAGATACAAAACACAGGCTAACTCGCTATTATGCAATGGATTCTTGAGTACCAATCTCTCATTCTCTCTTCTCTTTGTGCTGCCACGCTTAGTGGTGTCGCTGCCGGTTGGTGGGTGAAACAGCGTTTTATCACCCAAACTCAGCTTCTCGAGCAACAACTTGTTTCAGAAAAACAGCTTCATCAACAGCAACTTGAACAGGTCAAGCAAAGCCTTGCCGATGCTCAGCAAGAGTTGGATGAGTTAGATGATGAGCGCGATAAAGCCGCGTTTGAAGTGCGTCAAACGCACGGAAAGCTGATGGCAGCTATGGAAAAACTGCGTTACTTCGAGGCTGTAAAGCAAGAGCGCCAGCAATACTTTGATGAGCTTGGTCAAATGCGTGAACACAAATCACGTCTAGAAACGCAGCTGCGTGAACAGCAAGCTCGCCATGAGCAAATTAACCAAGCTAATGCCGAAAAACTGCAAATTTTAGAACAAGCGGAAGCACGCTTGAAACAACAATTTGAGCACTTGGCCAACCAATTGTTTGAAGAAAAAACCGCGAAGGTCGATTTGCAAAACCGTCAGAGTTTAGAAGGCTTGTTGTCACCGCTTAGAGAACAGTTAGAAGGGTTCAAAAAGCACGTTAATGACAGCTTTAGCCAAGAAGCTAAAGAGCGCCATACCTTAGTGCATGAGCTGAAAAACCTGCAACGTTTGAACGAGCAAATGACGCGCGAAGCGGTTAATTTGACCCAAGCGTTGAAAGGGGACAACAAACAGCAAGGTAACTGGGGCGAAGTGGTGCTCGCTAGGGTACTTGCCGAATCTGGCTTGCGTGAAGGGCACGAATATCAGACTCAGGTGAACTTACAAAATGAAGCAGGCAAGCGTTACCAACCTGATGTCATTGTGCATCTCCCACAAAACAAACAAGTGGTTGTGGATTCTAAAATGGCGCTGGTTGCCTATGAGCGCTACTTCAACGCCGAAACTGATGCTGAGCGCGATCAGGCTTTGAATGCGCACTTAGCTGCTCTACGTGCACATATCAAAGGGTTAAGCATGAAGGACTACCACAAACTCAAAGGTATTCAGAGTTTGGACTATGTTCTGATGTTTATCCCGGTTGAGCCGGCGTTCCAAGTCGCGATTCAAGCCGATCCGAGCTTGATTAAAGACGCGATGGAGCAAAACATCATTTTGGTGAGCCCAACAACGTTGCTGGTGGCATTGCGCACCATTGATAATCTATGGCGCAATGAACGCCAAAATGAAAACGCCAAAATGATTGCGCAGCGTGCGACAAAACTCTACGACAAATTACGATTGTTTGTAGACGACATGGAGGGGCTCGGCGGTGCGCTGGATAAGGCGAATCAAAGCTATCAAGGTGCGATGAACAAGCTTGCCACAGGGCGCGGAAATGTGATTCGCCAAGCCGAAAGCTTTAAACACTTGGGAGTTGAAATTAAACGACCGATTTCTTCCGACCTCGCGCAGTTAGCGCAGAGTGATGCATTTTCAGAAAATGACCCGTTAGTAGAAAGACATCCGGCTGAGGATAAAGTAAACTAATCGCCCGCAGTGCAGTGGGCGATTTTATTTGTCAACAAACGCCCCGTAGAGGAAAGCGCTGCCTAAGAGGAATTAGAATGACGGACACAAGTTTGCAATCCAATACAGCGTTAGAGAATGAAACCACTCACTTTGGTTTCTCTACAGTGGCAAAAGACGAAAAAGTGACTAAGGTTGCCGAAGTATTCCACTCCGTGGCAACAAAATACGACATCATGAATGACCTGATGTCTGGTGGTATTCACCGCCTTTGGAAGCGCTTCACTATCGATTGTAGTGGTGCTCGCCCTGGCCAACGTATTCTTGACCTAGGTGGTGGTACGGGTGATTTGACGGCGAAATTCTCGCGCATTGTTGGCGATGAAGGCCATGTCATCCTTGCCGATATCAATAACTCAATGCTTAACGTTGGTCGCGATAAACTGCGTGATAACGGTATTGTGGGTAACGTGCACTACGTTCAAGCCAACGCAGAAGAACTGCCGTTCCCAGATGATTATTTTGATGTGATCACCATCAGTTTTTGTTTGCGTAATGTGACTGACAAAGACAAAGCGCTTCGTTCAATGTTCCGCGTACTGAAGCCAGGCGGCCGTCTATTGGTGTTGGAATTTTCAAAACCAGTGCTAGAGCCGTTATCGAAAGTATACGACGCATATTCATTCCACTTGTTGCCGAGAATCGGTGAGCTAGTTGCGAATGACTCAGAGAGTTACCGCTACCTAGCGGAGTCAATCCGTATGCATCCAGACCAAGAAACGCTGGAAGGCATGATGCAAGACGCAGGTTTTGAAAACACCAAATACTACAACTTAACTGGTGGTATTGTGGCTTTGCATCGCGGTTATAAATTCTAAGGGTTAACGGCATGCCATTTGAACCACTTATCACCGCTGTGATTGAAACGTCACTGAATACACTGATCAAAGACGACCCTGCATTGGGCCGTCGTTTAGCGCGTCTAAAAGGTCAAGTTATTCAAGTTCACCTGAAAGAGATCAATAAAACACTGACATTCGTTTTTAGTCAGCAAATTGATGTGCTTGGTTATTACGAAGGGCAGCCTAACTGCTACCTATCGCTCAACTTGAGTGTGTTACCAGAGCTGCGCGATCAGGCCAACATCACTCGTCTTATTAAACAAGATAAACTTGAACTTGAAGGCGATATTCAATTGGCGCAGAAATTCTCTCAGTTGATGGTGGATTGCAAACCAGATGTTGAAGAGTGGTTGTCTCGCGTGACTGGCGATGTCGCCGCACATACCTTTGTGCAAGGTTCAAAAAACATCGGCAACTTTCTTGCGTCTCAAGCAGAAAAACACCAGCGTCATCTGGCGCAAGTAGTGACTGAAGAATGGAAACTGGCTCCCGCTCCGTTAGAAGTGGCCTATTTCTGCGACCAAGTTGATGAGGTTCGCAGCCAGGCTTCTCGCATTGAAGCTCGTTTAACGGCTTTGCTGAATAAGCTGGATGCAGATAAGCCTGCATTGGAGAAACCATGACGCCAGCAGAACTAAAGCGCTTATACCACATCGCCAAAGTACAACTGGAATACGGCTTAGATGAGCTGCTTCCCGATCACCAACTGACCAAAGCGCCGCTTTTACTGCGCAAAAGCTTGTTTTGGATTAAGAACAAGCACCCAGAAAAACCACTCGGTGAACGTCTGCGTTTAGCACTGCAAGAGCTGGGGCCGGTTTGGATTAAGTTCGGTCAGATGATGTCGACGCGCCGTGACTTATTTCCTCCGCATATCGCTGATCCCCTAGCTTTACTTCAAGACCAAGTCGCGCCTTTTGATGGCGAGTTGGCAAAAAAGCAGATGGAGCAAGCATTAGGTGGTCCGTTAGAAAAATGGTTTACCGAGTTTGATATCAAACCACTGGCGTCTGCGTCGATTGCTCAAGTACATACTGCGCGCATAAAAGACACTAACCAAGAAGTGGTATTAAAGGTTATCCGCCCAGATATTCGCCCAGTCATTGATTCAGATCTAAAACTGATGCACCGAATGGCGCGTATAGTCGCCGGAGCGATGCCTGAAGCACGTCGTTTAAAACCAGTTGAAGTCGTGCGTGAGTACGAGAAAACCCTGCTTGATGAACTCGACTTGCGACGTGAGGCGGCGAATGCCATTCAGTTGCGCCGCAACTTTGAGGGCAGCGAAGAATTGTATGTTCCTGAAGTTTTTCCCGACTTCAGTAATGAAACTGTCATGGTTTCTGAGCGAATATATGGCATTCAAGTCTCTGATATTGAAGGCTTGAAAGCAAATGGCACCAATATGAAATTGCTCGCGGAACGCGGTGTGAGTGTGTTCTTCACTCAGGTGTTCCGAGACAGCTTTTTCCATGCCGATATGCATCCGGGTAATGTGTTCGTCAACCCCGAACATCCAGAGAACCCAATGTGGATAGGGCTAGATTGCGGAATCGTTGGTACACTTAATAGCGAAGACAAGCGTTATCTGGCGGAAAACTTCCTGGCGTTTTTCAATCGTGACTACCGCCGAGTGGCGGAGTTACATGTGGATTCAGGGTGGGTGCCTGCGGATACCAATGTCGATGAGTTTGAGTTCGCGATTCGCATTGTGTGTGAGCCTATTTTTGCTAAGCCATTGTGCGAAATCTCCTTTGGTCATGTGTTGTTGAATTTGTTCAACACGGCACGTCGATTCAATATGGAGGTTCAGCCACAGCTTGTACTGTTGCAAAAAACGCTATTGTACGTGGAAGGGCTTGGTAGGCAGCTATATCCTCAACTCGATTTGTGGGAGACCGCAAAACCATTCCTGGAGGAATGGATGATGAATCAAGTTGGGCCGCAAGCTCTAGTGAATGCGATTAAAGACCGCGCACCATTTTGGGCAGAGAAATTACCTGAACTGCCAGAGCTACTTTACGATAGCCTGAAACAAGGTAAAGCGATGAATCAACGTATGGATCAGCTTTATCAAGGGTATCGCCAGAGCAAGCGCCAGCAGGCGACAGGAAAGTTTTTGTTTGGCGTTGGCGCGACTTTAGTCGTATGCTCGGCAATATTGGTGAACGATGCTTTTGAGCAGCTTTCGTTGGCCTGCGGTATCGCAGGTGTCACATTTTGGCTGCTTAGTTGGCGAGCTTATCGTCAATAGACGTTAAACTCTTGAAATATTTTTGTTTGTTTAAAGACCCGAGGTAAAGAGAATGGGTGGTATCAGTGTTTGGCAACTTCTAATCATTGCTGTAATTGTTGTATTGCTATTCGGAACAAAGAAACTACGCGGTATCGGTGGCGATCTGGGTGGTGCCGTTAAGGGCTTCAAAAAAGCGATGAGCGAAGATGAACCTGCGAAAAATGACAAAGACGCAGACTTCGAACCAAAAAGTCTAGAAGAGCAGCAGAAAAAAGAAGCTGCTCCTGAAACGAAAAAAGACAAAGAGCAGGCGTAAAACGTGTTTGATATCGGTTTTTGGGAACTGGTATTAATATCTGTTGTTGGTCTGGTCGTTCTTGGGCCGGAGCGTTTGCCTCATGCTATTCGCAGCGTGTCTCGCTTTATCGGTGCCGCTAAGAGTATGGCAAATAGCGTCAAAGACGAATTGTCACACGAGCTGAAAGTCCAAGAGCTGCAAGAAAACTTGCGCAAAGCAGAACAAATGGGGATGGATGATTTGTCCCCTGAGTTGAAATCTTCAGTCGAAGAATTGAAGAAGGCAGCGCAATCTGTAAATCGTCCTTACGCAAAGAACACCGATTCAGAGGCTGAGCCTGTAAAAACAGAGCCAGCAGCAGAAAAGGTAGAGAGAGCGGAAGAGAGCAAGGTTACAGCGGCAGATAAGAAAGCCGAATAGTCTCATTAGGAGGAGCTACTAGTGATTGGTAGCTCCTTTTTGATCTGGTTTTTAATAAGAGGTTTGCCATGTCTACCGTCGAGCAGACACAACCTTTAATTAGTCATTTGTTGGAGCTTCGCAACCGACTACTGCGCTCAATCCTCGCAGTGTTGGTCGTGTTTGTCGGACTAATTTATTTCTCTAACCACATTTACGAGTTTGTTTCCGCACCTTTAGTAGAACGTCTACCTGAAGGCGCGACCATGATTGCTACGGATGTAGCGTCACCTTTTTTTACGCCACTTAAGCTGACGTTAATTGCTTCGGTATTTATTGCGGTGCCGTTTATCTTGTATCAAGTGTGGGCATTTGTAGCGCCAGGTTTGTACAAGCATGAACGTCGATTGATCATGCCACTGCTGTTCTCTAGTTCGCTATTGTTCTACTGTGGAGTGGCATTTGCCTACTTCGTGGTATTTCCATTGGTGTTTGGCTTCTTTACCGCCATCTCTCTTGGTGGAGTAGAGTTTGCAACTGATATCTCGAGTTATCTCGACTTTGTGCTGGCGCTATTTATGGCGTTTGGTATCGCATTCGAGGTGCCTGTTGCGATTATTTTGTTGTGTTGGACTGGGGCCACTACACCAGAAGATTTAAGACAGAAACGTCCTTATATTATAGTGGCTGCGTTTGTCGTAGGTATGGTGTTAACGCCACCAGACATGATCTCGCAAACCTTACTCGCTATTCCGATGTGTTTACTGTTTGAAGTCGGTTTGTTCTTCGCGCGTTTTTATACTCGTCGAAGCGAAGAAGTAGAAGCGGAAACCGAAGAATAAGGCTAATCTAGATGTGAAAAGCGGCTCAATTGAGCCGCTTTTTTTTGCGGTTGGTTTTTTCTTGGGCTAATTACTTAACTTTCATGACGTAACCACATTTTGTGCATACGTATACTTCCTTGATGCCCAGCAGCTTTTGAAAAAAACTGCGCGGTACGCGTTGTAAGTAAGCACCATGTGTACACACTTCAACTTCCATATTCATGCTGTTTTACATTTGTGCTAATTAATGGGCGTAAATCAGTATAGAAAAATAATGTGTCGAGTTGTCGACAGTTTTGCAAAGCGGACGAAGTAAAGTGACGATATGAGAAGTAAGTAGAGTTGCTAGTTAATTATTATGTTTATCAATAATTTTGTATGGATTGTTCTACTATTTCAACGGGTTGAATCGTTCATTCAATAGTTTAGGTGATAAAAAAGCGACGTTGATTTCGTCGCTTTTTTCAATTCTCGTGAATTAAATATTAAACAGCGTTTTGGCATTCTCAGTCGTTATGGCATCGATGGTTGCGATGTCGACATCACGCAAGTCGGCAACACGTTGTGCAACGAGAGAAGTGTAGGCTGGTTCATTACGTTTACCACGGTGTGGCACAGGCGCTAAATATGGACAGTCGGTTTCTAAAATGACCCACTGCATATCCAAATGTGGAATGACTTTATCCATCCCGCCATTCTTAAAGGTTGATACGCCACCTAAGCCTAAGTGGAAGCCTAGCTCATTGATTGCTTGTGCTTCTTCTAAGCTGCCTCCAAAACAGTGGAATACACCACGCAGACGACCATCTTGCTCTTGTCGTAGCAAAGTGAGTGTTTCTTCAATCGAATCACGAGTGTGGATAACGACCGGCAAATCCATCTCTTTTGCCCAGTCAAGTTGAGCTACGAACGCCATTTCTTGCTCAGCACGATAGGTTTTGTCCCAATACAGGTCGATACCGATTTCGCCCACCGCAATAAACTTGTGTTTCTCAAACCAGCCGCGGATGATCTCCAACGTTTGCTCAACGTTGTTATCCACATAGCAAGGGTGCAGCCCCATCATTGAGTGGCATACGTCAGGATATGCCGCTTCGGTTTTTAGCATGGGCTCAATTGAGTCCAGATCGATGTTTGGCAACAGGATTTTATTAATGCCTTGCGTTAAGGCGCGTTGTACTACTTCATCGCGGTCGTTATCAAATTCGCTAGCATAGATGTGCGCGTGGGTATCGATCATCGTTACTCTCTGTGCTTCATGGTTGGTTTCGTATTCGAAGTATACTTGAGTGTGAGTGCTGGGTCATTTTCAGTTTTTTTCATTACCTTTTTCCAGATTGTCACTCGCAACATGCATCAAGAGTGATATGATTTTGTTCACCAGATGATTTGATCATCATAACCGTCCAGACAAGGAGAAAATGGTGTCTGTATCAATTCAAGGTCCATTCCCTGCACGCCGTATGCGTCGTTTACGTAAGCACGATTTTAGTCGTCGTTTGATGGCTGAGAACCAACTTTCTGTTAATGATCTGATTTACCCAATGTTCATTCTTATGGGTAAAGATCGTCGTGAGAGCGTGGAGTCCATGCCGGGTGTAGAGCGTTTGTCGATTGATTTAATGCTAGAAGAAGCGCAATACC
Source organism: Vibrio sp. 1069 (assembly GCF_033340555.1). Taxonomy (NCBI): domain Bacteria; kingdom Pseudomonadati; phylum Pseudomonadota; class Gammaproteobacteria; order Vibrionales; family Vibrionaceae; genus Vibrio; species Vibrio sp. 1069. Next base: position 47,590 of record NZ_JAWOWP010000004.1, read on the forward strand.
TTGCAAATCTAGGCGTTCCAGCAATCGCGCTTTTCCCTGTCGTAAACCAAGACGCTAAAAGCCTATGTGCTACTGAAGCCTACAACCCAGAAGGTTTGGTTCAGCGAGCAGTACGAGCGCTTAAAGAACACATTCCTCAAATTGGTGTAATCACAGACGTGGCACTTGACCCATTCACGACACATGGCCAAGACGGCATCATCGATGAAGATGGCTACGTAATGAATGATGAAACCACAGAAGTATTGGTTAAGCAGGCTTTGTCTCATGCAGAAGCGGGTGCTGACGTAGTCGCGCCTTCAGACATGATGGATGGCCGAATTGGTAAGATCCGCGAAGCATTAGAAAACGCGGGCTACATTCATACTCAAATCATGGCTTACTCGGCTAAGTACGCATCGAACTACTACGGACCATTCCGTGATGCGGTTGGCTCTTCTTCAAATCTAAAAGGCGGCAACAAGAAAAACTACCAAATGGACCCAGCAAACATTGATGAAGCGATTCACGAAGTGGCGCTAGACATCAATGAAGGTGCGGACATGGTGATGGTTAAACCTGGTATGCCATACTTAGATGTAGTTCGCCGAGTAAAAACTGAACTTCAAGTACCGACATTTGCTTATCAAGTCTCTGGCGAGTACGCGATGCATAAAGCGGCGATCATGAATGGCTGGCTCAAAGAGCGTGAAATTGTGATGGAATCACTATTGTGCTTCAAACGTGCAGGTGCAGATGGCATCTTAACGTACTTTGCGAAAGACGTTGCTGAGTGGTTGGCAGAAGAGAATGCACAAACTGCTCAACACCTAAATCGTACTCCGGAAGCGACAGAAGAGTAATTATCGCTCAGTGAGAAATACCAGACCAACAAGAGTTGTTCGTCTGTATATACCCAAGTAACCTCAGGCGGATTACAACAGTAACAATCCAAGGTGCTTGGGTATTTTTATTTTGGAGAAGAGAACAATGACAATGCTGATTCGTGAAGGCACATTGGAAGAAGCACTTCAAGTTGTGGCGCGTGTTACCGAGTTTTCGAAAGGAGAAACGGTAGACTCCATGACTCAACGTTTAGAAGAGAAAAACAGTTTAATCCTCGTTGCAGAAAAAAATGGCACGATTGTCGGCTTCAAAATAGGTTACGAATTAGAGGATGGTGTTTTCTATAGCTGGTTAGGTGGTGTTGTCCCTGAAGCTCGAAATGAAGGCGTGGCACAACTGCTTTTGGAAGCTCAAGAGGATTGGGTGGCAGAACAAGGCTACAACACATTAAAAGTGAAATCTCGAAACCAGTTTCCGGCTATGCTTCGCTTGTTATTGAGAAATGGCTATATAATTGAAAAGTTTGAAGAAAAAGTAAATCTTCGAGAATCTCGAGTGCATTTCATTAAAGCAATGTGAAAATAAATGAGATTTTTTCTCATTTAACTGTTGACTACGAAATGAGAATCATTATTATTAAACCTGTCTTAGGGAATGAGGAAAGTTCACAAGGACGTTGAGTGACTTATTAACAGAAGTTAATTAACTGAAAGTTGAGAAGTGATGAAACATTTTTCCGAGAACTTGCACGAATTCTTTTTGACACGACATTGCTCACATTGCTTCCAGTGTAATTTATAGCTTCTTGGTTAAGCTGCTCTATTTACAGAATTTGCTTTACCACTTCTGCTAGGCGACCCCATTCGGGTCGCTTTTTTCTTTTCTACGATTTCTATTTGACGTCACTATTAATATCTTTTCCACATGCGATGATCATTTTAGGATCGTTGATCTTCTCGCCGTTATGCGAATTTGTTGTTATTAATCAATGGTTTGGGTTGGTGTTTTCTTGTGTTTTTTGTTATTGGATAACCAGTGGATAATTTCTATAAACAGAGTTATCCACAGGAGGTGGTGTTTTCGTGAATAAAGTCGGAAAAATTTACGCGACCTAGATCGAGCGAACAAGATAGATTCAGATCAGCAGTCATGGCATCCTAGGCAGATCTCTCAAGTACTGAATTGGATACAGACAATTATGGCAAGTATTCCTGAAAATCCGTTGATCCTTATCGACGGCTCTTCTTACCTATATCGCGCTTTTCACGCCTACCCGGGCACCATGAGCAATGGTGAAATTCCAACTAATGCCGTTTACGGCGTCGTGAACATGTTACGCAGCATGATGCGTCAGTTTGCGTCTGAGCGCATCGCGGTGGTTTTCGATGCAAAGGGAAAAACCTTTCGTGATGATATGTATGCAGAATACAAAGCGAATCGTCCGCCAATGCCGGATGACCTGCGTTGTCAAATTGAACCATTACACAATGTTATTCGTGCAATGGGTTTGCCGCTGATCTGTGTTCCTGGCGTCGAGGCGGATGACGTCATCGGTACGTTAGCATACCAAGCATCACAAAAGGGCATGCCTGTATTGATCAGTACTGGTGATAAAGACATGGCGCAGCTAGTGGATGATAACATTACCTTGATCAACACCATGACGAACGTCGTAATGGATCGTGAAGGTGTGGTTGAAAAGTTTGGCATTCCACCTGAGTTGATCATCGACTACTTAGCACTGATGGGCGATAAAGTAGATAACATTCCTGGTGTACCGGGTGTCGGTGATAAAACAGCGACCGCACTACTGCAAGGTATTGGTGGTCTGACGAAGTTGTATGAAAACCTCGATGATATTGCAGGGCTTGGTTTCCGTGGTTCTAAAACCATGGCGAAAAAGCTCATCGACAACAAAGAAAATGCCATGCTTTCGTATGAGCTCGCGACCATCAAATTGGATGTTGAGCTTGAGGAAACGCCAGAATCATTGCTGAAAGCGGAACCAAATAAAGACGAATTAGTGAAGCTGTATGGCCAACTGACGTTTAAATCTTGGTTGAATGAACTACTTGAAGGCGGTTCTGGATCTGTGGAGGCCGTAGAGCTTGCAGGATCTTCACAAGCTTCTTCTTCTCAAGCCGAGATGGAAACTTCTGCGGTAACAATCGATCGCAGCCAATATGAAACAATTCTGGATAAAGAAACCTTCAATGCTTGGCTAGATAAACTTCAAACGGCTGAGCTGTTTGCATTTGATACGGAGACCGATAACCTAGATTACATGCTAGCGAATCTAGTTGGTTTGTCATTCGCTGTCGATGAAGGTATTGCGGCTTATGTGCCAGTTGCACATGACTATTTAGATGCGCCTGAACAGCTTGATCGTGATTGGGTACTAGAACAGCTGAAGCCAATTCTTGAAGATGCAGCGAAAGCAAAAGTCGGTCAAAACTTAAAGTATGATGCGTCTGTACTCGCTCGTTACGACATTGAGCTAAAAGGTATTAAGCACGACACGATGTTGGAATCGTATATCTACAACAGTGTCGGCGGTAAACACGATATGGACAGCTTGGCGCTTCGCTTCCTACAGCACAGCTGCATTTCTTTTGAGCAAATTGCAGGTAAAGGCAAAAATCAGCTTACGTTTAACCAAATCGAACTGGAACAAGCATCGCCATACGCGGCAGAAGATGCGGATGTGACCCTTCGTCTGCACAATCGCTTGTTTGCTAATATCGAGCAGGATGAAAGCCTGAAGACAGTTTACGAAGAGATTGAAATGCCGTTGGTGCCAGTTCTTTCGCGCATTGAACGCACTGGGGTCTTTATCGATGAAATGAAGCTGAGTGCGCAGTCGGTCGAGATTACCGCTCGCCTTGATGAGCTTGAAAAGAAAGCGTACGAAATTGCAGAGCAAGAGTTTAACATGAACTCGCCAAAGCAATTACAAGCCATCCTATTTGAAAAAATGGGTTTACCGGTTGTGAAGAAAACGCCATCAGGCACACCATCGACGAATGAAGAAGTTCTGCAAGAACTCGCGCTAGACTACCCACTACCAAAACTGATTTTGGAATACCGTGGTTTGGCGAAGCTAAAATCAACTTACACCGACAAACTGCCGAAGATGATCAACCCATCAACGGGGCGCGTGCATACTTCTTACCACCAAGCAGTGACTGCAACGGGTCGTCTATCTTCTACTGATCCGAACTTACAGAACATTCCAATTCGTAACGAAGCTGGCCGTCGTATTCGTCAAGCGTTTGTCACGCCATCAGGGCATAAAATCTTAGCGGTCGACTACTCGCAAATCGAACTTCGCATCATGGCGCACCTTTCTGGCGACCAAGCTTTATTGAATGCATTCCGTGATGGCAAAGATATCCACGCGGCAACCGCAGCAGAAATCATGGGTGTTTCTATTGAGGACGTTTCAAGTGAGCAACGTCGTCGTGCGAAAGCGGTTAACTTCGGTCTTATTTACGGCATGAGTGCGTTTGGTTTGGCGAAGCAATTAGGCATTCCTCGTGGTGAGGCTCAAGCGTACATGGATACATACTTTGAACGTTACCCAGGCGTGATGCAGTACATGGAAGACACACGCAGCACAGCAGCAGATAAAGGGTATGTTGAAACGATTTTTGGTCGACGTTTGCATTTGCCAGAAATCAAATCGCGCAACGGGATGCGTCGTAAAGCTGCTGAACGTGCGGCAATCAACGCACCAATGCAAGGTACGGCAGCGGACATCATTAAGAAAGCGATGCTGTTGGTTGATCAGTGGATTCAGGAAGAAGGCAATGGTCGTGTGAAGTTATTAATGCAAGTACACGATGAATTGGTCTTTGAAGTTGAAGAGTCATCATTGTCCGAAATTGAAAGTAAAGTACAGAAATTGATGGAATCTGCAGCAGAGCTAAAAGTACCGTTGGTTGCAGAAGCAGGTCATGGTGATAACTGGGATCAAGCTCATTAGTCACTTTTAGACCAAAATAACCAATTAATTATGAGCCAGCGCACAAACGCTGGCTTTTTTTTGAGATTAAAAAAGCTAGCGCAAAGTTAACTTTGATGTTGCTTAATAAAAATTTCATGAAAAAAAACTACAAAAATTCTTTGCAATTCTGACCAATTGTTGTACATTAATACTCGTAGGGTACAGAGGTAAGATGTTCTATCTTTCAGACCTTTTGTTTCACGTTATTGGATTAGGCTGATTCAGCCGCCCCAGTCAGTTTTTGACTGGGGCGTTTTTTATTGGGCGAAAGAAAATTATTCTTTTAGATCAGTAGCTTAAAGTAAGCCTTTAAAAACCTTCTTTTTTGACCTTTCTAAGTCACTGCAAAATCTCGATTTTTCCTTCAAATTTATTGCGTTATTCATCCTGTAAATTTACGCCAGTCACACTATTATTTTTTCTTGAAGGAAACTAAGTTACATCTTTTTGAAGCTTTGCTTGGCTTAACTGTCTGAATTGTAATGCTATTGGGTGTTTTGGGAGTGAATGTTTGGTGATAAACAGGAAACAAGAGCGCTTTTTAACCTATTGAAATCGAATCTCAGTTCAGCAATGCTTCGTCACATAACAATAATTACCAATTTTTCTCTCCCGTTATCCCTGCCAGGAAGGCGGGGATTTTTATTGCCTGTTATTTAGTTCAGATAAACAAAAGCCCCACCAAATGGCAGGGCCGTGTCGAAGAAATTTAACAAATATTGTTAATTATTCTTCATCGCTCGCTGGTGTCTCTTGTTCGTCTTCTTCTATCAGGTGTGCTAGTGCTGGTGCAAACCAGGTATCCAGTTTTGCACGTAGCTGATCGACACCTAATCCTTTCAGTGAAGAGAACACATCAACAGAAACGTCACCACCGAAAGTTTCTACTTGCTTACGAACTTTCAGTAGAGTTTGTTTGCGTGCACCACTTTTTAGTTTATCTGCTTTGGTTAGCAAAACTTGCACAGGAATGTGGCTATCGATGGCCCAGAAAATCATTTGTTGGTCGAGATCTTTCATTGGATGACGAATGTCCATTAGAACCACTAAGCCTTTTAGGCACTCGCGTTTCTGTAGGTATTCACCCAAAGATTTCTGCCATTTGTTTTTCATTTCTACCGGTACTTGAGCAAAACCGTATCCAGGCAGATCGACAATGTGACAACCTTCTTCTACTTTGAAAAGGTTGATTAATTGCGTACGACCAGGTGTCTTTGATGTCTTGGCTAAGCTTTTTTGATTAGTTAGACGGTTAAGTGCACTCGATTTACCAGCGTTTGAGCGTCCTGCAAACGCAATTTCGACACCTTCGTCTTCCGGCAGGTGACGAATATCGGGTGCGCTGGTGATGAAATGCGTATTTTGGTAATGAATTTTTACGCTCACTGTTAACTCCATCTCGACTTTGTGTAGTCGATTGATTACTTTTTTGTGAAAATGTGTAAAATAACCGTGCTCGGCATAAGGTCGCCTATTGTACCATGAGTGTACGCGGTATGTTCACATTCCGTGGTACTGGAAGCTTGATAATTATAATGGAATGTCATGAAGAAATTAGCGCTAATTTTGAGTCTTTTAGCCAGTTGCTCAGTATGGGCCCAAGGTAATATTGAGGCTGGTAAAGCAAAATCACAAACCTGTGTCGCCTGTCACGGAGCAGATGGCAACAGTGCAATAACAACGTACCCGAAACTCGCAGGCCAACACGCTAAGTATCTTGAGAAGCAGTTAAAAGAACTTAAGCTAGGCATGACAAGTGGTGGTAAACAAGGTCGTTACGATCCTGTAATGAGTGGTATGGCAATGCCACTGAGCGATGAAGATATCGCAGACCTATCTGCTTACTACGCTTCGCTACCAGTTTCAGAAAACTCAACACCTGAAGATGTAGTAGCAAAAGGCAAAACGCTTTATACCGCTGGTGATGCCGAGCGTGGCCTAACCGCATGTATTGCATGTCATGGTCCTCGTGGCAATGGTACTGAGCTTTCAGGTTTCCCGAAAATTTCTGGTCAGCATGCTGACTACATCAAAGCTCAGCTAGAAAAATTCCGTGATGGTGACCGTGGTAATGATATGAATGCCATGATGCGCGACATCGCGAAGAAAATGACAGACGAAGATATCGAAGTGCTGTCTAAATACGTTGGCGGTCTGCACTAATATACCTAAATCGCTCAAGATCCTGCATCTTGAGCTGGTTGGGTAGATGTCCCTACATCGTTCGAGCAACTTGTACAAAAATGCCCTAGTGAATCCACTAGGGCATTTTTGTTCGTGACAGATATCACAGTCGAGTTTGGATACGAAAGCGATAGTTGGCTCGGCAGTTTGTGAGACATTTGCCATACTTGATGTTGGCTTTTTCTTGTTAGTGTTTTTAAGTTTTTGATTAAATGATAATTTTGATTTTTTAGAAAAATAGGCGGATTATTTTTTCAACCCATTACTTGTGAGCATAACGGGATGGCGTAAAGTAGAAGTCGTTCACAGGGAGTGAATGTAAGGATTTAAGACCACGGTTTAGGTCTCCAAGGATGTAGCTCGGATGCTTGGTGATTTAGAAAGGGATTTAGATAGGTAGGGAGCCTATCAGATAAGGATGGTCATCTCGTCTGACGGTTAAGACAGTGAAACGGATCAGGCACAGGAAGTTGCTCAGTAGACAGGAAGTAAACGGATAGCCAAAACTCATCAGGAAGATGAAAAACAACTCTTTTTGGCAGGGAAAGCTCTAAAAACAAAGGGATCATTGGTGCACCAAATGTGTGCAACACAGTTTCGCCAATTGATGGCACTTAGAAAGCGACAGTCTGACTGTCGCTTTTTTTATATCCGTTGACTTGCTCAGTCGTAACTTGAATTGAGATTACAGCACTTACTTTAGCTTTATAGGTTGTAAACAAAGTTTTTTAACAAAAATTGCTGAAAAAATACTCAACAACACTCCAATCCGAGTTCACTTTCTGGTATGTTTCGCATCCCTGTTTGAGGAAGTCAGCATGCATACCTGTCCTTTATGCCAAAATCAGCGCACTCACCATTATTTTGAAGATAAGCGTCGTGAATATCTTCAATGTGAGCAGTGCAGCTTGGTATTCGTAAATCCAGACCAACGTTTGGATGCGGAAAGCGAAAAAGCTCACTATGATTTGCATGAGAACAACCCCGATGATTTGGGTTACCGACGCTTTTTGTCGCGTATTGCTGACCCGATCACAGAGCGAATTTCTCCACAATCAAATGGTATCGACTTTGGTTGTGGTCCTGGCCCAACGCTCTCCTTGATGCTGGAAGAGGCGGGGCACAACATGGCGTTGTACGATCTCTACTACCACCCTGATACGTCGGTTTTAGAAAAAACGTACGACTTCATGACAGCAACAGAGGTGATAGAGCACCTCTACCACCCAGATTTGGTGTGGAAGCAATGGTTGAATTTAGTTAAGCCAGGGGGCTGGATAGGCCTGATGACGAAAATGGTCATCGACGTGGAGGCTTTCAAATCATGGCATTATAAGAACGATCTCACTCACGTAGTGTTCTTTAGTCGTGACACGTTCCAGTTCCTAGCAGAGCGGGATAAGCTCGAACTCGAATTTATTGGTAATGATGTAATTTTACTGAGGAAACCCCAGTAATGAGCCGTAGTAAAAAATCTAGAAAACCGGGTGCCGCTGGTGCACCTGAGTTTGTTGTAACTCGTAACCGTACAGAATCTGATGTGGAAGGCCGCTTACGCAAGCGTGCTAAAAAGCGTAAAGGTCTGAAAACGGGTAACCGTAACTCAGAAGTTAACGAGCAGAAAAAGCAAGCTGCTGCACAAAATCGCGACCCGCGCTTAGGCAGCAAAAAGAAAATACCTCTGATTGTTGAACCTGCGAAGAAAATGACGAAGCAAGAGCGTCGTTTGTCGGCAGAGCAAGAACTAGAGATGCTAGAAAATGACGCGCAATTGAACGTGTTGCTAGACCGTATTGAAGCGGGTGAAAACCTGGGCACAGGTCTACAGAAATTCGTCGATGAGAAACTCGATCGCATTGAGAAGCTAATGGACCAACTAGGCTTGTTGGAACCTGAAGAAGAGGAAGATTTCACTGCACCTGCTAAGAAAAGCACGCGCAACGATGATGACTTGCTGGCAGATTTCGACGACATTAATTTCGACGACTATAAAGGATAATTAAGCTATGAATGTAACCTTATTAGCTATTGCTGGTGTTGTGATTATCATCGCACTCGCTTCTTATGCAGGTTACCTTCTGCTTCAATTGAAAAAGCAAAAGGAATTGCAGCTGAAGCATCAAAAATTGGCGATAGACAAACGTAACGCCAACATTTTTGAGAATGTGCATACCTTGTGTCAGGCGGGCATTCAAGGCCAGTGCGATTTATCTGAAATCAGTATCCGTGTGTATAACATCATGGATTATGTACAAGGTGAAGACCGCGTTGATTTCGATAAAACGTACCCTGCGATTTCTGAGCTTTACCACATCGTGAAAGATATGGCGCGTGGCGAAGAACGCCAACAACTTGCCAAGAAAGAGCGTATGCAACAGAACTTGACGCGTCATAAAGCGGAAAGCCGCCTCACTGATGCGATTATTGAGGAGCTCAAAGTGTTGCAGAAAAACGTCCAGCCACTGAATAATCAAATCAATATTCAGATGATTTAAGCGCGACCCCTAATAGTTTCCTTATGGCTAATGGGGGTATCGTGATCACGCTAGCACTTCTTTAGTTTTATACTTAAAAAGCCAGTCGGCGTTGCCACGCTTGTCATCGTCGTATGGCAAAATAGCGGCTCTGAATATCGGGTGACGGCTTTCGTTGCCCTAGCATTTAACGGAAAGTACCACCATGTCGAATCAACACACTGAATCGAAACAGCAAATCGTCTGGGATCAAGCGGTATTGGATAAGTACAACTATTCCGGGCCTCGTTATACGTCGTACCCAACGGCGCTGGAGTTTCATGAAGCGTTCACCATTTCTGATTATGATATGGCATGCACTCAATACCCAGAACGCCCATTATCGCTGTACGTACACATTCCGTTCTGTCACAAGCTTTGTTACTACTGTGGATGTAATAAAGTCATTACGCGCCACTCGCACAAAGCGGATGAATACCTCGACGTGCTTGAACACGAAATTCGTCAACGTGCTGCATTACTTGTGGGTCGCACCGTGACGCAATTGCATTTTGGTGGTGGTACACCGACGTTTCTCTCTGAAAAGCAAATCACGCGTGTAATGAGCCTGCTACGCCAAGAGTTTACTTTTAGTAGCGATGCTGAAATCAGTATCGAGGTTGACCCGCGTGAAATCGAGCTGATCATGCTGGATCATCTGCGTAGTGAAGGCTTCAATCGCTTGAGCATCGGTGTTCAGGACTTCAACAAAGAAGTGCAAAAACTGGTGAATCGTGAGCAAGATGAAGAGTTCATCGTTGCGATGGTTGCGCGCGCAAAAGAGTTAGGCTTTCGTTCGACGAACCTAGATTTGATTTACGGTTTACCGAAGCAGACCAAAGAATCTTTTGCCAAGACTCTAGAACAAGTGCTAGAGATGCAGCCGGGCCGTCTATCCGTGTTTAACTACGCGCACATGCCACAGCTATTTGCAGCGCAGCGTAAGATTAAAGACGAAGACCTGCCAAAGGCAGAAGAGAAGATGGCGATTCTGCAAGACACCATCGCGACACTGACCGGTGCTGGCTACCAATTTATCGGTATGGACCACTTTGCTTTGCCGGACGATGAACTTGCTGTTGCCCAGCGCGAAGGTATTTTGCATCGCAATTTCCAAGGCTACACCACACAAGGTGAATGTGACTTGGTTGGCTTTGGTGTTTCTGCAATCTCGATGATCGGCGATGCTTACGCGCAAAACCAGAAAGAGCTGAAGAAATACTACGCTCAAGTCAACGAACTTCGTCACGCTCTATGGAAAGGGGTCTCGCTGGACTCCGATGATTTGCTCCGTCGTGAAGTGATTAAGCAGCTGATTTGTAACTTCAAGTTAGACAAGAAAGCCATTGAGTCTGAGTTTAAAGTGAAGTTTGATCAGTACTTTAAAGAAGACTTACAGCTACTTCAGACCTTTATTAACGATGAGCTGGTGGAAGTGGATGACAATGAAATTCGTGTGACGCTGCGAGGTCGTTTGCTGATCCGTAATATTTGTATGAGCTTCGATAAGTACCTGCGAGCGAAGGCGCGTCAGCAACAATTCTCTCGTGTTATTTAATCAGAGATACAGATTCAAGATATAAAAAATGCCAGCAGATGCTGGCATTTTTTATGTTTTCGCTGGATTTAAGCGCGATCTTTTACTTTTTCTCTCAGTTCCGCTTTTTCTGCTTCTGAAAGGAACGCAATCTCAAGGCCATTGATTTGCGCTTGGCGAATCTGGTCTTGGCTCAGACCAGCGGCTGGTGCTGCTACTTCGTATTCGTATGGCAGTTCGATGCCTTCAACCGCTGGATCGTCAGTGTTCAGACACGCAAGAACGCCATGCTCTAGGAACTGCTTGAGAGGGTGGTTTTCTAGCGTTTCTACTGTACTTGTTTGGTAGTTTGACGTCAGGCAAGATTCAATACCAATGCGGTTTTCTGCTAGGTAATCCATCAGTTTTGGATCGTGAATCGCTTTTACGCCGTGACCGATACGAGTTGCGCCCAGCTCATTGATTGCTTGCCACATGCTCTCTGCACCTGCTGCTTCACCAGCATGGACCGTTACCCCAAGGCCAGCATCGCGTACTTGCTTGAAGTGAGACACAAAGCGATCACCCGGTTGGCCTAGCTCGTCCCCCGCAAGGTCGACGGCAACGATGTGATCTTTCTGGCTCAGAATGCCGTCCAGTTCTTGTTGACATGCGTCAGTGCCAAATGTGCGACTCATGATACCGATCAGGTTGGCTTTCACGCCAAAATCGCGCATACCCGCTTGCACACCGTCCACGACGGCTTCAACAACCCCCGCTACTGGTAGTTTGTGTTTCATCGCCATGTAGTAAGGAGAGAAACGCAGCTCTGCGTAATCGATTTGTGCGTTTAGCGCGTCTTCTACGTTTTCGTACGCGACACGACGACACGCATCTAGATCGCCCAGTACAGCAACACCCCAGTCGAGCTTAGAAAGGAAAGCAACAAGAGAGGGTTCCGCTTCGACAATTTGAACGTGAGGAGTGAGAGACTCAATATCGTACGCTGGTAGGGCAATGCCAAACTTTTGGCCTAGCTCAAGAATCGTTTTAGTACGAATGTTACCGTCGAGGTGACGGTGCAAATCAGTAAGAGGAAGGTTCTTCGTTATCATTTTGTCGATCCGATAGTTATGAACTGGAACAGGGCCCAAACATCATCTGTGACAATACATGGGTAAGATTTGCAGTTAAGTATAAATAACAGTTGGGTAGATTGTCAGTAGAGGATGACTAGGAAATCAACGATTCTCGCTCTTTTCTACTTCATGTTCACCACATGTGTTGGCCATTCTTCTAGTGGCATAGGGCGGCTGTAGTAGAAGCCTTGCACCTGATTACAGCCTAAAGAGCGCAGTAATTGTGCTTGATTGCTATCCTCGACACCTTCCGCGACGACATTAGTTTTGAGACCTGCTGTGATATTGATGACGGCAGCGACGACTGAACTGTTTAAGTTTTCTTGTGTGAGTTGATTGATGAAGGTGCGATCAATCTTCAAGCAGGTAAACGGCAGAGAGTGGAGGTAACCCAGTGATGAGTAGCCGGTGCCAAAGTCATCTATCGCGATACCAATACCCATTTCACGCAGTTTAGTCATATTTTCTAGTGTGGTCGGTGCGCTATCAATGATACGTGATTCTGTGATCTCTAGTGTGAGGTTACTTGCTGGTAATTTCGTGATATCCAATACGCTTATCACCGTATCAACAAAACTTGGGCAAGATAGTTGATTAACGGAGATATTCACATGCAGTTGGAAGTCCGACGGCCACTGTTTGCTTTCGATCGCTTGGTAAGTGTCGCGACAAGCTTGTAACAGAATCTGTTGGCCGATGGCTTTGATCATGCCGCTTTCTTCCGCGATTGGGATAAAATCTAATGGTGACACCATACCTGAGTCACTATGCCAACGCGCAAGTGCTTCGGCGCCACACACTGTGCCACTGACGAGATCCACAATCGGTTGGTAATGAGGAATAAACTCTCGGTTTTCAATGCCAGTTTGGATCTTGGTCAGCATTTGCGTACGAAACTTTGAAGCGCTCGCTAGTTCTGGGCTGTAGTGACAAACACCAGTCAGTGAGTCTTGTTTAGCGTAACTTAATGCGATGCTGGCGTTGCGTAACCATAAAGGCATGGTTTCGTTTGGCTGGGTTTGTACAATACCAAGTGAAATCTTCATCACTACATTCTCGCCTTCCACCATAAATGGGGTGGAAAAGAGTTGCTGTAATCGACGCTCGGTTTGTTTAATTTTGGTTTCAGTGTCGACATTTGAGAGAAACACCGCGAACTCATCACCACCAATCCGAGCCAATAATGCGTTGTCACGAAACTGCTGTTTTAGCCTTTCAGCGATGCTGACCAACAACTGGTCGCCGTTGTGATGACCCACACTGTCGTTGATATCTCTAAATTTGTTGATACCAAGTAAAAATAAACTGCCGTGACAAAGATGAGACTGATTTTCACAGATTTCGACCAAACCCTGACGGCTATATAAGCGTGTTAGAGAGTCATAAACTAACTGTTCACGCAATGCTTTGAATGAAGCTCTTAGATTGTTCGCCATTTCATTAAAAGCATGAACCAGTACGGTTGTCTCATACACATAACCAGGCTTTGGCATGCCGCTATCCCAATCCCCATTTGCCAGGTGCTGAGCGGCGGCGGCCGTCGCGTTAATTGGTCTGGTAACTCGGTTGAAAATGATCCAACTGATGGCGATCCCAAATAGGCTTACAATAATGCCAACGAGCCAACTCTCTTGCTGGCTTTTTGGTAACAGGCCGAGAAGCTCGGACTCCGAAATGGAGGTGCCAATAAACCATGTTAAGCCATCTTGGTCTCGATACGGGGTTAGCCGACTGAAAATACGTTGTCCATCATGTTCAAATGAAAAAGTATAAGGTTGCTTGGTGTTGTTGAGATCGAAAGACCGGACGCGGCTCGCACTGATTTTGATGATCGGGTCTGCGTTTTCAGCGGCAAGCAAACGCTGCCCTTTATCCGAAAATTTTGTGCCCCATGAGATGACGCTTCCCGGGCCTGAGTGAGCGATTAAACGATGATCTGGGTCCATGATGTAGACCGACGCTTTAGTGTTGTATTTTAACTCGCGCAGGAATTCGTTGAATGTATTGATACGAATGTCTGTCACCAAAACACCAGCAAATTGGTCGTGTTTGTACACCGGCGTCATGGCTGATAGCGTAATATCCTGGCGTTCATCAGCGTTGGTATAAATTTCAGACCAAGTGGCGTTTTGGCTCTCTGCAACGGGCTTATACCATGGGCGAGTGCGAGGATCGTATTGGGAGATAACCGTTCGAATGTTGTTACTCACATGGTTGGTTCCATAAATAACCAGATCACCATCGGTGTGGCGATCTTGCACCATTAAGGTGTAATCGTCGGAAAGTTCGCGGCGAAAGCCTGCAAAGTCGCCGTTTTCTGAACCAAATGCGATTACATCCAACTGCGGTATCGATTGGTAAAGATTTTTGAATGCACTTAGCAGGTAGTTTTGAATGTCTGAGGTATCGTGAGGGCGATAAAGGTTGTGATAGCTGACGTTGTGCGCGAGAGCCATAACCGCAGTAAAAGGCTTACGTAGATAGCTATTGAGGTGGTCGTGGACACTTTCGGTTAACACGGAAAGTTGCTTGTCACTGATATCCGTGACCACTTCTTCGTAACTTTGTTTTTGGACGTAGACAATGACACCGATCGCCAGTAAGAAGATCATGACAAATGGAATCAGAACAGCAGTACGCAGTGTAATTTGAGTCGTAGCAGTAGACATCGCCTAATCACATAGATGGTGGTGCGCCACAATTGTACTGATGTTTTTATTAATATCGAGTGACAAACGACGCTCGTTGTTAACGCACCACGTAAGTGATTGTCAGTACAATTCTTTTAATTTTCTGGTGAGTGTATTTCGCCCCCAGCCTAATACTTTAGCGGCATCTTGCTTATGACCTTTAGTGTGCTCTAAGGCTGCTTCTAATAAAATGCGTTCAAATTCTGGTAAAGCGTAAGAAAGTAGTTCTTTATCTCCTGCTGCGAGTGAATGCCGTGCCCAATCCGCCAATTGTTCTTGCCAACTACCATGTGCAGAGTCTGAAATGGATTTTTTCTCTTCGAGTAGTTCGCTTGGCAAGTCATTTGGTAACACTTCGCTACCACTGGCCATAACGGTTAACCAACGGCAAATATTCTCTAATTGACGAACGTTGCCAGGCCAATCAAGGCGGTTAAGAATCTCCACGGTCGATGGGTGGAGAGTTTTTGTTTCCACACCAAGCTCATCAGCCGCACGGATAAGAAAATGCTGTGTAAGCTTTTCAATGTCTTGCTTACGCTCACGCAGTGCCGGGATCTGCACGCGAATCACGTTTAAGCGATGAAAGAGGTCCTCACGGAAGTCACCTTCTTGCACCAGCTTTTCTAAGTTCTGGTGTGTTGCCGCGACAATTCGTACATCGACACTGATCGGAGAGTGACCGCCCACTCGATAAAACTGCCCGTCAGCTAGAACGCGTAGCAAACGAGTTTGAATGTCCAATGGCATGTCGCCGATTTCGTCTAAAAATAGAGTGCCGCCATTGGCTTGTTCGAATCGTCCTTGACGAACATTGTTTGCCCCCGTAAACGCGCCTTTTTCGTGGCCAAACAGTTCTGATTCAATCAAGTCTTTGGGAATTGCCGCCATATTGAGCGCAATGAAAGGTTTGTTAGCACGTGGACTGTGACGGTGCAGTGCATGAGCAACGAGTTCTTTACCCGTGCCCGATTCACCGTTAATCAAGACTGAAATAGAGGAGCGAGAAAGACGACCAATGGCGCGAAACACCTCTTGCATCGCTGGTGCTTCACCGATAATTTCAGGCGTTTCTGCTGGAATGTCTTCTGGAGAGAGCTGCTCGCGTTTGTTTTCGTGGCTGTGTGCAATGGCTCGTTCAACCAGAGTTAAAGTTTCATCAATATCAAAAGGTTTTGGTAAATATTCAAAAGCACCTTTTTGGTACGCATTCACTGCCGCATCTAAATCTGAATGCGCGGTCATGATAATCACGGGAAGGTCTGGGTAATCGCGCTGTACTTGCTTTAGTAGCTCCAACCCATCAATACCTGGCATGCGAATGTCTGATACTAGAACATCCGGCACTTCGCGTTCGAGCGCCATTAACACGCTTTCTCCATCGGCATAGGTTTCACATTTGATGTTGGCAGAGGAGAGTGTTTTCTCCATTACCCAGCGAATTGAACTGTCGTCATCAACGACCCAAACATATCCTTTACTCATGTAGTAATCCTTGCAGCAAACCGAAAAACTGACGCGACTTGAAGTCCATTAGCGCACTCAGATCGGCAGATAAATAGTAAATGTTGTGTGACCAGGCCAGCTTTCTACGTCTATTTTTCCATTGTGCTGGTCGATCAAATTTTGCGAAATAGATAGCCCTAATCCAGTTCCTCCCTCGCGGCCACTGACCATGGGATAGAACAGCGTGTCTTGTAGTTCCGGTGGAATACCTGGGCCGTTGTCTGTGATTTCGACACGAGCAGCGAGTTTACAGCGTTTGCCGTGAATATTGGCTTGATGCACCGTTCTGGTGCGAATGGTTATTTTCCCGTGCTCTTGATGGCTAAGAATTTGTGCGGCGTTGCTGACGATATTAAGCATTGCCTGCTCGATTTGGTCTGTATCCATCAAAATCTCTGGCAAGCTTGGGTCATAATCTCGTTCAATGATGATTGAGCGTTGTGACTCTAATTCAACCAGTTGACGAACCTTTTCAAGAATTTGGTGCAGATTCTCTTGTGTCTTCTTACCTGGCTTTTGCGGTCCTAGTAATCGATCCACGAGCGCCCTTAAACGGTCTGCTTGCTCAATGATGATGTGTGTATATTCGGTGAGAGAGGGCTCTGGCAGCATTTTTTCTAGCAATTGCGCCGCACCGCGTAAGCCGCCAAGCGGATTTTTAATCTCATGTGCAAGCCCTCGGACTAACAGCTTCGCTGCTTGTTGTTGGGCGTGTTGGTTCAGTTCTTGAGAGAGTCGGCGCTGCTGATCAATTTTGCGCATCTCGACCAGAAGCATCAACTGCTTTTGCCAAGTGATAGGGCTAACCGTCACCTCTAGCATTAAAGGGCGGCCATCAACAACGAAAGTGACGTCACTGTCGGTGATGCTTTGGCCACTTTGCAACGGTTGAGTGAGCAGCGCGAGATCCAGCGACGCATGCTGAATCAATTGAGAAAGTGATTGTTCAATAATTCGTTTGGCGCTTTGAGAAAACAGCAATTCGGCAGCCGGATTGGCATAACGGATGGCCAATCCATCATCAAGAATCAGCGTTGCTGTCACCATATTGTTGAGAATGGCACTAGGAAGACTGGTATCCACATTACGTCCTTGTTTTGCTTTAAGATTGTGCGATGCACAATAATGGTGCAATTGAACGTTAAGTATGGCGAATAAATCTTAGAAGAAAAAGTGAAAAGCATCGCTGTGATGTGATTTTTTTCACCAGATATTCTATTTTGCCCCTTTTACGGTCGGCTTAACACTTGCTCTATGTAAATGCACCGTTATAGGGCTAGTAGATGCAATAAGCTTGCCGCTTCTTTTCGCGTGCACAGCAAGTGTGTGAGTGCCTCGGTCAATATTGTTTAACTGCCACACTATATGGTTTTGTGGTGCACCATAAGGTTTTCCATCGAGTAACAATTGCAATTGCTCACCGATACCAAGCTTGCGATTGGTTTCTAATTGAATATTGATGATGCCTCGATTGCTGCGGATGGTCTCGTTGTGCTTGGGAGTCAGCATCGAGAGTTGTAATGGGAGAGGCTTCTCGGTTGTTTTCTCTGGCTTGTTTTGTGATGCAGTAGATGGCGTAGTCTGAGGTGCGAGCGATTCAGTACTTTCTACCTCAGGAGCTGGTGCGCTGGCTTCAAGGTTTGGCAGTGCGATCGCTTTTGCTCCTTTGTTTGGCGTATCACTAAAGTGAACCACGCCATTTTCATCTACCCACGTATACGCGACCTGCGCGAAGGCGATAGAGGCGATTAACAATCCGCTGAGTGCACACAGTGATGGAATAAGCTGAACTTTCATTGCTCACCTTCTCTTGTTCGATGATTTCACGTTTCAATGGCTTAGCTCTTTGACCTGTAAGGAAAAATTCTAAGTGTATTTTTATTATCCTCTCATGTTAAACGTCGAAGCTTGACTGGCGAATACAAAAAAGGCCCGCCTGCGAGGCGAGCCTAATATTTTATTGCTGTGTTTACATTTTACACAGTGTCGACCTTACACAGAGTAGTAAAGTTCGAACTCAACAGGGTGAGTTGTCATGTTCACACGCTCTACGTCCTGAGACTTAAGGTCGATGTATGAATCGATGAAGTCGTCAGAGAATACGCCGCCCGCTGTTAAGAACTCACGATCAGCATCTAGCTCTGCTAGCGCGTCTTTTAGTGAGTATGCAACAGTTGGGATTTCTGCTGCTTCTTCAGCTGGAAGATCGTAAAGGTCTTTATCCATCGCTTCGCCTGGGTGGATCTTATTCTTGATACCGTCAAGACCAGCCATAAGCATTGCTGCGAAACATAGGTATGGGTTCGCCGCTGGGTCACCGAAACGAACTTCGATACGACGTGCTTTCGGGCTTGGTACCACTGGGATACGGATTGAAGCAGAGCGGTTACGCGCTGAGTAAGCTAGCATTACTGGTGCTTCGAAGCCTGGTACAAGACGTTTGTACGAGTTGGTTGATGGGTTAGCGAATGCGTTGATTGCACGAGCGTGTTTGATGATACCACCGATGTAGTAAAGCGCCATTTCAGATAGACCGCCGTACTTGTCACCAGCAAATAGGTTTACGCCATCTTTTGCTAGAGACTGGTGAACGTGCATACCGCTGCCGTTGTCGCCAACAAGTGGTTTAGGCATAAACGTCGCTGTTTTACCAAACGCGTGAGCAACGTTGTGTACAACGTACTTGTAGATTTGGATTTCGTCAGCTTTGGTTGTTAGCGTGTTGAAACGAGTTGCGATTTCGTTTTGACCCGCCGTTGCCACTTCGTGGTGGTGCGCTTCAACAACAAGACCCATTTCTTCCATTACTAGACACATAGCAGAACGGATGTCTTGAGATGAATCTACTGGAGCTACTGGGAAGTAACCACCTTTAACGCCTGGACGGTGACCTTTGTTACCTTCTTCGTAGTCAGAACCTGTGTTCCATGCCGCTTCTACGTCGTCGATTTTGAAGAAAGAGCCTGACATGTCTGTCGAGAACTTCACGTCATCAAATAGGAAGAATTCTGGCTCAGGACCGATAAGTACAGTATCTGCAACACCAGTAGAACGCATGAAGTCTTCAGCGCGTTTTGCGATAGAGCGTGGGTCACGGTCGTAGCCTTGCATTGTTGCAGGCTCTAAGATGTCACAACGGATATTTAGTGTTGCGTCTTCCGTGAATGGGTCAAGCACAGCAGAAGATGCGTCAGGCATCATTACCATGTCTGATTCGTTGATACCTTTCCAGCCAGCAACTGATGAACCATCGAACATTTTACCTTCTTCGAAGAAGTCTGCGTCGATTTGGTGAGCAGGGATCGAAATGTGCTGCTCTTTACCTTTTGTATCAGTGAAGCGTAGGTCAACAAACTTAACTTCGTTTTCTTGGATCAGCGATAGAACGTTTTCTACTGACATCTTGGATAACCTCCAGTGTTAATAAGCGGTAAAAGCTCGATTTATGAATTATTCATGAAACCTGGCATTGATTAATCAATTTGACTTTTCATTAATCGATGCTGTTTTAACTAAAGCCAAAACCGTGCCAAAAAAAATATTCCATTAATTTCAAGCAATTGTGTTTTTGAATGCTAGTTTGGTGCAGTTGCTTGCACCAAAATGATCTTTGATTGCACTATTATGGTGCTAAAAATCATTGTTGCACCATAATGTGACAGGTACATTGCGTATTCAGCCCAGTTTTTGAGCAAGAGTCAATTTGAATTATGCATCGATTAGAATAAAGTTGCGTTTAATCAATTCGTTCTGAGGAAGAAAATGGGCATTAAGCGTAAAAATCGCAGAAATGCTCGGGAGTAGATCACATATTTCTAGGCTTTTTGCTAAAATCTGGTACATTATGGCCGTTTTTTTAATCAGCAAATGTCGCCAGAGAGCACCCGTTCTCAGCGTGGGGGCATTTCATCTATCTAAGTGAATCAATATCCATGGCTACTCCACAGATTGATAAATTAAGAAATATCGCGATCATCGCGCACGTTGACCACGGTAAAACCACGTTGGTTGACAAGCTGCTACAACAATCAGGCACGCTTGAGTCTCGCGGTGAAGCTGAAGAGCGAGTCATGGACTCGAACGACATCGAGAAAGAGCGCGGTATTACCATTCTTGCTAAAAACACAGCAATCGACTGGAACGATTACCGTATCAACATCGTAGATACTCCGGGACACGCGGACTTCGGTGGTGAAGTTGAGCGTATCATGTCGATGGTAGACTCTGTACTACTTATCGTTGACGCAGTTGATGGTCCAATGCCTCAAACGCGTTTCGTAACACAAAAAGCATTTGCTCACGGTTTAAAACCAATCGTTGTAATCAACAAGATTGACCGCCCTGGTGCACGTCCTGATTGGGTTATGGACCAAGTGTTCGATCTATTTGACAACCTAGGTGCAACTGATGACCAGCTAGACTTTAAAGTAGTTTACGCATCTGCACTTAACGGTTGGGCTTCTCTAGAAGAAGGCGAAACTGGCGAGAACATGGAACCACTATTCCAAACTATCGTTGATGTTGTTGACGCGCCAAATGTTGACCTTGATGGTCCACTACAGATGCAAGTTTCTCAGCTAGACTACAGCTCTTACGTTGGTGTTATCGGCGTGGCTCGCGTAACTCGTGGTAGCGTTAAACCAAACCAGCAGGTAACCATTATTGGTGCTGACGGTAAAACTCGCAACGGTAAAGTGGGTACAGTAATGGGCTACCTTGGCCTAGAGCGTCACGAAGTGGAACAAGCTAACGCGGGTGATATCATCGCAATCACTGGTCTTGGCGAGCTGAAAATTTCTGACACTATCTGTGCACAAAACGCAGTAGAAGCATTACCACCATTGTCTGTTGATGAACCAACAGTAACAATGACGTTCCAAGTAAACACGTCTCCATTCGCGGGTAAAGAAGGTAAGTTCGTAACGTCACGTAACATCCTTGAGCGTCTTGAGAAGGAACTGGTACACAACGTTGCACTACGCGTTGAGCAAACAGACGATCCAGATAAATTCCGCGTATCAGGTCGTGGTGAACTTCACCTTTCTATCCTGATCGAAAACATGCGTCGTGAAGGCTTCGAGCTAGCAGTATCTCGTCCAGAAGTAATCATCAAAGAAGAAGATGGTCAGTTGATGGAACCGTTCGAAACGGTAACTATCGACGTAATGGAAGAGCACCAAGGCGGCATCATGGAGAACATCGGCTTACGTAAAGGTGAGCTGAAAGACATGTCTCCAGACGGTAAAGGTCGTGTGCGTATGGACTTCGTTATGCCATCACGTGGTCTGATCGGTTTCCAAACGGAATTCATGACACTGACTTCAGGTTCAGGTCTTCTTTACCATACGTTTGATCACTACGGCCCTCACAAAGGCGGTAACATCGGTCAACGTGTAAACGGTGTACTAATCGCGAACGCGATGGGTAAAGCGCTAACTAACGCACTGTTCAACCTTCAAGAGCGTGGTCGTCTATTTATCGGTCACGGTGTTGAAGTTTACGAAGGTATGGTTATCGGTATTCACAGCCGTGACAACGACCTAACGGTAAACGCACTGAAAGGTAAGCAGCTAACCAACGTTCGTGCATCAGGTACCGATGACGCACAGGTTCTTACTCCGCCAATCAAGATGACTCTTGAGCAAGCACTAGAATTCATCGATGACGACGAGCTAGTAGAAGTAACGCCTGAAAGCATCCGTATCCGTAAGAAGTTCCTAACGGAAAGCGACCGTAAGCGTGCTTCTCGTGGCGCGAAATAATTTTCGTTAAGCGATTCAATTAAGAAGAAGCCTCGAGTTATGCTCGGGGCTTTTTGTTTTCTGGAGTTGAATATGAACCCGATTATTATCACCGGTGGGCCTGGTGCGGGAAAAACAACACTGCTGAATGCGCTAGACGCGTGTGGTTACGCCACGTTTCCTGAAGGGTCTCGCGACTTGATTGAGCAGCAAAGCCAGTTAGAAAATGGTATTTTGCCGTGGACGAATTTACCTGAGTTTGCCAAGTTATGCCTTGGGTTGATGGACAAACAAAAGAGTGATGCGCGTTGTCATGATGTTGCGTTTGTTGATCGCGCCATCCCCGACATCATTGCATACCTACAAGTGGGCGGCTGTAAGGTTGACCAAGCTTTCTTAACCGAAAGCGCTGGGTACCATAGTCAGGTGTTTACTTGTCGACCTGAAGCATCCATTTACGTACAAGATGAAGTGCGTCCGCACAGCTTTGAAGAAGCATTGGAGATTCATCAGTCGTTAGTGAGTGTCTATACTGAGTTGGGTTATGAAGTGATAGAAGTACCATGGGGAACTGTGCCAGAGAGGGTAGGCTTTGTTCGAAGAGTCATCGGTTTACTCGGTAAGGTCGCCGACTAAAACCTCCTCGCTAGGAGGAGGTCTGAATCATTTACTTTTGATTGAGCTTTTGTAGGAATTTATCGGACTCTGCAATCGCTTCGTTCATTTGTTTGATCGCAAACTGAATGTCCTTCTCTAAGCTAGAGAACTCACCTTGCAAAGAACCAATCGCACTGGCGTTAAGGTTGTGTTTTAAGTACAGCGTGTTGTCACGTAGCGTATCCAGTACCGGTGTCATCTTTTTCTCTGCACGCTTCATAGCGCTAAGCATGGTTTTGTACGAGGCTTTGGTTTCACGTAGCTTTTGCTCGCTTGAACGACGCAGTTTCGCACTCGAGTACAGCTCTAGCTCATCTTGCCACTCATCAAACAGTGCGCCGGATACGTCTTCAATCGCAGCAATACGGTCACGTACGTCTTGAGCCGCTTTTTCGCTATCTTCGTATTTGTCATTGATGTTGTTGTAGACATTTTCTAGCTCACCACCATCAAAGTTGGTGATCGCAGACAAGGCTTCAAGTGCACTGGTGAATTCTTCTTGTGCATCTTGTTGAGATTCTTTGGCATCTTCGACGCGGTCGACCATAATATCTCGTTTATGATACCCAACCTGCTCCATTGCTGAGTAATAAGCAGATTGACACCCTGTTAAAGTGAAAATTGATAGTACAATTGCTAATAAATAAGGCATTCTTATGTCCTCGGCGCTAATTATGGGATGAACTATGAACCAGTTATCAGAGAGTTACAAGGCGAGATTAATCAATCTACTGCCAAGTTGCGTCGCGTTTTTTAAGTATCTTCTTAAGCGATTAACGCATGACCGTGTGAATGTG
The DNA here is from genome assembly GCF_033340555.1 of Vibrio sp. 1069. Classification (NCBI taxonomy): domain Bacteria; kingdom Pseudomonadati; phylum Pseudomonadota; class Gammaproteobacteria; order Vibrionales; family Vibrionaceae; genus Vibrio; species Vibrio sp. 1069. Next base: position 71,164 of record NZ_JAWOWP010000004.1, read on the forward strand.
AACGCGGGCTATCTTGCCTACATTACCTTGTTATCCATCGTGCCAATGCTGACGGTATTGTTATCAATATTGTCGAAATTTCCCGTTTTTGCGAACGTTGGTGAGGTGCTGCAAGGCTACATTATTGAGAATTTTGTGCCAGCTTCTGGAGAAGCTGTACATACGGCATTACAGGAATTTGTGGCGAATACGGGCAAAATGAGCGCGGTTGGCGGTGGGTTTTTATTCATCGCAGCGGTCATGCTGATTTCCAACATTGATAAGAACTTAAACTACATTTGGCGAGTTAAAGACAAGCGCCGTTTAGTCTTTTCATTCTCTATGTATTGGATGGTACTCACGTTAGGGCCGATCATGGTCGGTGCGAGTATTGCGGCGACGTCGTACGTGACTTCGCTGCAAATTTTAGAGAACGAGACATTATCTGGTGCGTTTAATTTATTTCTGCGTTGGCTACCGTTGTTGCTGTCCTTTTTTGCTTTTCTTGGCTTGTATATTCTAGTGCCGAATAAAAAAGTACATCTCGCTCATGGTGCCATGGGGGCAGCAGTCGCCGCGATACTGTTCGAGTTGAGTAAAAAAGGCTTTGCACTCTACATCACTCAGTTTCCGTCTTATCAGCTCATCTACGGCGCGTTAGCGGCGATTCCTATCTTATTTGTTTGGGTGTATTTATGCTGGATGATCGTGTTATTGGGGGCGGAAGTTACAGCTGCGCTTGGTGAGCGAGAGCACTGGAGTGAAGATTTAGACATGATACACTCGACCGCTGAATCTCAGTTAACAGATGAAGGAAGCGAGAGTAGTGATAGCGCTAATTCAACGAGTCAGTGAAGCAGCCGTCCGTGTGGATGGTGAAGTCGTAGGAGAAATTGATCGTGGTCTGCTGGTCTTATTGGGCGTAGAGAAGGACGACGATGAAGCTAAAGCAAAGCGTTTAATGGAGCGTGTTACAACCTACCGTGTGTTCGAAGATGACGAAGGCAAGATGAACCTGAACGTTAAACAGGTGGAAGGTAAAGTGCTGGTGGTTTCTCAATTTACGCTGCCTGCGGATACAAAAAAAGGCACGCGAGCTGGCTTTTCTCGCGGTGCGCATCCTGTTGATGCAGAGCGCTTGTATGATTACTTTTCTGACTTGTGTGAAGAAGTCTTACCCACACAGCGTGGCCGCTTCGCTGCCGATATGAAAGTGTCCTTGGTGAATGACGGTCCAGTGACGTTTTGGTTGCAGGTCTAATCTGGTAACACAGGCGCCATAGTCTAAGCTTTAACTCCAAGCTCATGGAATTGGCTTGGAGTAATTTTTCCGACACTGATTAGTGTTGTGCTTTCAAAGGATTGATATGTTCAAACTCATTACTCCCAAAACCGATAATCAGATAAACAAGTATTATCAGTTTCGCTGGCAACTGCTTCGTGAGCCATGGCGTATGCCGATCGGCTCAGAGCGCGATGAATACGACGAAATGAGTCATCACCGCATGATTGTTGATGGTCGAGGTCGTCCTATGGCGATTGGCCGTTTATACATTACGCCGGACAATGATGGCCAGATCCGCTATATGGCGGTTAAAAATAATCGCCGTAGCAAAGGAATGGGTTCGCTGGTTTTGGTTGCACTAGAGTCGTTAGCGCGCCAAGAAGGAGCGAAACGCTTGGTGTGTAATGCCCGTGAAGATGCCATCGCCTTTTATGAAAAAAATGGCTTTGAGCGTCGAGGCGAGCTAACCGATGAGCGTGGCCCTGTGCGCCATCAGCAAATGGTGAAGCAACTGGATCCGATGGCCAATGTGTTACGTCGCCCTGAATGGTGTACTGAGCTTCAACAGCGCTGGGAGCAACAAATCCCAATTAGCGACAAAATGGGGATCAAAATTAACCAGTACACGGGTTACCAGTTTGAATGCTGTGCGCAGCTTAATCCTAACCTTAATCCGCATAACACCATGTTCGCCGGGTCAGCTTTTACCTTAGCAACCCTGACAGGGTGGGGGATGACGTGGCTGCTGCTTAAAGAGCGTGGGCTGCACGGTGATATTGTGTTGGCCGACAGCTCGATTCGTTATCGTCAACCAGTCGAACAAAACCCCGTGGCGAGTACTTCGTTGGATGGGATCAGTGGTGACCTAGACCGATTGGAGTCGGGACGCAAAGCACGCATCGTTATTCACGTAGTGATTTATAGTGGTGACACGCCAGCTGTGGATTTTGTCGGTACCTATATGCTGATACCGAACTACTCGCAGTTACTCAGTTGCTGATGGGTTAAGCGCCGACTGACCTGCTGGGCGCTTATCTGTTTCACCTTCTTGCTCTGTCGGTGAGAGGATTTGTTCTTCTGCTGCGGAATGCGTGTTGGGTACTTCATCTTCTTCGATAATTTCTTCGTAAAGCTCTTCCTCTTGAGTCTCCAAATTGATGTTATCAATCACGATTGGCTGCTTGATGGAAGGATCATTTTTCTGTGGAGTCTCAATATCAGTAGGCTCGGCCAGTTTTGATGCGTTCACGCACTCATTACGGTGGGTTTCACCACTTAGTAGATCGCCTTCAATGTTTCCGCACGACTCTTCCAATTGATAAGTAATGCCACTTAGCGGGTTGTTGGCCATATCAAATGTTCCCCAAACCTTACCACTTATGGCTTTTCCTGAGATGGTGACCGGCTTTATGGCAACTTCCCCTCGTTGCGCGCTTAAACGCAGTGGACTTAAGGTAATGGCTTTGAGCGAATGATCCGCTTGGGACTTCAAGCGGGTATCTCGGAGATTGGCTTCCACTTCACCCGATAAGCTGTAGGCCAGCATGTTGCGATCACCTGATAACCCTTGTAGATCGAGGCTGAGATCGGAAAAACCATCAATAGCCAGTGTGTCGGGTAAAAAATAATCGTGGAAGAGCGATAAGGGAATACCATCAGCATTGACGTTGAGCGCCCAAGGTTGGCTTGGGGTACTCAAATCTATCTGTCCGATGCCTTCTACGTAGCCTTGATCGAGTGGCGCAAAAAGGCGAGTCAATTGCCAAAAGCCATCTTTGCTTTGCATGGCAAGTGCTGCGTGAGACGTGAGTATTTGGTCATAGCTGGCGTTGACAACGCTGACTTCCAATTCGCCTTGCCAAAGGCCCCAACGTTGAGCCGACTGTTTAATATCAAGCTGTTGTCCTTCGATATTTAAACCGGAAAGTTGCCAATAAGGTTCGTGAGATAGCTGGATAATTTGGCTGCGCTCAATGTCGAGTCGTTCGATTGCAACATGCTCTAACTCGCTGGTGGCGGCGTGCCACCAATTTAGGTTGTCTTCTGGCTGTGTTGCCCACTTGAGGCCTTGAATAGAGGCTTCTTTGAGCTTCCATTGTGTTGGCGTGAACAATCCAGAAACTTGCACTCGACCTTGCTGCCAATCTAAACTGAGCTCGTTGAGCTGGATTACTCCTGGCTCGATAGCGGCACTCAAACGTGGCTCTATTGCGGTTTGCTGCTGGAATCGAACGCTATCCGCCTGCAATGACACTTGAGCTTTTGTCTTCCAGAGAGACAGTGGCAGTGTGGCGTTTTCCACAGAAAGATCCAAGTTCTGCCAGTGCCAGTCGCCCCATTCAATATCGGCGTTAAGCAAATCTAAGCTATTAATATGATTAATGTTAAATGGTAGATCGTGCCAAGGTTTTGCAAGCAGTGACTGGCGCTGCGTATTACTCAGTTTCAGCTTGTTGATGGTCACATTTACTAAAGACCAGCCTTGAGGATACTGCTCCCCTTGCCCAGATATTTGACTGTTACGCCAGTTAAAAGAGGTGCCATAAAGCGTACTGTCTTGCGGTTTGTAGTCTATATCGACTAAGACTTGATTAAAGGCTTCGCCATTCCAATAGAGTTGGTCAGCTGCAAGTTGAACTTCGCCATATGGTATTAATTGACCATTCCATTGTGGTGATTGAATTTGAAGGTCAATGCCATTGGCAGAGAACTGCTCGTCGGCGTAATCAATATTTTTGAGCGCGATTTGATGGAATAAAACGTTATCTAAAGGTGGGAGCTTTGGTGCGCCATACTGCAAGCTCATACCATCAATCAATAAACTATCAACGATCCATTTACCATCGCGATAAACATCGGGATTCATCCATAAATCGACTTGCTCGATGTAAGACGCATCGTCTCCGCTGGTGTTCACGCGTTGTAAAGTTAGGTGATAGGGAAAGCCATAACGCACGCTTTCGGCCCGGAAGGGAAGAGAAAAGGTGTTTGACAGCAAGCGCCAGGTTGCGTCCGCGTAAGATGTTGTTAGCAGCGCAATCGTAGCGGCTGGAATGGCAACTAAGATAACCAGTAACAGAAGTAGAACTCGACGCGCTGTTTTCATCTTTGCTAGAACCTACGTGTGTTATGAAATAAAACTAGATAGGCTTTAGCTTGTATCAATATTCTGTGGTATTCAATAAAAAGCCCCTCAAAAGAGGGGCTTGAAGCAATTTTTGTAACTTGGCCTACGTAAAGGTGATAAGTTAATGCCAACTTTTCACTGCGTTTACGCGACGTCGCTGTTACTCGATTTAATCAATCTGAGGACCAGCCGCAACCAGAGATTTACCTTCAGCGTTGTCTGTGTACTTATCAAAGTTATTGATAAAGCGCGCTGCTAAATCTTTCGCTTTGCTTTCCCACTGAAGTGGGTCAACGTACGTGTCGCGAGGGTCTAGAATGCTAGGATCCACACCTGGTAGTGACGTTGGTACTTCAAGGTTGAAGATTGGAATGTGCTTAGTTGGTGCTTCTTCAATCGAACCATCAAGAATGGCATCAATAATTCCGCGTGTATCTTGAATAGAGATACGTTTGCCAGTGCCGTTCCAACCAGTATTCACTAGGTAAGCCTCAGCGCCTGCTGCTTCCATGCGTTTAACCAGTACTTCTGCGTATTTAGTTGGGTGAAGCGTTAGGAACGCCGCGCCGAAACAAGCAGAGAAAGTTGGTGTTGGCTCAGTAATACCGCGCTCTGTTCCCGCTAGTTTGGCGGTAAAGCCAGACAGGAAGTGGTACTTAGTTTGCTCGGGTGTCAATTTAGATACTGGAGGCAGTACGCCAAATGCATCGGCTGATAGGAAGATCACTTTATTCGCGTGACCGCCTTTTGATACTGGCTTAACGATATTATCGATATGGTAGATAGGGTAAGAAACACGTGTGTTTTCTGTTTTCGAACCATCATCAAAGTCGATAGAGCCATCGCCACGTACTGTTACGTTTTCTAGCAGTGCATCACGACGAATTGCATTGTAGATGTCCGGCTCCGCTTCTTTCGAAAGTTTGATCGTTTTTGCGTAACAACCACCTTCGAAGTTGAAGACACCGTCATCATCCCAGCCGTGCTCATCATCACCAATTAGCGCACGTTTAGGATCAGTCGACAGGGTCGTTTTACCCGTACCAGATAGACCGAAGAATACCGCTACATCGCCATCTTTGCCCATGTTAGCGCTACAGTGCATTGATGCGATGTCTTTTAGTGGAAGGAAGTAGTTCATCATGGCGAACATACCTTTCTTCATTTCACCGCCGTACCAAGTACCACCGATAAGTTGCATGCGCTCAGTTAGGTTAAATACGGTGAAGTTTTCTGAGTTCAGGCCTTGCTCTTCCCATTTTGGATTAGTGCATTTTGCGCCATTCATTACCACGAAGTCTGGTTCAAATGTCGCTAACTCTTCTTCTGTCGGGCGAATAAACATGTTTTTAACGAAGTGCGCTTGCCATGCGACTTCTGTGATAACACGAATGCTCAAACGTGTATCTGGGTTTGCACCACAGTAACCGTCAACAACAAACAAGCGTTTGTTAGAAAGCTGGTTTGTGACCAGTTCTTTTAGCTCGTCCCACACTTCAGGAGTGATTGGCTTGTTATCATTTTTCACTTGATCAGACGTCCACCACATATGTTCTTCTGTCGTAGCGTCTTTGACGATGTATTTATCTTTTGGTGAGCGACCAGTAAAGATGCCAGTGTCAACGGCAACCGCACCTAGTTCAGTAACCACGCCGCGCTCATAACCGGTTAGGTCTTCACGCGTTTCTTCCTCAAACAACATTTCGTAGCTTGGGTTGCGAATAACCTCTTTTACGTTATGCAGTCCGTGCTTGGTTAGATCAAGTGTTGCAGCCTTAGTATGTTCCATAACGGTCATAGGTGCTCCTTATAAGGATTTTGTAGGGATTTTGTAAGAATGTTTTAATTTTAATCTGCTCACCATGCTAGCAACGGGGCGGGGAGAAAACAGGGAGATAGCTCAAAATTTACCCATGATTTCAATAAGGTTTTAGGTAACCCGTCACATATTGGTGGGAATAGTCTATCGTGCACGCAATCCTTTGCGCTAGGGCAAAATCATTATTAATTGTTTAAAATTAAGCAGTTGTTTTATTACGCTTGAGGCTAGTTATTACGAGGGGTTGATCACAAAAAGGCCAGCATTAAGCTGGCCTTTTGTAGGGTAAATTACGTGCTTGATAAGCTATGTAAATTAATGCAGGGTTTTCTTGTCCGTAGAAGCTTGTGCATACAGTTCAGTGACTTCAGATTCGTCGAACGTATAAGTTGTGCCACAGTAATCACAATGTAAAGAAACTGATCCAACTTCTGCCAAAATGTCATAAATTTCAGCTTTCTCAACGGTGATGATTGCGGCACCGCTACGCTCACGAGAACAGCCACAATGGAACTCGACAGGTTGCGGCTCGTACAGACGTACTTTGTCTTGGTTATATAGTCGATACAATAACTCGTTCGCTTCTAAACCAAACAATTCTTCATCTTTTACTGTGTCAGTGAGCTGCTCTAGATGTTCGAAATCATCTGGAGAGCCAGTGCCGTCAGGGATCACTTGAATCAACATACCTGCTGCGTGTGCTTTGCCTTCATGCTCACCAGTGCGGATCCATAGGCGCGTTTTTAACTGCTCTGAGTTTGCAAAGTAGCCTTCTAGCACTTCTGCTAAAGTGTCACCTTCTAGTCCAACGACGCCTTGGTAACGCTCGCCGTTTTTCGGTTCGATGGTGATCACAAGGTAGCCCTTACCCATTAGATCGTGAATGTTTGCGTCATCGGCAACATCGCCTTCCCAGCGAGCTACGCCACGAACACGTTGGTTATGGTCACCGTTGATAACGGCAAGAGACACAGGACCGTCGCCTTGTAGCTGGATGGTGATCGAACCTTCGAACTTAAGAGTGGCAGTTAAAAGAGTAGTTGAAACGAGTAGCTCACCCAGCAGTTTCTCTATTGCTGCCGGATATTCCTTGCTGGAGATAACACGTTGGTACGCTTCATCCAATTGTACCAACTCGCCACGTACTGAAAGATCTTCGAATAGGTAGCGGTTTAAAACATTATTTGCCATGGAGTGCTTTCCTCGTTGGTAATTCCGGCTTTTATTGGTGTTTGAACTTAATGATGTCTCGGCGCTGCTTTTTATCTGGGCGGCGTTCCGGACTTGGGTTGTGGGCATTAAGCTTACGTTGAGTCGCGTGTTCCTCACGTTTCGCGATACTCTCATTGGTTTCGCGATATAAGGTTTGTGCGATGGGAGCGCCTCGGCGTTGATCTGAGATTTGTTCGATGATCACGATTTTTTCTTCGTTGCCTTGACGAAGTCTGACTTCAGCGCCCACTTCAACGATTTTACTCGGCTTGCTTCGTTGGCCATTATAGTGGACTTTACCGCCATCGACCATGTTACGTGCGATGGAGCGGGTTTTGTAAAATCTTGCGGCCCATAGCCATTTATCTAGCCTAACGGCTTCATTTAGGGAACTCATAGAACACTACGCTATCTAATCACTGCCCGAATACGGCAATGAGTGATGGATTATTCACCTACAGATGGAGTCAAGGCGTATTTTTTTCAAGGGAGTTGGCAAAAACTGCATAAGAAAAAGGTATGAAAGACAACTTGTGATATAGTTCACTGCTCTTTGTTGAGTAATAATTTTATTGCAAATTTAGCAATTTAAAGTCGATAGCTATCGTTATAGCTTAAATGACGGACGTTAGAATAAAGGAATCCATTCAGTGAAACGTTTAGAGCTAAGTGCAGGATTATCAAGCAGACCGCTACTGGCTCAGATCAAGTCCAATCATTATACCATTCAAGCCAAACTTAGCTTGTTGCTTACCTGTCTGTTTATTGCGATAACCGGATGGATACTTGGCAAAATTGTGTGGTTAGCCATACCTCAATCGTCGGAAGTGCCGCAATGGCGTCCATCGGCGAGTAGCGTTGCTGCGAGCAATAAAGGCGACGCGATAGATTTTAATGCCCTTCAGAATGCCAACCTATTCGGTAAATACACTGAGCAAAAAGCGGCGGTTGTAGAACAGCCTATTGTTAAAGACGCCCCTAAGACGCGCCTTAACCTTACGCTGGTCGGTGCGGTTGCAAGTAGTGATGCCAACACCAGCCTTGCTGTTATTGCTAACCGAGGTAAGCAAGCTACGTACGGTTTGGGTGAAGAAATCGAAGGGACACGTGCGACACTAAAAGCGGTATTGGTGGATCGCGTCATCATTGATAACCAAGGTCGAGACGAGACCTTAATGATGGAAGGTATAGAATATAAGAAGCTATCTGAATCGCCGCAGGTAGCTAGGGCGCAAGCTCAGCGAGCAGAAGCAGCGACGTCTGACGTTGGAGAGAAATTAGAGCAAATCCGCGAGGAAATTGCGAAAGATCCACAAAGCGTTTTTAAATACATCACCATTTCACCCGTCAAAAAAGACGGAGACATTGTTGGTTATCGAGTATCACCTGGTCGTGATGCCGCATTATTTAATGATGTAGGGCTACAACCTGGCGATATTGCGGTTCAACTGAACGGGATCGATTTAAGTGACCCGTCTTCTTCAGTACAACTGATGCAAGTGATGAGCGATCCGCAAGAATTAAATTTAACTGTTGAGCGAGACGGCCAACAGTACGATATCTATATCCAATTGTAAGACTTAGGCAACCGGCGTAAGTTCAGGGAGACATACGTGAAACATTGGTTCAGCAAAAGTGCTTGGCTACTAGCAGGAAGTTTACTCTGCGTACCAGGTGCAATGGCAAACGAATTTAGTGCGAGCTTTAAAGGCACTGATATTCAAGAATTCATCAACATAGTTGGTCGTAACCTCGAAAAGACCATCATTGTTGATCCTTCAGTACGCGGTAAAATCGATGTCCGCAGCTATGACGTTCTTAACGAAGAGCAATACTACAGCTTTTTCCTTAATGTCCTTGAAGTATACGGTTACGCAGTCGTAGAAATGGACAATGGGGTACTTAAGGTTATCAAAGCAAAAGACTCAAAAACCTCAGCAATCCCTGTGTTAGGTGATGGCAGCGCGCAAGGCGATAGTGTTATCACTCGAGTTGTCGCGGTGCGTAATGTGTCGGTTCGAGAGTTGTCTCCTCTACTTCGTCAGCTGATTGATAACGCCGGTGCCGGTAACGTGGTTCATTATGATCCAGCGAATATTATCTTGATTACTGGTCGTGCGGCAGTAGTGAATCGCTTAGCAGAGATCATCAAGCGTGTTGACCAAGCCGGTGATAAAGAAATTGAATTGGTGGAGCTGCGTAATGCATCTGCTGCTGAAATGGTACGCATTGTCGAAGCACTGAATAAAAGTGCGAATCAGAAAAGCACGCCAGAGTTCCTTGAACCTAAAATTGTGGCCGATGAACGTACTAACGCGATTTTAATTTCTGGTGATCCAAAAGTAAGAGCCCGCTTGAAACGTTTGATTCGTCAACTTGATGTTGAAATGGCGACAAAAGGTAACAACCGAGTTGTGTACCTGAAAAATGCGAAAGCTGAAGACTTGGTGGATGTATTGAAAGGTGTTTCCGATAACCTGCAAGCTGAAAAGCAAGCCGGTCAGAAAACATCAGGTGCATCGCGTGGTGAGGTCGTCATTGCTGCTCACGCTGCAACTAACTCGTTAGTTTTAACAGCGCCGCCAGATATTATGATGGCATTACAAGACGTCATTTCTCAACTCGATATTCGTCGTGCTCAGGTTCTTATTGAAGCGTTAATTGTCGAAATGTCTGAAGGTGATGGTATTAACCTAGGTGTTCAGTGGGGTTCGTTAGAAACGGGTGCTGTAATTCAGTACGGTAACTCAGGAGCCCCGATTGGTCAGGTGATGGTTGGTCTAGAAGAAGCAAAAGATCAAACCCGAACTGAATACTATACCAACTCTAATGGCGAACGAACGCCATATGATGTTACTGAATCAGGTGACTACTCTACGCTAGCGTCAGCACTTAGCGGAGTAAATGGTGCGGCAATGAGTATTGTCATGGGTGACTGGACAGCGCTAATTAGTGCTGTTGCTTCTGACTCCAACTCAAACATTCTATCTTCTCCGAGTATTACCGTAATGGATAATGGCGAAGCATCATTTATTGTGGGTGAAGAGGTTCCGGTTATTACGGGCTCTACGGCTGGCTCAAACAACGACAACCCATTCCAAACGGTTGACCGTAAAGAAGTCGGTATCAAACTCAAAGTAGTGCCACAAATTAACGAAGGTGACTCTGTACAGTTAAACATTGAACAAGAAGTTTCCAACGTATTAGGCGCAAACGGTGCGGTTGACGTTCGCTTTGCTAAACGACAGTTAAACACCTCTGTCATGATCCAAGATGGTCAGATGTTGGTTCTTGGTGGTTTGGTCGATGAACGCGCACTTGAAAGTGAGTCTAAAGTGCCGCTATTGGGTGACATTCCGGTACTTGGCCATCTGTTCAAGTCAACTAGCACGCAAACAGAAAAACGTAACTTGATGGTGTTCATCAAGCCGACGATTATTCGCGATGGTGTGACGGCCGACGGTATTACGCAGCGTAAATACAACTTTATTCGCGCAGAACAGCTTTACAAAGCGGATCAAGGTTTGAAGTTGATGGCTGACGAGAAGATCCCGGTTATGCCTGCCTTTGGCCAGGAGCGTCAGCACCCAACAGAGATTCAAGCGTTTATTGATCAAATGGAAAACAACTAATGGTTGATATGTTAGACACAGCGCCAAGTATGCGTCGTCTGCCATTCAGTTTTGCCAACCGCTTTAAACTGGTGCTGGAGACAGAGCATCCTGAGCGTCCACCTATTCTTTACTATGTCGAGCCGCTTAACCCTGCGGCTCTGGTTGAAGTCCGTCGTGTATTAAAGAAAAGCTTCGTACCGCAACCTATCGATAAAGAAGCCTTTGATAAAAAGCTGACTGAAGCATATCAACGCGACTCGTCTGAAGCGCGTCAGTTGATGGAAGATATTGGTGCTGATAGCGATGATTTCTTCTCTTTGGCTGAAGAACTGCCGCATGATGAAGACTTATTAGAATCGGAAGACGATGCGCCAATCATCAAATTGATCAACGCCATGTTGGGCGAAGCGATCAAAGAAGGTGCGTCGGATATTCATATTGAGACGTTCGAGAAAACCCTTTCGATTCGTTTCCGTGTCGATGGCGTATTGCGTGAAGTTCTGACCCCAAGTCGTAAGCTAGCGCCTTTGCTGGTTTCTCGTGTGAAGGTTATGGCTAAACTAGATATCGCAGAAAAGCGTGTGCCTCAAGATGGCCGTATTTCGTTGCGTATCGGTGGTCGTGCGGTGGACGTGCGTGTATCGACGATGCCGTCCTCTCATGGGGAGCGCGTGGTAATGCGTCTGTTGGATAAAAACGCGACTCGTCTTGATTTACATAGTTTGGGCATGACCCCTTCAGTGCATGACAACTTCCGTCACTTGATTGGCCGCCCTCACGGTATCATCTTGGTGACGGGCCCGACAGGTTCTGGTAAATCCACCACCTTGTACGCTGGCTTGCAAGAGATCAATAGCAACGAACGCAACATTCTAACGGTTGAAGACCCGATCGAATTTGATATTGATGGCATCGGTCAAACTCAGGTGAACCCAAAGGTCGACATGACGTTTGCGCGCGGCTTGCGTGCCATTCTGCGTCAGGACCCGGATGTGGTGATGGTCGGTGAGATCCGTGACTTAGAAACCGCACAAATTGCAGTGCAAGCGTCCTTAACGGGTCACTTGGTAATGTCGACTCTCCACACCAACACCGCAGTGGGTGCGATTACGCGTCTACGTGATATGGGTATTGAGCCATTCCTTATTTCTTCTTCGTTATTAGGGGTGCTAGCGCAGCGCTTAGTTCGAACGCTTTGTCCAAGCTGTAAAGAGCCGTATGAAGCCGATGCGGAACAGAAAAAACTGTTTGGTATGGAAGCGCATGAACCGTTAGAACTGCACCGAGCAAAAGGCTGTGAAGCGTGTAACCAAAAAGGCTACCGAGGTCGAACAGGTATCCACGAGCTCATTATGGTCGATGAGCAAGTGCAAGAGTTGATTCATCGAGAGTCTGGTGAACAAGAAATTGAGAGAGCCGTTCGCGCCCATACGCCAAGTATTCGCAGTGATGGTTTAAGCAAAGTACGTCGTGGTATTACGTCACTTGAAGAAGTGATGCGAGTGACGAAGGAAACCTAATGGCGGCATTTGAGTACAAAGCGCTAGATGCAAAAGGCAAGCATAAAAAAGGCACGATAGAAGGGGACAACGCCCGACAAGTGCGCCAGCGACTCAAAGAGCAAGGGATGATCCCGATTGAAGTGGTCGAGACGAAAGCTAAATCGGCTAAGTCTTCAGGTTCAGTCAGCTTTAAGCGCGGCATCTCGACATCTGAGCTGGCACTCATCACACGGCAATTGTCTACGCTAGTCCAATCAGGAATGCCTTTGGAAGAGTGTTTGCGTGCGGTCTCTGAGCAGGCTGAAAAGCCGAGGATTCGTTCTATGTTGGCTGCGGTTCGCTCGAAAGTAACCGAGGGTTATCCGCTCGCCGACAGTTTTGCCGATTACCCACACGTGTTTGATGAACTGTACCGCTCCATGGTTGCGGCGGGCGAAAAATCAGGTCACCTCGATACCGTATTAGAGCGTTTGGCAGACTATGTCGAAAACCGCCAAAAGATGCGATCTAAATTGCTTCAAGCAATGATTTATCCTGTAGTTTTGGTGGTATTCGCGGTTGTCATCGTTTCGTTCTTATTGGCGACAGTGGTTCCTAAAATCATTGAACCCATCATTCAGATGGGCCAAGAGTTACCTCAATCGACGCAATTTTTACTGGCAGCCAGTGAGTTTGTGCAAGGTTGGGGGCTGATTATTTTCGTTGTGCTGGTGGCGCTTTTCTATGGCCTCAAACTGGCGTTGCAAAAGCCAGACTTTCGCTTAGCTTGGGACAGAAAAATCTTGAGCTTACCGCTAATAGGTAAGATCTCTCGAGGTTTGAATACCGCACGATTCGCGCGAACACTTTCGATCTGTACTTCCAGTGCGATTCCAATTCTCGAGGGTATGCGCGTTGCGGTAGATGTTATGTCTAACCGTTATGTGAAGCAGCAAGTGTTGCTTGCAGCGGATAACGTTCGAGAGGGCGCTAGTTTGCGTAAGGCGTTGGACCAAACCCGCTTGTTTCCACCAATGATGCTACACATGATCGCCAGTGGTGAGCAAAGTGGTGAATTAGAGAGCATGTTGACGCGGGCTGCCGATAACCAAGATCAAAACTTTGAATCAACAGTCAATATTGCTCTGGGGGTGTTTACTCCTGCGCTGATTGCATTAATGGCTGGATTAGTGTTGTTCATTGTGATGGCGACCTTGATGCCAATGCTAGAAATGAATAATTTGATGAGCGGATAATTTCGAATTAAGACGTGTCTACTAACGGCATGGCTTTAATCTAACTTTCGGAGAAAAAAATGAAGTTTAAGCGTAGTAAACAACAGGGTTTTACACTTTTAGAAGTGATGGTTGTTGTCGTTATCCTTGGTATTTTGGCAAGTTTCGTTGTTCCAAACCTATTGGGTAACAAAGAGAAGGCTGACCAACAAAAAGCGATTACGGACATCGTAGCGCTGGAAAATGCCCTAGATATGTACAAGTTGGATAACAGCGTTTACCCAACAACGGACCAAGGTCTAGAAGCATTGGTTAGCAAGCCATCTAACCCAGAGCCACGCAATTACCGTGATGGTGGTTACATCAAACGTCTTCCTAATGACCCTTGGGGCAACCAGTACCAATACTTAAGCCCAGGTGATAACGGTACAATCGATATCTTCACTCTAGGCGCAGATGGCCAAGAGGGTGGAGAAGGTCCAGCTGCAGATATTGGCAACTGGAACATGCAAGACTTCCAATAATTGAGCCTAAGCCAGCACTAATGAAACAAATGCGAAAACATAACGGTTTTACATTGATAGAAATTCTATTGGTGCTGGTTTTGCTATCTCTTACGGCTGTGGCCGTGATCTCGACGTTACCGACTAGCCAAAAAGATCTTTCCAAACAGTATGCTCAAAGCTTTTTTCAGCGTTTACAGCTGCTCAATGAAGAAGCTGTGCTGAGCGGTAAAGATTTTGGCGTTCGAGTGGATGATGCCAAATCGACCTACGCTCTACTGAGTTTAACCTCAGAAGGTTGGCAGCCTCTGAAATTAAAGCAGATTCCGAGCAAAACCAAGCTAGAAGAAGATGTTACGCTACAACTCGAGCTCGGAGGTGGTGCTTGGGATAATGATGAGCGCTTATTCAAACCAGGTTCTCTTTTTGATGAAGACATGTTCGCAGAAGAAGAGGACGAAAAGAAAATTGAGCCACCGCAAGTGTTTATCTTTTCCAGCGCCGAAGTCACGCCATTTACCCTGTCTTTTTTTCCGCAAAATGGTGATGCCTTTAATGACGGTTGGCGAGTCATTGGCAAAGAAAGTGGACAAATTTTGTTATTAGCTCCGGGCGAAGAAGTGAAAGAGGATGAGAATGCGCAATTTTAAGCAAGCTCGCCCAAATTTGAGTCATCGCCGGACGAGAGGCATGACCTTACTGGAAGTATTGGTCGCACTGGCAATTTTCGCCACCGCTGCCATCAGTGTTATTCGCTCCGTGAGCCAGCATATTAATACAATCAGTTATTTAGAAGAAAAAATGTTTGCAGCCATGGTTGTGGATAATCAGATGGCAAATGTGATGTTGAATACCGGAGAACTCAAAGCGAAAAACGGCACAGAAGAGCTGGCAGGACGCACTTGGTTCTGGAAAGTCACGCCAGTCGCCACGACGCAGCCATTGCTGAAAGCATTTGATGTGAGCGTCTCGGTAGAGAAAAGCGCGAGCCCTGTAGTAACGGTACGAAGCTATGTGGCGCAATAATCATCTCCGCGCAAATACGCGCCAAAGGGTAAAAGGTTTTACACTTATTGAAGTGTTGGTATCGATTGCCATCTTTGCCAGTTTAAGTGTCGCTGCGTACCAAGTGGTATCGCAAGTACAGCGTAGCAATGCGCTATCACAAGAACGAACCCAACGCTTAAACGAAATTCAGCGTGCCATGGTGATGATGGATAACGATTTTCGTCAAATGGCGATGCGTCAAACACGTACTAATGGTGAAGAGCCTGCTAGCCGGCTAATTTTTTGGTCCGATTACCTGTTGGACTCCGATACTAAAGGGCTGATGTTTGCCCGTTTAGGTTGGCACAACCCTCAGCAGCAGTTCCCTCGTGGAGAAGTAACCAAGGTTGGCTATCGCTTAAAAGAAGAAACACTGCAGCGAGTATGGTGGCGCTATCCTGATACGCCGGTTGGGCAACAAGGTACTGTTACTCCATTGCTAACGCAGGTCGAGTCATTTGATATGCGTTTCTATGATGGTAAGCAATGGAAAAAAGAGTGGGCTGAAGAAAAAGCGCTGCCGAAAGCGGTTTCTGTTGTTCTCACTCTCAAAGACTATGGAGAAATTGCCCGCACTTATCTCACTCCTGATGGCACATTGAGTCAGAAAGATGAAAGTTCAGGAGACAGCAATAATGGTTAACCGTCAACGCGGTGTTGCTTTGATTATAGTGTTGATGTTGCTGGCGATTATGGCGACGGTTGCTGCCAGTATGTCGGAACGTTTGTTCTTGCAGTTTCAGCGAGGCGCTAATCAAATCAATTACCAGCAAGCGTACTGGTACAGCCTTGGCGTCGAGGCGCTAGCAAAAGTGGGTATCGAACAAAGTTATAAAGACACCGACACGATTAATATGAGTCAACCGTGGGCGATAAAAGAGCAAGTCTATCCGTTAGATTATGGTCAAGCGGCGGGACGAATTAGAGACAAGCAAGCGTGCTTTAATCTAAATGTATTGAGTCGTGTGCAACCAACGGGTCAGCAAATTACAAGACCATATTTAGTGAATGTATTGCAGCGCCTATTAGAAGAGTTGGATGTCGAGCCATATCAAGCAGAAATCATTGCAGACTCTACTTGGGAATACATTGATGCTGATGACTCTGTCCGTTCGACTACTGGGGTTGAAGACAGCACATATGAAGCGATGAAACCTTCCTATTTGGCATCAAATGGTTGGATGGCAGATGCTTCCGAGTTACGGGCTGTCTATCAGGTGAGCGGTGAAATTTTCCAAAAATTGGAGCCGCTGGTCTGTGCATTACCAAGTGATGACTGGCGTTTAAACGTGAATACGATTGATGTTGAGCAAGCTCCGATTTTGGTGGCAATGTTCTCACCAAACTTAAGCAGTAGTGATGCGATTCAGCTAATTGAAAAACGCCCATTTGATGGGTGGGATAGCATTGATGAATTTTTAGCAGAGTCAGAAATGGCTGGCTTAAGTGAAGATGTAAAGAAAAACGCCAAAGGCTATTTGGGTGTGGATAGCGCCTTTTTTGAATTGGATGCACAAGTGTTGGTGGATGAATCACGTGTACGTATCCGAAGCCTTTTGCAAAGTACAAATAGAGAAACGGTGACCGTAGTTCGCCGTCGTTTTGGAGGGATCAGTGAGCGAGTTTCTGACCGTTCGGCTGAGTAGCGAACAACAAAGTACCATTCCTTGGGTGGTGTGGTCGACAGATCAACAGGAAGTGATTGCTAGCGGTGAAATCGCCGGGTGGGAACACTTAGATGAATTGGTCTCATATGCTGGTCAGCGCCAAGTTGTGGCGCTGTTGGCGAGTAATGATGTGGTCCTGACGCAAGTGGATATACCACCTGGTGCAACACGCCAATTCGAGGCGATGTTACCGTACTTAGTGGAAGACGAAGTTGCTCAGGACGTTGATGGCCTGCACTTTAGCGTGTTGGGTAAACAAGCGGATAAAGCGCAGATTTGCGCAGTTGAACGTGCTTGGATTCAGACTGTACTGCAACGTTTCTCAAGCCAAGGTATCGCCATTAAACGCATTTTACCCGATGTGCTTGCGTTACCGGTTCGTGGAGATCACAGCAGTGCTGCAATGATTGGCGAGCAATGGCTAATTCGTCACTCTGCGACAGAGGGCGCGGTTGTCGACGCTTCTTGGTTAGACCTTTACCTCTCTTCTTATCTACAAAATCATGAAGGTTGGAAGCTCGATTGCTATAGCTCGGTCCCGGAATCTGCGTTACCTGAAATATGGGAGCCGCAACCAGAAGAAATGACGATGGCTTTACTGGCGAAGGGGGTGACAGAAAGCAAAGTCAATTTGCTGACTGGGATCTTCAAGCCGAAATCTTCTTGGGGTAAATACTGGAAGCTCTGGCAAAAAGCCACCATTGCTGCGGGGGTGCTTATTGTCGTCATGGTTGCGCAGCAGTTGCTCGTGGTCCACAAGTACGAAGCACAAGCTCAAGCGTATCGTGAGGAGAGTGAGCGTATTTTCCGCCAGGTGTTCCCAAATAAACGACGCATTCCTACCGTTAGTTACCTCAAACGACAAATGGATGATGAAGAGCGCCGCTTATCTGGTGGAAGTGGTCAGCAGGCAATGTTGTCATGGTTGGCGGCATTACCCGCGACGCTTGGTCAGGTCAGCGACTTGGAGATCACTAGCTTTAAATACGACGGACAACGTGGCGAAGTACGTATTCAGGCTCGTAGTTCAGACTTCCAACCTTTTGAGCAGGCTCGTGTGAAATTGGCAGAGAAGTTTAATGTTGAGCAAGGTCAGTTGAACCGTAGCGATAACGTTGTGGTTGGCAGCTTTGTTTTGAAGCGTTTGTGAGGTGATGATGAAAAATTTAATTTCTCAAGCTCAGGTTTGGTGGAGCAGCATCTCGCAGCGTGAGCAGCGTTTGGTCATGGGATGTGGCGCTATTGCCGTTATCGGTATTATTTATTGGGGTTTATTACAACCAATGAGTCAACGTGCGGAGCTAGCTCAGTCACGTATTCAAAGTGAAAAGCAGTTGCTAGCTTGGGTACAAGATAAAGCGGATGGCATCACTGCACTGCGAAAAAGCAGCGGTGTGAGCTACTCTAGTCAACCGTTGAATCAGTTGGTTTCTTCTTCAGCTCGTCGTTATAAAGTTGAGTTGATTCGCGTACAACCTCGTAATGAGAGCGTTCAAGTGTGGATCAAACCACTCGCGTTTAATCAACTAGTGGATTGGTTACGTTACTTGAAAGAGCAACAGGGTATTGAAGTCGAATTTTTAGATATCGACCGAACAGAGCAAGCGGGCATGATCGATGTAAACCGCCTTCAGTTTAAGCGAGGTTAAGGTGAAGCGAGCAGTACTTTACGTTGTTATCTTTATCGTCTTTTTTTCAGTCAGTCTTTTAATGGGATTACCAGTCTCTTGGGTGTTACAACAAGCACCAACAGTGAGAGGCCTTGACATTCAAGGAGCCAACGGTTCGGTATGGCAAGGTCAAGCTGCTAGTATTCGTTGGCAGCGCCAGAACCTTGGAGAAGTTAATTGGGATTTCCAATGGTCGAGTCTACTGACAGGTAAAGCTGAGTTTGCTGTGCGCTTTGGTCGTGGTAGTGAAATGGACGTTCGTGGGCGCGGTTTTGTCGGTTATAGCTTAAGTGATGGCCCTTATGCCAAAAACTTAGTTGCCTCGATTCCGGCGGTAAAAGTTGTTGAGCAAGCGCGCCTCCCTGTGCCTGTTGGTGTTGATGGGCAACTTGAGCTGAATATTCGTCATGCGACTTATGCTGCGCCTTGGTGTAAGAACGGTGAAGGCACTTTAGTATGGAATGCCAGTGGTATTCAAAGCCCCGTTGGCAGCTTAGATCTCGGTCCTGTGATTGCCGATATAAACTGTCAGGATAGTGTATTGACGGCAACTGGTGAGCAGAGCAGCAAACAAGTCTCTGCGGCGTTTTCCGCTGAACTGATGCCTAATCAACGGTACTCAACCAAAGCGTGGTTCAAACCTGGTGCAGAGTTCCCATCCAGCATGGGGGAGCAACTGAAATGGTTGGGTAAGCCGAATGCTCAAGGTCAATATGAGTTTAATTACCAAGGGCGCTTCTAACCTATCGTGACAAAATCCAATATCTTAAAAGAGCTGCTATTGTGCAGCTCTTTTTGCTTTTGGATCATCGTAAGCTAAAACCTCTATTCGCTGTACATTCGATCTTGATTGGGAATGAGTGAAAGTTTAAAGCCATGATTTTTAATCGATTTGTTTCTTTTGTTCAGCTTTGCAAGTAATTGGAACATAGCAGGCCAGATACTCTAAGTGCTGTACAGAAGGTCAAAAAGAAAAGGCCACGAAGATATTCGTGGCCTTTCTATTGCTAGAATTTTGTGCTCTAAATTTTACCGATAGGGCGCTTAATCTTTGCGTTGTAAAATCTCATTCCAAGGTAAATCCGCATCACCAAGAACAATAAAATTCGGGTTTTCTAGTGTTTCCCGCTCGTTATATGACAGCGGTTCTAATTGCGTGCTGAGAATACGTCCGCCAGCTTCTTCAACAATGCATTGTGTCGCAGCGGTGTCCCACTCACCTGTTGGACCTAGTCGGAGATAGCAATCTACCGCCCCTTCCGCGACGAGGCATGCTTTCAATGCCGCAGAACCGAGCGGTATTAAGTCGTAATTCCAGGCGCTGCTCATACGGTTAGTAATACGATTGATGTCTTGGCGACGACTAATAGCAATTGCGATGCTTTGCTCTGGCTGTTCGTGTTTGTGTGTATGGATTTTGACGCTGTCCGACATGTCGGGAATTTTCCAGGCGCCTTTGCCATTATAAGCGTAGTAAGTCACGCCAGATACAGGACCGTAAACGACGCCCATGGTTGGTCGATTGTTGTCGACCAACGCAATAATAGTGGCAAAGTCACCACTGCGAGCGATGAATTCTTGAGTACCATCAAGAGGGTCGACTAACCAATAACGTTCCCACTGAGCGCGTTGCTCTAAGCTTATGTCTGCGTCTTCTTCTGACAACACGGGAATGTCAGGCGTCAGATCACTCAAGCGTTCAGTGATGAACTTGTGAGCTGCAATATCTGCACTTGTTACGGGAGTTTCGTCACTTTTGGTGTAGGCCTCGTATTGCTTCTTTTCATATATTTCGAGGATCATTTGCCCAGCACTGCGGGCAATCTCGATGACTTGAGGAAGTAGGTGAGATAGATCTTTTGTCATTGGCATAAGTGATAGTCCTTACTCACAGTGTTATTCGGTTCTAATGACCGTTATTGGTTATGCTTGTGAGTGGTGTTTGGTAAGTGTTTCAGTGCCAACATTAGCGCTGTGATGCTTCGTGCTTCACAGAAATCCATGTGAGTTAATAACTCTTCGGCTTGCGCAAGTGGCCAACGCACAATTTCCAGTGGTTCAGGCTCATCGCCTTCTTGCTTCTCTGGATAAAGCGCCTGTCCTAAAAATAGAGTCATTTTGCTCGAAAAGTAAGATGGCGCGAGGATAACTTGTTTCAACGGGGTTAACTGATTGCAGCCAAAGCCGATTTCTTCTTTTAACTCACGATCCGCAGCTTGGTGTGGTGTTTCTCCTGGGTCAATCAGCCCTTTTGGGAAACCTAGCTCGTAACGTTCAGTTCCAGCGGCGTATTCACGCACCAGTAATAAATCGCCATGTTCTGTTACAGGAACCACCATTACAGCATCTCGTCCACTTGGCTTCATACGCTCATAAGTACGATGCTCACCATTGGAAAAACGAAGGTCGAGCGCTTCCACAGCAAACAGTTTGGATTTTGCAACCGTCTGGCATGAGAGTATCTCTGGTGGGGTTCGTTTCGGCATGACGCTGGCTCCTTGGTGTCGTTGGCGTTTACGAGATGCGTAAGATTCTTAATATATGAGAACTCCGCCTGAGTTTCTAGCGGATTTTACGAGTCGAGCTAAGCATCTCAGCATCACCTCAGTATCGATACAAAAATGGGAGACCGAAGCCTCCCATTTTCTGACAGTGTTTACTCTTAGTAGTAAGAGTGATCACCACGGTCATGTTCTGTTGCATCACGAACAGCGGTTAGTTCACCAATGAACTGGTTTAGCAGTTCTTTCTCGATGCCTTCTTTTAGTGTTACGTCAACCATAGAACAGCCATTACAACCGCCACCAAATGCAACAATCGCAACACCGTCTTCAGTGATCTCAACCAAGTTTACGTGACCACCGTGGCCAGCAAGCTGTGGGTTCACTTGAGTTTGGATAACGTACTCAACGCGCTCAACCAGTGGTGCGTCGTCCGCAACTTTACGCATTTTAGCGTTAGGTGCTTTTAGCGTTAGCTGAGAGCCCATTTTATCGGTAACAAAATCGATTTCAGCGTCTTCAAGGAATGGCAGGCTTAGCTCATCCACGTAAGCTGAAAAACCGCTGTAAGAGAGTTCAGTGTCGGTCGATTCTACTGCTTCTGGTGGACAGTAAGACACGCCACACTCAGCGTTTTGTGTACCTGGGTTCACAACGAAAATACGAATGTTAGTGCCTTCAGGTTGTTGACCTAAAAGGTTAGCGAAATGCGTTTGCGCAGTTTCTGTAATAGTAATATTTGACACGACGAATACCCGAGTAAATTTGTAGGTTACTGCTGCTATTCTACTCTTGTTGACGTATGGGTCTAGTCTTTTTGATGCTAAGGCATGGCGAAGCGATCTAGAGAGAACGAGGAGCAGGTGTTCTGCAGATGCAGTAAATATCGATGCTTTCTACGCCAACTTCAAGTAGTAAATGACATAATTGTCGGACGGTACTGCCTGTGGTGACTACATCATCGACGATGGCAACATGGGAAGAGTGAGGTTGCTTATTGAGAATAAACGCGCCTTTTAAGTTTTGTTCACGGCTTGTTTTGGTATTACCACGCTGTGATTGGGCGAGCTTTACTCGACGAAAGACCTTCGCATCAAAATTAGTCTGCAATTGCTTGGCGAGGTGTCGGGCTAAAACATCACTTTGATTAAAACCCCGGCGCAGGTAACGCTGCCAGTGCAATGGCACACTGGTAATGATTGGAGCTGGCGTGGTGATGCGCTGTGCCAGTTGCTCGGTTAATGCTTTTACATGCCAAGACTCTCCGTGATCTTTAAAGCGTTGTACTTCCCGTGAAAGGGGAAAGTCGTAATCGCCTAACGTGTATAGCCTTTGCCATGGCGGTGGCTTTGAAAGACATTCACCACAAATACTATCCGTACTCATTTCTTCTTTCTGTAATGATAAACCGCAGCGTTGACATCGTTTTACCGGAGTTAGGTATTTTAAACAGTGCTCGCACCAGCGCAGAGTATTTGTGTGGCTTGGTGTTTGAATAGGGAACCGACACAGGCCGCATTGACTGCTCAATACGCGATGCATGATGTTTTGCCAGTGATGAGATAACATAGCGTTTATTCATGGTGATATTTTACTCAGCCTAACGCTTGGCTGAAGCCGTAGGGAATAAAATAAGTGGGAGAGATTGAGAGCATGAGCACGAAATTACACTGGCAGTCATTTGGTCAGGGACCAGATTTGGTGTTACTTCATGGTTGGGGCATGAATGGTGCGGTATGGCAGCAGACAGTCGAGTCTCTTCAACCTTATTTCCGAGTTCATGTGGTTGACCTTCCGGGGTACGGACATAGCGCCGAATCTCATGCTGAAGATTTAGACCATATTGCTAACTTGGTGGTGCAAGGTGCGCCAGAGAAAGCGATTTGGCTTGGTTGGTCCCTCGGAGGTTTAGTGGCGACGCATGTGGCATTAAATATGCCCGAGCGCGTGGCTAAGTTGATTACGGTTGCCAGCTCACCTAAATTTGCCGCAGAAAAACCTTGGCGTGGCATTCAACCGAATGTACTGAGTGCGTTCACCTCTCAGTTGCTAGAAGATTTCTCACTGACCATTGAGCGCTTTATGGCGTTGCAAGCGATGGGCAGCCCATCAGCGCGTAAAGACGTTAAACAGCTCAAGCAAGCGGTACTATCGCGCCCTCAGCCAAACCCTGAATCGCTGTTGGTTGGGCTAAACATCCTTGCTGATGTGGATCTGCGCGATGCGTTGACGTCTCTTTCTGTTCCAATGTTGCGTCTTTATGGCCGTTTAGATGGGTTGGTGCCAATTAAAGTAGCTAACGATTTAAGTGAACAGTTGCCTCATACCCAGCAGTTTGTTTTTAATCAGTCCTCTCATGCGCCTTTTATCACCGAACATGACGAATTTTGTGTTCAAATCCGAGAGTTTGCTCACGATTGAGCAAGTACGAGCGGAAATACCTCAAGTTGTTTAAAAAGTGGTCGATATAAAGGCTGGTGAGGTTTTATTAGCCAATAAAGCTAAGCCATATTGACGAGTTGGGCGACTCTGAGGAGGGTTCGCAATGATTGTGTCACCGACCAACGTAAGTGTGCCACTGATCGCCCCATCCGTGAATGTGCAGACGGAACAAGCAGCTCGCGACAATAAAGTCCGAGAGCCTGTAACGCCAACGGTCGCATTGGCCAAAACCAATGCAGAGCGAAAAGTAAAAGGTGACGACAAGCGCCGACGTCAGTCTTCTTGGGATCCTTCAGAGCATCCTGATTATGATATGGAAACGGAAGTCGACACGCGTTATCAAGAAGAGCCGGAAGATACACTAGAACGGCTTTTTAGTTTGCTTGCGCTCAAATCGTATAGTGAAGACCAGGGGAAAGGCTACGCGATCCGCTTTCGCTTACCAAAGCGCATTTTGGATGCTGCGATCAATGAAGGATTAATGGAAAAGCGCAGGAAGGTGATCAAGTTTCATTATGGTCATGCAGTCGCTCCCCATACCCCGTCAGAAGTGATAGCAGTATTATGACGACTCAATATCCTACTCAAACAAAAACGCTCCAAGCAGGTTGACTGATTGGAGCGTTTTCTTTTTAGTTATGAAAGCTCGTTAGCGGTGAAGCCTAGGTAAGGTTACTTTTTCGCTTTAGCAAACGCAGCAGCAAACGCACCGCCCATCGCGCTGTTCGATGACGAATCATCACGGCGAGGCTGACGACGCTGCGGTTGGTCATTACGACGTGGCGCTGCTGATGAGCGTTGGCTGCGGTTGTCTTGACCCGGTTCGTCGTTCATACGCATCGATAGACCAATACGCTTACGCTGCACGTCAACTTCCATCACTTTCACTTTGACGATGTCGCCCGCTTTCACCACTTCACGTGGGTCAGACACATAACGATCTGTCAGTGCAGAAATATGCACAAGACCATCTTGGTGAACGCCGATATCAACGAAGGCACCGAAGTTGGCTACGTTAGACACCACGCCTTCTAGAATCATGCCCGGTTCCAAGTCAGATACCGAGTTTACACCTTCTGCAAACGTCGCCGTTTTGAATTCTGGACGTGGGTCACGACCCGGCTTATCCAGCTCTTTGATGATGTCTGTAATGGTTGGAACGCCGAAGTTATCGTCGGTGTAATCGACCGCATGCAGACCTTTTAGGAAGCTAGAATCACCAATTAGCGCTTTGATATCTTTGTTGTTCTTTTCAGAAATCGCTTTGACCACTGGGTACGCTTCTGGGTGAACCGCAGACGCATCAAGTGGGTTCTTACCATCCATAATACGCAGGAAGCCCGCACACTGTTCGAACGCCTTAGGACCTAAGCGAGATACTTTCTTCAAGGTTGTACGTGCTTCGAAGCGACCGTTTTCATCGCGGAAGTCGACAATGTTCTGCGCGATGGTGCTTGATAAGCCTGCTACGCGCGTCAGTAGCGCTGCAGAAGCAGTGTTCACATCAACACCAACCGCGTTTACACAGTCTTCCACAATCGCATCTAGGCGTTTTGCCAACATAGATTGGCTTACATCGTGCTGGTATTGACCCACACCAATAGATTTCGGATCAATTTTCACGAGTTCAGCCAATGGATCTTGCAAACGACGAGCAATTGACACCGCACCACGCAGAGACACGTCCATATTCGGGAACTCTTTTGCTGCAAGCTCAGACGCTGAGTAAACCGATGCACCCGCTTCACTTACGATGATCTTCTGAACTTTCAGGTTGCCACGTTTGATGACGTCTGCGACAAAGCTGTCGGTTTCACGTGAAGCCGTACCGTTACCAATCGCAATCAAATCCACGTTGTACTTACGCACCAACTGATCAACGATTTGTGCTGACTTGTCGTATTGTTTTTGTGGTGGGTGAGGGTAGATGGTTTCGGTTGCAAGCACTTTACCTGTTGAGTCGACAACCGCGATTTTTGAACCTGTACGCAGACCCGGATCTAGACCAAGTGTTGCACGAGGGCCAGCCGGTGCTGCCATCAACAAGTCTTTTAGGTTAGTGGCGAATACTTCAATCGCTTCGATTTCTGCGCGCTCTTTCATTGCGCCCATTAGCTCGGTTTCCATGTGCATCGATACTTTGATGCGCCATGCCCAGCTGATCACTTGCTTACGCCAGGTATCCGCCGGTGCGCTGCTAAGTGTCACTCCATAATGGTCGGCGATAATCGTTTCGCAGTAAGACTGACGAGCGCCTTCTTTCTGTTCTGGATCAGCATTCATTGCCAATGTCAGGAAGCCTTCGTTACGGCCGCGTAGCATCGCCAGTGCGCGGTGCGATGGCACTTTGCTTAGGGGCTCGTTGTGGTTGAAGTAATCTTTAAACTTCTCGCCTTCTTGCTCTTTGCCTTCAACGACTCGTGAGACCAGTTCCGCATTGCGATTTAAGTGGTTGCGAATTTTTTCCAGTAAGTTTGCGTCTTCTGCGATGCGCTCCATGATGATCGCGCGAGCGCCATCCAATGCAGCTTTGGTGTCTGCGATGCCTTTGTCTGCATCAAGGTATTTGCTTGCCTCGCTTTCTGGCTCGGTTTGTGGATGATTCCAAAGCTGATCTGCGAGTGGTTCAAGACCAGCTTCAATCGCGATCTGACCTTTCGTACGACGCTTGGGTTTGTAAGGTAGGTATAAGTCTTCAAGACGAGTTTTGCTGTCTGCCTGCGCGATCTCTTGTTCTAGCTCTGGCGTCAGTTTGCCTTGCTCTTGGATTGATTTGAGGATGGTTTGACGGCGATCATCCATTTCACGAAGGTAAGACAGACGGCTGTCCAAAGTACGAAGCTGGGTATCATCAAGGCCCCCCGTCACCTCTTTGCGGTAACGTGCAATAAAAGGGACAGTGTTGCCATCATCAATTAGGGTGACAGCGGCGTTGACTTGCTCTGGGCGAACATTCAGTTCTTGAGCAATCATGCGACAGATAGCTTGGCTCATCCGTGTTTTCTCTTTTAATTCGGTTTTGGTTGTATAGAACATTGGGGTCGTTCGAAGAATTTGCAATGTTTTAAATTAACGAGGCAAAAATTTACCGGGCGCTGGTGGACATCAGTCAGATTTATGTCAAAACTGTAATTAAATTGAGAACTTATATCCGCAGTTATCGACTAACCTAATTCCACGGTTGTTGATATCACTAAATGTAACTCGGCTTATACGGATAATCATGATGAAAAAAATGTCTTTGGCGTTAGCGCTTACGAGTGCCTTACTTGTCGCCCCGCTTAGTTGGGCGCAGTCTATCTCAGGAACCACACAAGCTCCCGTTTATCAGCTCGATAACAAATTGGTACTAGGGCGTGTGGAGAGCGTCTACTACAGTGACATTCCGGAACTAAAAGCGGTGCCATTTATTGGCAAGATTGATACTGGTGCAGATACGACATCGATGCATGCGGAGAATATCCATGTCAGTAGCTCACACCCAGATTACCAAGATTTGAAAGATAACGAGTTACTTTGGGCGATTGTCGATGACTTAGGTGGTACGAAGGCAAAGTGGGACGCCGACAGCTTTAAGCCATATCAAGTAAAGGTTAGCTTTACGGTTCCTCACCCTTATACAGGGAAGGAAATACAGATTACCGATGATCTGGAAAGAGTGAGCGCGATTCGCAGTCGAACAAGCAAAAAGCCCATCCTACGCCCGACAATAAAAATGCCGATGACAATCGCTGGTCACACCGTTGATACGGAAGTGAACCTGACCAAGCGTACGCAATTCTCTTCTCCTATCTTGATTGGTAAAACCTATCTCGATGATAACGCATGGGTCTTCGCTGGTTACGATTACCTTCAAGAACAGCCACGCGCAAAAATGATTGGCAAAAAAGAGACGGTTGAAGTCGAAGGTGTGCCATATAAGATCAGCATCTCAACTTCTAGCCGTTATACCAACGTCCATGCACTGGACATCAAGGTAGACAAAAAGCATAACGAAGTCTCTTTTATGTTAGAGGGCGAGAATGGCAAGCGTCATCCAATGACATTACCCTTGGTACGAATGCTGAAAACGACCAAAAGCGAGCGCCCTTTAGTCTATTTACCCGTCAAAGTCGGCGAAAATGAAACTCAACGTTGGTTGGTGTATCTGCGTGATCGCAGTAAGTTCAGTTCGCAAATTCGCTTAGGTCGGGACGTCGCGAGTCAGCACTTTGTTATTGATACGGACAGAGAAAATCTATTGGGTGGCGTAGAAAAAACGTTCAAAAGCGCACTCAAATCAAAACCTCTTGTCGTTTCACCAGAAGAACAGGTCACCATTGATGGTTATACCGTCCCTGCTTACCCCACTTTTACTGTGAAAACGCCATTACTGCGTGTAAATGGGTTTGAAGTAACAGAAAAAGGTAAGGATGAGTCCGTCACGTTTTATTTAATGAACGATGAGGGAAAAGAAGAAAAAATCACCAAACCAGTGTTGAAAAAGCTCAAGGTTGGCAGCGCGGTGCGCCCTGTTGTTGAAGGAGACTTTCTTCTCGGTAGGAAAGACACATCAATGAAGTTTGCGCTCGATGTGCTTGATGAGGGTGACACTCAACCCTTTTTCGTGTTTGGTCATGACATAGCCAAGGGTGGTGTGTTGCTGAACACTCGCGCAGACCATCTACTAGATGCAAGACCACTTTTCAAAGCTGGCCATATCGAAGTGGCTGAAGTTGAGGGGATGTCTTTCCCTGTGAAGTTAGACACGGGTGCAGATGTAAGCTCAATCAATGCTAAGAACATCAAGCAGTTTAAGAAAGACGGCAAAGACATGGTGAGCTTTACCTATGAGAACGATCTTGGCATGAAACAGGCGTTTACCAAGCCTGTTGTTGATGTCATGCGTATTAAAGCTAAGAAAGGCGAGAAAGCGAACGTACGCCCTGTGGTTGAAATGCATGTTAAGCTTGGCGAATTAGAGAAGAAGATCCGAGTCAACTTACAGGACCGAGGTCGCTTCCATTACAGCATGATTTTAGGTAAAAACTTCCTAAAACATGGCGCGGTTGTTTCGAGTGATACGAATTACATCGTGACGCAAAAACCGGATTACGAAAAGTAACACTCTGGCCGCCTTATCACCTTGATACCCAAAGCCTGAACAACATTGGATCTTTGGGTATATCATCTCCTTAATGCTGCCAAAGAGCAGCATTTTTTAGTTGAGATAGGAGTTAATTTGAAAACTAAGCTGATTACACGAGAAGGTTACAACAAACTCAAACAAGAGCATGATTACCTTTGGAATGAAAAGCGCCCGGAAATCACCAAGATCGTCACTTGGGCGGCGAGCCTGGGCGATCGCTCAGAAAATGCGGATTACACCTTCAATAAACGTTTACTCCGTCAGATCGACCGTCGTGTCCGCTTCCTTCGTAAATTCCTGCCAGAAGTCACGATCGTTGACTATTCTCCGCAACAAGAAGGCAAAGTCTTTTTTGGTGCATGGGTGGAAATAGAAAATGAGGCAGGAGAAGTGAAAAAGTTTCGTATTGTCGGGCCTGAAGAGATTTATGGCGATGCGAAAGACTACATCTCTATCGATTCACCTATGGCGCGAGCGATGTTGAAAAAACAAGTGGATGAAGAGTTCACGGTACGCACCCCAGAAGGTGAAAAAGAGTGGTTCATCAACTCAATTGAATATATTCAACCGGCCTCGGAAGACTGAGGCTTTATCACCGATTCAAGTCTCATGAAGTTCACTAGGAGTGACTTGGGTCTCAACGTCAGAATATTTGGTATAAAGGCATGGTGCCTTTCTCGGAGAAGTAAAATGAACAAAGCAGTCATGTGTAGTGCTGCACTAACAATAGGTTTCTCACTTTCAGTTTTTGCTCAAGATGAAGTGAAAGGCTGTGACGCTAAAGAGTTAGCGGTAGAGCAGCAGCTCGAGTATGCAAAAGCGCAAGGTAATGAGCATCGCATTAAAGGCTTGGAGCAAGCACTTTCCGCTATCCAGAATGAATGCTCGGAAGGTGAGCTGCGCCAAGAGCTGCAAACAGAAGTGGAAGAAAAGACTAAAGAAGTTGAGGAGCGAGAGGAAGAATTAGTCGAAGCTCAGCATTCAGGGAAAGCAGACAAAATTGAGAAAAAACGTCACAAGCTGGCTGAGGCACAGCAAGAGCTGCTTGAGGCCAAACGTGAACTGGAATGGAATTATGGTCAATAGTAGGTGCTGAAAATACCTGCTAGAGAGAGAATAAAGCGCTTAAGATAAAAAGAGTAACAATTTGCTTGAGCACGTTAGGAAAAACAGTGATACATTTTCGACAATAGACGCTTCTGAAAGGATGTTTCAATGCAAGAAAATCATAAAATTTTAGTGGTTGATGACGATGCTCGTTTACGTGCTCTATTGGAGCGTTACCTTTCTGAGCAAGGTTTTCAGGTACGAAGTGTCGCCAATGGCGAACAGATGGATCGCCTACTAACGCGCGAAAACTTTCACTTAATGGTGCTGGACCTAATGTTGCCAGGTGAAGACGGTTTGTCAATTTGTCGTCGTCTACGCCACGCGAACAATATGTTGCCAATCTTAATGCTCACCGCGAAAGGTGATGAAGTGGACCGCATCGTAGGTCTTGAGGTAGGGGCGGATGATTATTTGCCAAAACCGTTTAACCCACGCGAATTGTTGGCTCGCATCAAGGCAGTATTACGCCGCCAAACTGTAGAGTTGCCGGGTGCACCAAGCACGGAAGAAAAAGTGGTGGAGTTCGGGGAGTTCCGACTCAATTTAGGCACTCGCGAGATGTTCCGCGGTGACGAGGCAATGCCACTCACCTCTGGAGAGTTTGCTGTCCTAAAGGCGCTCGTGATGAATGCGCGTGAGCCAATGTCACGAGATAAATTGATGAACATGGCGCGTGGCCGTGAATATTCTGCAATGGAACGCTCTATTGACGTACAAATCTCACGCTTACGTCGCATGTTAGAAGACGATCCGAGCAAGCCGCGCTACATTCAAACCGTGTGGGGCCTAGGTTATGTTTTCGTCCCAGACGGCAAAGAGGTGTAATCTCTTCACTCCATAGCCAGCACTTGGCTATAGCAACTTCAGCCTTCATTACCTTCCCTTTGAAGGCTGAAATTTCGCGATTAGGACCACTAGGAACGTTCCATGCGCATCCGAAGTTCACTGACACAATCTATTCTGCTGTTCATCTCTTTGCTTCTCGCGAGCCAAGTTTTCTCTTACTACGCCGTTTTTAACTACGCGTTGATGCCGAGTTTGCAGCAGTTCAATAAAATTCTCGCCCATGAGCTCAATTTGGTGCTTGATGATGAAGGACCTTTAAAGTCTGATGCACCGTTAAGGCGTCAATTATTAGAAAGATTAGGGGTGACGGTTCACAGCCTTGACAGCGATAAGGCGATTGAATTTCATCACGCAATGTCGATTGATTTGATGTCTGAAGAAATGAGCCAAGAGCTGGGTTCGCCTACAGAAGTACGCTTATTGCTTGGCGATGAAAGTTACATTTTGTGGATGCACATCGAAAAGTTGCCGAACTCCATCATTCGTATTCCGTTATCTGAGCTGCAAGAAGAAGATTTTGCACCGCTGTTTCGTAACAGTTTGATTATGGCGCTGCTGATCATTGCTGGTGGTTGGTTGTTTATTCGTTTGCAAAACCGTCCACTTTTGGCTTTAGAGAGAGCCGCGAAAGACGTCGGTCGAGGTGAGATCCCGCCCCCCTTAGCAGAGAAAGGCGCATCGGAGATTCGCTCTGTAACTCGAGCCTTTAATCAAATGTCGAAAGGTATTCAAGAGCTAGAAGAAGACCGAGCCTTATTAATGGCGGGGATTAGCCATGACTTACGAACACCTCTGACGCGTATTCGCCTAGCAACAGAAATGATGTCTCCTGAGGACAGCTATCTTGCGGAGGGGATCATTAGCGATACGGAAGAATGTAATGAGATCATCAGTCAGTTTATGGATTATCTCAAACCGGTGAACCAAGAATCGTTTGAAGCGGTTGATATCAGTACGATTGCCAGTGACGTCGCCAGTTCTGAAGGTGGTTATGAGGTTGAAATTGAAACAGATCTTAATCTTAACTTGCCGCCAGCCAAAGGAAGCGCGATTGCGATTAAGCGGGCGATCAGTAACTTAGTTGTGAATGCGCTACGTTATGGCAATGGCTGGGTCAAAATCAGCACTGGTGTGACAGCAGATAAGCAGCTAGTGTGGATTTCAGTAGAGGACAACGGACCGGGTATTGAGCATTCTCAAATCGCGAGGTTATTTGAACCCTTTACGCGTGGTGACACCGCTCGCGGTAGTGAAGGCACTGGGCTAGGGTTGGCGATTGTGAAGCGTATAATCAGCCAGCATTCAGGTTCTGTGGTGATGCGTAATCGCAGTGAAGGCGGTTTAATCGCTCAAATCAGCTTTCCTACCAAGTAAGTCGATGGCCCGCACCCTTTAAAACAAAAAGCCCAACCTAAATAGGTTGGGCTTTTCTTATTCTCAATAATCTTAAGACTCTTTCACTTCCTGAGGAAGTTCATCTTCGTCTTCCAGTTTCTCTGGCAGAAGTAGATTTAAAATGATCGCTGTGATGCCACCTGCTGCAACACCAGTTGAGAAAATACTCTTAATAAATTCTGGCATAAATTGCAGGATCTCTGGTTTTTGCGCGATACCAAGTCCCATTGAGAAGGATAAGGCCATGATCAGAATTGCGCGGCGATCGAGCTCAACACGAGAGATAATACGCACACCAGCGGCAGCAATCGTACCAAACATGACAATCGTTGCGCCGCCAAGTACTGGCTCAGGAATCAGCTGAACAAAGCTAGCGACGCCAGGAAACAAGCCAAGAATCACTAACATGCCAGAAATAAAGTAACCCACGTAGCGGCTCGCGACTCCTGTTAGCATGATGATGCCGTTATTCTGGCTAAACGTTGAGTTCGGGAAGCTGTTAAAAACGGCTGCGATTGCAGAGTTTAAGCCGTCTGCTAACACACCGCCCTTAATGCGTTTCATGTACACTGGGCCTTTTACTGGCTCACCAGACACTTCAGATGTTGCGGTAATATCACCGATGGCTTCTAGTGCGGTAATAAAGAAAATCAGTACCAGCGGAATGAACAGAGACCAGTCAAACGATAAGCCATATTGCATTGGTACGGGCAGTGCTACGATCTCGGTTGCGCCTAGCTGAGATGTATCTACCATCCCCATAAAATACGCCATGATGTAGCCCACTAGCATCGCAATCACGATTGAAGCCACACGGATGTATGGGTTTTTCGAGCGGTTTAAAATCACAATTAATCCAAGTACCGTTCCAGCCAGAGCAAGTTTGTCTAAGCTGCCGAAGGTTCCTTCATTTAATGCTGCGTAGCCGCCGCCCATTGATACTAAGCCGACTTGAATCAGTGTGAGACCGATAAGAGTGACGACGATGCCTGAAACGAGCGGAGTGATGATTCGGCGGGCATGCTCCAATACGCGAGATAGGAAAATTTCTGCAAATGATGCGACTAAAATCGTACCAAAAATGGCAGCCATCATGGTGCTGATGTCTGCTCCACCGGCTTTCAGCGATAGGCCTGCACCAATAATAGGGCCTAAAAAGTTAAAGCTGGTACCTTGAATAGAGAGCAAACCAGAGCCAATTGGGCCAATGGTGCGAATTTGAATAAACGAAGACACGCCTGACGCAAACAAAGACATGCTGATGATGGTATTCGTTTGGTCTGCTGGTACACCCAAAGACTGACAGATGATCAGTGAAGGAGTGATAACCGCGACGAACATCGCCAATAAGTGCTGAAGTGCGGCAAAAATGGTTTGAGGCAAAGGTGGTCGATCGTTGAGTTGATAGACCAGTTCCGAAGATCGGTTTGAAGTTGTCATTGTTTGTCTCGCTAGTCGCAATATTTCCCTAGTTCTCGCTGAATGGGAGAGCAGGGTGGAGTCGACGTCGTTACCTGTGATTGCTGTTAATCAGAGTCAACTCAGGTTGGTGGAGTGTGATCTAACACACTTAAAAATTTGTGCGCGATTATAGAGAGATTCACTCAAAAAGCAAACGTTTGCTTTGTTTTTGGCGTATTAAAAAACGAGCCATTTGGCTCGCTTTCAATCATTACGCTTTGGAGTAAATATCCCGCTCACCCAACCAGCGATCGATAATCGCTGTTGCGTTAGTCGGGTAATTGTCATGAATATGACGCGCAATACGCTGAACTTCGGGAATCAGGCGTTGATCTCGAACTAAGTCTGCGATTTTGAAATCAGCAAGACCTGTCTGCTTTGTACCCAATAGTTCTCCAGGGCCACGAATTTCTAGGTCTTTCTGCGCAATGACGAAGCCATCGTTACTTTCACGTAGTACTCCGAGACGTTTTTGCGCGGTTTTTGACAGCGGAGAGTGGTACAGCAGCACACAATGGCTAGCAACGGAACCTCGGCCCACGCGACCTCTTAACTGGTGTAATTGTGCCAAACCAAGACGTTCAGGGTTTTCTATGATCATCAAGCTAGAGTTTGGCACATCCACACCAACTTCAATCACTGTCGTTGCGACCAGCAAATGCAGTTTACTGTCTTTGAAATCTTGCATCACCGCTTGTTTCTCTGCCGGCTTCATTCGTCCGTGTACTAGACCAATTTTTACGTCCGGCAGCTTACGTTGAAGTTCTTCTGCGGTATCTGCCGCGGCTTGCGCTTCTAATACTTCCGACTCATCAATCAGGGTACACACCCAATATGCCTGCTTGCCTTCGTTTAAGCAGGCATTTCGGACACGCTCGACGATGTCGTCACGTTTTGTATCTGGAATGGCAACGGTTTGAATCGGCGTTCGACCCGGTGGTAGCTCGTCAATCACGGAAGTTTCCAGATCGGCGTAAGCGGTCATCGCTAAGGTCCGAGGAATAGGCGTCGCCGTCATGATCAACTGATGTGGGTAGGCGCCTTGTTTTGCGCCTTTTTCACGCAATTCTAATCGCTGATGGACACCGAAGCGGTGCTGTTCATCAATGATGACCAAAGCAAGGTGATGAAATTCAACGTGCTCTTGGAATAGCGCGTGAGTACCCACTACCATTTTCGCTTCACCACTGGCAATACGAGCCAACTCGGCTTCCTTTGCCTTACCTTTGAGTTTACCCGCTAACCAACCGACTTGAATGCCCATTGTTTCAAACCAGTTTGCGAAGTTGATAGCGTGTTGCTCGGCCAATAGTTCGGTTGGCGCCATGAGTGCCACCTGATGGCCATGCTCAATGGCTCTAACAGCGGCCAAAGCGGCAACCAATGTTTTTCCCGAACCAACATCGCCTTGCACTAATCGCATCATTGGGTGCGGTTTTTCTAGATCGGCTTCAATCTCTTGTACTACTCGGGTTTGAGCGTTTGTAGGAGAGAAAGGCAGTTGGGCTAAAAGCTGCGTTTTTAGTTTATGACAAGGACCGAGAGGTAGCGCTGAATCCTTCTGACCTTTGCTACGCACCGCCAGCATCGATAAGTTTTGTGCGAGCAATTCTTCCATGATCAAGCGGATTTGGGCAGGATGTTTGCCTTCGTCAAACTCATCTAAATTAATGGTTGGTGGTGGGCGATGAATGGTGTGCAGCGCTTGCGACATCGTGATTTGATGGTCATACAACCCCGCTGGAAGTAATTCCTGCACTGCGGTTTTATCAAGCAGGGCTAAAGCTTGTTCGGTAAGGTTGCGTAATGTGATTTGACGCAATCCATCGGTGGTGGGATAAACAGGGGTTAAGCTCTGTTCTACATCGGGCTTTTGCTCGCTGACGTAAAACTTGTAGTCAGGATGAACAATTTCCAAACCCATGCCACCGCGCTTAATTTCACCGTAAGCATGCACTAACTTACCTTGCGTGAAATTGTTCTTCATGGCTGCGGTAAAGTTGAAAAAGCGCAGCGTGATAGTGCCATTACCGTCGCTGATTTTTACCGTTAGCATTTTGCGCTTACCGAAGATAGTGTCGACTGCCATGACCTTACCTTGCACGGCCGCCCAAAGGCCAGCATGCAGTTTGGCAATTGGGTAAATACGAGTACGATCTTCGTAGCGTAACGGAAGGTGAAACAGCAAATCTTGAACGCTATGTAAGCCAACTTTGGCGAGTTTTTCTGCGACTTTCGCGCCAACTCCAGAAAGGGAGGTTAATGGGACGGCAGATAACATTTGGGCGGACATAGAGGGCTTAAGAAAATGGTTAACATAGCAGTATGTTAACCATGGAGCTGTGTTTTTGTACAGGAAAAAATAGTCATGCTTTAGTTAGTGTCATGATTTGACTGATAACCTATCATTCCGAGGAGCTTTAGCGACATCAGGATTCTATTTCCAACAAGTATGTCGCTGAAGTTAACACTATCAGCATCTGTATATTTGAGAATTAGATCCTGAACCACGCTCCTTCGCCGCCGTTCAGGATGACGAAAGTCTGTTACTTGCTTTGCATCTCTTGCCACCACGCGTCATCGGCGATGATTTGACCTTCTTCATCGAGTGGTGGGTAAACGAGCCCTTTTCGTTTCGCGACCTTTGCCAGCACTGGGTGACCACGTTCAAAGAGAATACGGTTGATTGTCTCTTTAGGCAGAGCGCTTTCTTCTCGGTCGTACATGCCTGCGGCTTCACGTTGACGTTGCGCTTCATACAAAATTACGGCACTGGCAACCGATACGTTTAGTGACTGCACCATGCCCACCATTGGGATAATAATGTCTTGATCGGCAAGCTGTTTGGCTTGCTCCGAAGCGCCAACTTTTTCACTGCCTAAAATGATTGCCGTTGGTCTGGTGTAGTCGATCTCGCGAAAATCGACGGCGGTGTCCGAAAGATTGGTCACCAAAACCTGCATACCTTGCGCTTTGAGTTCGGTAATCGCAGTTTCAATCGAATCGTGAGTATCCACTTCAACCCAGTTACGCGCGCCAGCTGAGGTATGGCTCAGCGTACGCATTTTGTCTGGCCAAATTGCGTGAACTTTGTGTAAGCCTGTCGCGTCAGCGGTGCGGATCACAGCAGAGACGTTGTTTGGCTTATGTACTTCTTCGAGACAAAGTGTCAGATCAGTTTGGCGAGTTTTTAGGACTTGGTGAATACGGTTGTAACGTTCTAGGTTCATATTTATTGAGGTATAAAAAATCGCCACCTAACAGAGTAGGTGGCGATAGAGGTTAGTTCTTTCTGCGTCTGACTCGGGTTGCTTGAGGCATTGCCTTAATCTTACGCATGATACCAGCAAGGTGGACACGATCTTTCGTCGTCAACAGCACAGTCACAGTGTATAGACGACCATCACGTTCTTCCGTTGAAAGGCCATGAATGTTTGATCCTGTTTTCGAGATCACGTTGGTAAGTTCTGCAAGAGCACCTTGGTTGTTAAGCATGTCGACTTTAAGTTCAGCAATGAACTCTTTATCGTAGTCTTCAGACCAAGCGACAGCCATATAACGGTCTGGCTCTTTCTGATAACCACGAACGTTCGGACATGTTTCTCGGTGAACAACCAAACCACGACCAGGCGATACGTGAGCAATAATGTGATCATCTGGGATAGGATGACAACAATTTGCAAACGTCAGCAATAAGCCTTCTGCGCCACGAATCGGAAGCTTCTTCTTCGAGTCCGTTGGGATTGAACTTGTTGTCGTGAGCTCTTCGGTGTCACCAAGGAGACGACGTGCGATCACAATGCTCATCAACTCACCCAATCCAATAGCAGCCAATAAATCATCGATGCTTTCTAGGCGAAGATCATTCAAGACTTCTTGGATATTTTCTGGATAAATTGAATCAATCGAGTGACGGCCAAGTGCGTGATTAAGTAGGCGACGACCTAAAGTAATCGACTCTTCACGACGCATCGTTTTCAGTACTTGTCGAATCTTAGTGCGGGCACGAGAAGTCACGACATAGTTCAGCCATGCCGCATTCGGACGCGCACCAGGGGCACTGATAATTTCCACTGTCTGACCGTTTTTCAATGCCTTACTCAATGGGTAAGGGTTACGATCAACACGAGCACCAACACAAGAGTTGCCTACATCGGTATGTACGGCATAGGCAAAGTCGACAGCCGTTGCGCCTAAAGGTAGTTCAACGATACGACCTTTTGGTGTGAAGACGTAAATCTCATCTGGGAAAAGATCGGATTTTACGTTTTCAATGAATTCGAATGAGTTACCCGCGCTTTGTTGTAGCTCTAACAGGCTTTGCATCCAACGCTGAGCTTTCACTTGCGCAGTGGTACCAGACTTGTCGCCTTTGTCTTTGTAAGACCAGTGTGCCGCGACACCTTTGTCCGCCATTTGATCCATATCTTCAGTACGGATCTGAACTTCAACAGGTACGCCGTGTGGGCCAACCATGGAAGTGTGTAGCGATTGATAGCCGTTCGCCTTTGGTACCGCGATGTAATCTTTCATGCGACCAGGACGTGGCTTATACAAGCTGTGTACTTGGCCTAAAACGCGATAACAAGTATCAGCGGTATCAACAACGACTCGGAACGCATAGATATCCATGATGGTGTGAAAGCGCTGTTCTTTGGTTTTCATCTTGTTGTAGATAGAGAACAGGTTTTTCTCACGACCAACGACGCGAGCATTCAAGCCAAAATCTTGCAGACGGCCTTCTATTTCGCTGTGAATGCGTTGGATCATCTCTTTACGATTACCACGTGCGGCTTTAACCACTTCTTTCAGTACGCGGTAGCGGTTGGGATATAGCGCCTCAAAGCCCAACTCTTCGAGTTCGGTTTTGATATTGTGAATACCAAGACGATGAGCGAGGGGCGCGTAAATTTCTAACGTTTCACGAGCAATACGACGCTTTTTATCTGGTCGAAGCGCGCCAAGCGTACGCATGTTATGCGTGCGGTCAGCCAGTTTGATCAGAATGACGCGGATATCTTGCACCATGGCCAGAACCATCTTACGAAAGTTCTCAGCCTGAGCCTCTTTCCTATCGCGGAATTTGAGTTTGTCCAGTTTAGATACACCATCAACCAATTCTGCGACAGTGTTGCCGAATTTCTCTTCGAGATCTTCTTTAGTTACATCACAGTCTTCAATGACGTCATGCAGCAAAGCAGCTTGGAGGGTTTCGATATCAAGGCGCATTTCGGCCAAGATACGAGCCACAGCGACAGGGTGGATGATGTATGGTTCACCGCTAGAGCGGGTTTGCCCTTCATGGGCATCTCTCGCTACCACATAAGATTGACGCAGAGCCTCAATCTGAGGCTCTGTTAGGTATTCTTGGGCAACGTCTTTGAGGCTATCGAATAGATACAAATTATAGGCCCGGGAGGTTGTTGAATTCTAAAGTCAGAATTAACGGTTGTGAGCGATGCTGCTTACTGCCGCTAGCTCTGCCGCTTCTTGCTCTTGCTGTTCTTGACGTTCACGAGCGTCTAGAACTTCTTTAGTAATTAAACCTTCTTCGATTTCGCGTAGAGCGATAACCGTTGGCTTATCGTTCTCTTCTGGCACTAGTGCATCTTTACCGCCAGTTTGCATTTGACGAGCGCGGCGAGCCGCAATCAGTACTAGGTCGAAACGGTTGCCAACTTTTTCAACAGCGTCTTGAACAGTTACGCGTGCCATGAGGACTCCAAATAGTTAACTAAAATTTTAGAATGACGAGAAAGTATACAACCTAACTACTTTATTTACTAGCAATTAGACAAGCCACCGTTTGTGGACTTTCTCAGGTAGTTTATCGTGTTTTTCGCACTGGGCAAAAAACGGGAAATTCTTTATGTTTTACAGCGTGACTTTTTTGAAGTTACTCTGCTAACAACGCGTCAAGCATACCTTTATATTTAGCAGCTTGCTTTTCTTCCTTCAATCTTTCAGCACGCAAGATAGCTTTAAAATCCATCAAAGCGGTATCAAAATCGTCGTTTACGATCACGTAGTCGTACTCGTTGTAATGAGAGATTTCCGACTTGGCTTCAGCCATACGCTTTGCGATCACTTCATCGCTATCTTGACCACGAGTGTTCAAGCGGCGCTCTAACTCACCGTTTGATGGTGGCAGGATGAAGATGCTTTTGGCTTCTGGCATTTGTTCACGGATTTGGCGTGCGCCTTGCCAGTCGATATCTAGAAAAACGTCGATACCTTTATTTAGTGTTTCTTCAATCCATACACGAGATGTGCCGTAATAATTACCAAACACTTCTGCGTATTCTAGGAAGTCACCTTTAGCGATCAGGGCTTCAAACTCATCTTTCGCTACAAAATGGTAGTGGACACCATTTTCTTCACCAGGTCGCATGTTGCGCGTGGTGTGAGACACAGACACTTTCATTGCGTAGGTTGGGTTGCGTTCCAACATCGCTGAGATCAAGCTAGATTTACCTGCGCCGCTAGGTGCAGATACGATATAGAGAGTACCTTTGCCCATTGTACTGTTCCACTTTTGATTGGATTGATTGAGTGCCGAAGGAAAGTTCGACATTCTTATAACGATAGCACTGGCATTGAGAAATCAACCACCAAAGGGGTGGATATTGGTGATAATCCCGCCAGAAAAATGGAGGCGAAGAGTATCATGATCTCTATTTTGTTACCAGTTGATCTTTCTGTCTGTGATCGTCCCAGATGAAATAGTTACTTACGCCAGAGTGTTCCTAAACAGCGAAGAAGGAGCGTGGTACAGGACTTACCATCCGCGCACTCTGTTATTAAAACCATTTCTACAACCGTTTAGTGTGCTGATTTTAGGTTTAGAGTCCCGATTTGGCTTGCGTGAGTGACTCTGGTTAAAAATAGGGGTTAATAAAGATAAAACGGAAAAAAGGGGAAGCTTTCACTTCCCCAGGCGTGCGACTGACTCACACTTAATCTTCGAATTATCCTTGAGACTCTAGGAAATTTATCCAAGGGCTAACGGTTGACCTGAATTTTGGCGATTGAGCCGCACCTTTCATTGCCTGCAAGGCCTTTTGTGGTTGCTTAAGCTCGAAATAGGCCATCCCGCGAATGTATTCAAGTTCTGCCTTTTGCTCTTTAGAGGCACTGGATGCCGCGCTTTCTACAAAACGAGTTGCTTCAGAATACTGCTTGTCTTGTATCATTAAGCGAGCAATCTGAATTTGCGTTTTAGCAGAAGGAGCGAGGTTATATGACTTTTTATAAGCGAGAATTGATTTATCTAGCTCTTTAGCTTGCTGCCAGAAACTGGCTAGGCGGTCATAGTTTTCCTTCGTCTTTTCAATGTTTCCAGCTGCCATTTCCTTTTCAAGAGTTTTGGCTGCTTTATATGGAATACCTTGATAAGCCAAGAAGTTTACAAAGCGTAAATATTCCTTCTCTCCTTCTAGTTTCCCCATTTTGTAAACCATTTCTAGGGTGGCTAGAGAGTTTCGCTCTTGACCTAGCTCCATGTAGACACCAGAAAGTTGCATCCAGTAACGCTTTTTCTGAGGGTACTTTGAAGTCAGAGTTTTGAGTACACTGGCAACGCTTTTCAGCTGGCCTAACTCGTAGTGAGATGCAACGAGAATTAAGTACCAAGACTCACTTGGGCTCTTGCTCATCGCGATGGCTTTTTTGGTTGGCGGGATTGCATTTCTGTAATCTTCCAACTGAACATAGGCGCTCGCTAACGTGATATAAGCATGAGCTTGAGGCTTCTCTTTGGTTGTTTCTGCAACCTTGAACCATTCCTTCATCGTTTTTACAGATAACGTATACTTTTCTTCAGCTAGGTAAAGCTGAGCCAAGCTGTAGCGAACTTGTTGAGCAACAGGAACGGGAAGTGCGTCGAGCTGTAATGCTTCGGCAAAGTATTTTGCTGCTTGCACATAATTGTCTTGTAGCGAATACAAAAAGCCAGTCTGCTGAAGTAAAACTGCTCGGTCGTATTTTTTCGAACTTGTGCTTTCTAAAGCGCTTGCTAGTTTTTCTTTCGCTGCTGAATATTTTTCAGTTGCGATCAACTCTTGCACTTTGTTAACGGTTCGAAATGTCCGATCTGATAACTGAGGAGCTTCTTTTGCCATCGTAGGAGCGGCCATTGCCACTCCTACGAAGAGAATTAAAGAAGCCACTTTGCTTTTCCATAAACTTTTCATCGTGACTCCTTAATTGGTTGAGAACTCTATTTCTTGCGATAGGCGCGAGCTAACAGGTTTCCCGTCAACCAATTTTGGTTTAAATGTCCATTTAGAGACTGTTTTTCTTGCCGCTCGACCGAGGCCTAAGCGTCGTGGTTGCTCTTTAAGAACTTTGATGTCCTCTACGGCACCACGTGCGTTGACAGTAAACTCTAATAAGACGACCCCTTTTTCTATTCCTGCTTTCGCAGCTTTCCTAGGCATTTGAGGTTGGAATGTCGCTAGAGGTGTTGGACCTCCGCTACCCGCGAGTTGCGCACCTCCACCCTGGCTATAATGTCCAAGCACCGAACCACCTGTAACATTTACGGGTAGGTCAAGCTTTGGCATATCCATTGGGGTCTGCTCCATCACCGGTTTTACTGTCGCTGTCACTTTCATTTCTGGCGGCGGCGGCGGACGCTTAGGCGGTGGTGGCTTTGGAAGTTCGCGTTTTTTCTCCTGTATTTTTTCGTCTGGTTTAATGCGAATAAACTCGACCATACGCAGGTCATCATTCGACACTAACTCGTGGCGCTCTTTGTTTACTAGCTTGTCCATCCCCCAGAACAACCCGAGGGAGACAATGAGCGCCAGTGCAATTGAGGCCAGATACCGCATAAGCTTAATCCTTATTGGTTGCGGCAATGGAGATGCTTTCTACACCTGCCATTTTGATCTGGTCCATAACCTTCACGACTACGCCAGCATTTGCTTCTGTGTCGGCTTGGATAACAACTGCGCCATCAGGGCTTTCTGCACGAAGACGTTCAATATTCGCGCGAACCGCGTCCACTTCGATGCGGCGTTTATCAACCCAAACATCACCCGCCGCACCAACTGCGACCATGATGTTACCTTTTTTCACGGTTTGCGCAGAGCTTGCCGTCGGGCGGTTTACTTCTAGACCAGCTTCTTTTACGAACGATGTTGTTACGATAAAGAAGATCAACATGATGAATACGATGTCGAGCATCGGTGTCATATCGATAGCGGTTTCATCACTGCTATCACTGCTATAGCGTCTTTTCATGACCTATACCTCTAATTCCATTTACTCAGGCAATATGCTTTAGCTTATCTTCCAGCTTTTGCGTTGTTACTTTGGCTAAATGATCAAGACGTGAACTAAAGAACAGTCCTGATAGAGAAGCCACCATCCCGGCTAACGTTGGGATTGTTGCCTTTGAGATCCCCGAGGCCATTGCTCGAGGGCTTCCTGTTCCTGTTACCGCTAAGATGTCGAATACTTGAATCATGCCAACAACGGTGCCGAGCAAACCCAGTAAGGGACAAAGCGCAATCAACACTTTCACGATTG
Organism: Vibrio sp. 1069; assembly: GCF_033340555.1. Lineage (NCBI taxonomy): Bacteria > Pseudomonadati > Pseudomonadota > Gammaproteobacteria > Vibrionales > Vibrionaceae > Vibrio > Vibrio sp. 1069. The sequence continues at coordinate 114,220 of NZ_JAWOWP010000004.1, forward strand.
GCAGGCCCTTTTTATTCTCAATGTCCTGACGAGAAACAATTTCTTGTCGGATCATCTTAGCGTTCCAGCTCTGGTGCTCTGATCGCCCCTGCCATGAGCCAACGGCTTTTTTCATGGCTTTTGGAGCGACGGCAGCAAAATAGAACCAACGTTCTAACAATACTGCCCAAAGCATAAAGCTGAGGATGAAGATGGCGACGAGTACATCGCCACCCATTCCCAAGAAGCGCCTAATTGATTCAAGTTCTCCAACTAACCACCACATAACGCCTCCTTAGCTTTCGGCTTTATGTAGTTTTTCCTGATAGCGAGCGATGAAGCCTGCACTCTGTTCTTCAAGAGTTTGAACCAAACGACGACCTTTACTGTGTACGATGGTGTACAGGAACAGTAGAGGAATTGCGACAACCAGACCAAGCATCGTAGTAACAAGTGCTTCAGAGATACCGCCAGCCATTAGCTTAGGATCACCTGTACCAAATAGTGTGATTGCTTGGAACGTACCGATCATACCCATAACCGTACCCAGTAGACCTAGAAGTGGTGCTACAGAAGCGAACAGTTTGATTGAGCTGATAAAGCGTTCAATGCTCGGTGCGTTACGTAGGATGATTTCGTCCAGTTTCGCTTCCAGATCTTCAAGGTTGTCACCTTTGTGTTCTTGGTAAGCTTGGATAACTTCACCCAGAGGGTTACCAGGAATCACGGTTTCTGATTTCGCTTGCTTACGCATTTTACCGCCAATCACTTGAAGGCGTAGGAAGCAAACTAGAGCAATGATAGCGCCAACTGCACCCATACCAAGGATGACGTAACCTACAATGCCACCTTGATCAATACGTTCTTGAACGGTAGGGCTTTGTACAAGTAGAGACAGAATTACACCACGGGATGGGTCAATAAACAGTGGCTCATAGCTGTTTGACGCTGACTCAAAGCCCGCAACATGACGTGTAATATTGGTGCGAGGTTGTCGAGAGAGTTCTTCGAACTTACCTGTTTGAGGTACATAAGTAACGTACTTACCATCGGCAATCGCGTTAAATTCACCGACAAGAGTAACATCGCGAACCGCTTCTTTACCTTCGCCATAAACAACCGTTGCTTGGGTTGTTGCTGTCTCGCCTGAGGCAACCACTTGTTGAAGAATGGTATGCCAGAATGCTTCTAGCTCTTGTGTTGATGGCAGTTCTTTGCTTTCAGCCAGTTTCGTTAGTAGAGCGTCACGCTCTGGGAACTGAACAGCGTTTTGAGAGGCTGCAAATAAGCCCTTAAACTCTCCCGCATACTGGCGGACCACACCAAACATTTCGCCCAAAGTACCAGAGCGAACACGTAGGGTTTCTGTTAGTTCAGTTAGCTGCTTATCGTTTTCATCAAATGTTGCTTTAAGTTGATCGCCTAGTGCTTGCTGCGCAGCTAACTCTTCGCGAGCTTGTTGCAATAATACCGCTTGCTTATCGCGATTGTTCTTGAACTCAGCTTCACGGGCTTTGTTCTCTTTCGACTCAACGATGCTTTCTGATTTTACGTTTTTAAGTAGTTCAGATAAGTTTTTAGGCGCTTCTGCTTGTACGCCAGAAACCATAAATAAGCTCGCTAGTAGGCCAGCGGCTAGAGTTTTGAATCCTTTCATCTCTTATTCCTCCCCAGCATATACAGGCAATTTGATTAGCGCTGGTGGCGCTTGCTTCTTCGCGATACGAAGGCCTTGCTGTACCGCTATGCGGTAGCTTTCCGGTAATGTTTCCCATTGACGTGTTTGTTGGTTCCACATACCTGTCTCACCACCGTCTGGAGATTGGAATAAAAGCGCCGTGCGACCAATACGTAGGAAATCGTAAGTCACGGTTTCCCCATTTCTATCTAGGCTAGCTTTGTAAGATTCAATTGAGCGAGAGAAGCCTTCTTCAATTTGGTAGGCTTCCATCACTTTACGGAATTTCTCAGAAGTCGTTACGTCGGCGCGATCCATGAGACGACGCAGTTCTTGGACACGTTTATTACGTTCTTTTTTCTGGAAAGGCAGATCGAGAGTCACAAACTCATCGAGTGCATCGATCATTTTAAGTGTTAGTGGCACTACTTCTGTTGCCGTTTGATCGATCTGAGCAATTTGGTTATTTAATGAGTCCAATTCACCTTGCTGTGATTGAACCATACGATTAATTTGCTCGTTGTAGACTTTCATGCTGTCGATTTGACGTAGTAAGCCTTTGTATTCTGCCAACATGCCTTCAGTACTTTCGGCATAATTGTCGATTTTTTGTTGCGAAGCTTCTGAAGATTGATTTGCTTTTGCTTGTGTGGAAACGACAGCACCAGAGTTGGCCGCTATAGAGCTACTACTGATAGTAAGCAATGCTGCAGCTATGGCACTGAGACCAAATTCCTTGAATTTCATGGTTGCATCCTTGTCAGTGTTTTAGTCAGTCGAAAAGGGCGCGGAAAACCCGCGCCAAATATTTTTTAGAAGTCGTATGATGCCTCGACGTATAGCTGACGTCCGATTGGATCGTCATACCCAGTTGCATAGAATGGAGAGGTATCGCTTAGAGGATCTGCAGGCGGTACTTTGTCAAACATGTTGATAGCACCAAGAGTTACACGACCACTCTCGTTGAATTGGTAAGAAGCCGTTAGGTTCCACGTTGTCATACTAGCGATTTCTGCTTTGTAACCCGCTTTTTTAGCAGAATCACAGTCATCAAAGTAGTAACGGTTTGCGTAGCTTGAACACATACGGTCGCGGTATTTACCAAATAGGTTGATAGCGACATCTTCATATGCCCAGCCAAGATTTAACGTTGCGGTGTATTCAGGCATGAAATCTCTTTCATCCGTTACAGGTTCGCTGTCGTTTTCTTGATATTCAGCAATCAAGATCTTCGTTACAGCAACACGCGTGTTAAATGAACCGAACTCATTAGTGTCGTATGCGTATTTGATCGCTAGGTCAATACCAGAACGCTCTTCATACGACTGGTTCACTGGACCATAGGATACCGACTTGATGGTGCCATCTGGGTTACGAACGACTTCAGTACCTGGGTATTTACCTGGATCGTTAATTACATCTTGGTAAGTTGGTGCAGTTACGACGTCTTCCATTTTGATGTGGTACCAGTCAACGGTTACACCAAGATCATCCACAGGCTCCCACGCTAGGCCCAAGTTAATGTTTGTACTTGTTTCTTCTTTCAGCTCAGAGTTAGGGCCATTAAGCGTATCGAAGTACTGAGTATCACACTCTGGGTACTTATCTTTATCTTGTGGGCCGCTACCACCAGCGTTGGCACAAAGCACAGGGTCAAAACCAGAACCAAAGCCTCGAGTTTGATCACCAAATAGTCGCTTCAAGTCTGGAGCTCGGAAGCCTAGACCGTAGCTACCACGTAGCAATAGGGTGTCAGTAGGACGGTATGCTAGGGCTACTTTAGGAGTGAATGCGCCGCCAGTTGCCGAGTCGTCGAAGTAGTGGTCGTAACGACCAGCGACAGTCATTTCTAAATCTTCAATGATAGGAATAAGAGCTTCAACACCAAGACCAATCTGATCGCGGTCACCGCCGCCTGATGTTCCACCTAGACCAGAGAAACCACCAGCTGCTGTTGTAGCATCAATCGTCTCATTGTAGTCAGTACGGTTCCATTCACCATAAACAGCAAAGCCAGACATACCTGCAGGAAGTTCAACCAAATCACCAGCCAGTGAGCCGTTAACAGAGTAAAGCTTTGAGTAAGCTTCTTTGCTTGAAGTGCCGCTGTATTTGTCTACAACGTCTTGTGAGATAGGCCCTAGAAGATCGACATCACCATTTTGTACAGCTTGGTCGAGAGTTAGGAAGATTGCTGGGTTGCTTGTTTCAACGCTTTGCTCAGAGTAACCAGCGGATAGGTCCCAATCATACGTATCAGCAAGCAGGCCGTTCAAGCCTAAGGTTAAGCCAAAAGAATCGGCTTCAGTGTTACTTTCGCGTGGTCCAAATTCGACCATACGTCGAGTGTATTCGCCTTCGCCGCGGAAGTGAGTGGCATCAACTTCAACGCTGTAAGGGTTAGGTTCGAATTCAGATTCTGTAGACTTGTAGCCAAAACGGGCTTCTGCCATGGCAGTGACATTGTCGTTAATGTCCATTTCACCACGTAAAAGTAGGTCTACTTGTTTGTTTTCTGGTTTTAATGTTCGGTATGCAGAGCGGTTAACACCACACTTTCCATCCGCTCGTTCAATCGCGGCATCACCAACGACTTCTTTACATGAAGAACCAGCATCAGCTGGTGTTAGAAGTGTTCCGTTGGCGCCTTCAAAGTTTGCACCGTAGCTAGAGTAGCCACTTAGCTGAGAACGGCTAGAACCGTCATCGCCAGCCCAATCATCTCGGTCAGATTGCTTTAGCATTTCGTTGCCCGCAAATTGGCCAACGAAGAGAATACGTTTGTCGTCAAAGTTTTTGCCAGCTACAACGTCTAAACGACCATTTTGGTAACCACCATCCGTCGCGTCACCCGCGCGTACTTTTACAGAAACGCCATCAAAGTCTTTCTTTAAAATGAAGTTTACGACACCACCGATTGCGTCGGAGCCGTAGATAGCAGAACCTGAGTCGGTCATTACTTCAACACGCTCAATAGCGGCGACAGGGATTTGGCCGATATCTTGGAAGTTAGATGTACCATCTTGTGCTAGCGGGTATTGAGGAAGACGACGGCCATCAATAAGAATCAATGTGCGTGACGCGCCAAGGCCACGTAAGTTGACTGACTGCGCTGCTGGTGTAAACGAGAAAGAGTCTGTTTGAGCCATTACACCACCTGTGTTTTGGGTCAAACTGTTCAATACGTCTTGCGCGCTGTTAAAGCCTTTAGACTCAATGTCTTTACTATTAATAACAGTAACTGGTGAAGGACCTTCCATATCCGTCGTGGAGATACGCGAACCAGTAACTTTCATCTTTTGAAGTTTTTCAACTTGTTGCTCTTCTGCCAGTGCTGTTGCTGGGGCTGCAACTGCTGCTGTCCCCAAAGCAAGGCTTATCGCAACAGATAAAGCGGTTGTGTTTTTATACATCCTTGTTGCTCCGATTATTATTATTTCCTATGTCTGGCCGCATAGCGGCCAAATGTGACGTTAATATTTCGTTAACGTTCGGCCAATGTATAACCGAGATGAAAAAAGGAAGTCAAACCAGTGGTAAACGGGGATGCTTAAATGTAAAAAAGATGTAAATAACCAGGCTTTATTTAAAAGGCGGAATAAAAAACCGAATAATGTTTATGGATCGATATTAAATTTCAATAAAACACCGTATTTTGTGTTTCTTATAAACTTTAATGACTTATCTTGCCTATGGTTTTTTAGTGGGTAATTGAATCTGGAAAAAGATATTTTTCCAGTGAATTGTTCTGAGATGAGTTTTATATCGAATCCATACTTTGTTAGCTCGAACTTATTAGGTGGTATCAAAATATGATACCCATTGCGGTTAAAGGGCTCACTCGTATTTTTAGGTCAAATATAACCTTGGATTATGTGTCTATTTATGTGTGTAGGGTGCATTTTTATGTAGGGTTTTGGCTCTAAACAGCCTAGATTGATATTCTGTATGAATTATTTTTGTGGTTTTTTATAATTTTTTACAAAAACATTTCTGTTTTTCGACATCGAAGGAAGTTTGTCATGTTTTGGTTTCAAACACTTGAAGCTGATGTGGATTCAAGATAAATATGACGCTGAAATTATTGCAGTAGTAGAAAAGTCTAGCTCTTGAGGCGCAGGGAGTGTGCTTCAACAGTTTTAGTTACTACGAGATAAATATGCACCATTTTGGGCGGAAAATATCCTCTTTCACTCCGTTTGAACTGGACAGTAGACAAGGAGCAAGTTGTATATGCTGTCGTACTTTTTACGCCGTTTGGCGTTGGTTATCCCAACGTTTCTCGGGATAACTATTCTCATCTTTGCTATCACTCGTTTCGTGCCTGGCGGACCTGTTGAACGCATGTTGTCACAAATGCAGTCCCAGGGGGACGGCGCCGCATCAATGACGTCTGCGGGTGGTAATACGGCCCTTTCTGACGATCAAATCGCGGAGCTGAATGCGTTTTATGGCCTGGATAAACCAGTAACGGAAGCGTACGTCGAGTGGTTAAGTCGTTTGGTAATGCTAGATCTTGGCGAGTCGACGCGTTACTACGAGCCTGTCTCGGACATGATCGCAGAGCGTTTGCCAGTGTCGTTGTTTTATGGCGGCATGACCTTCTTTATTAGTTATTTTATCTCGATTCCTCTTGGTTACTATAAGGCACTCAAGCACGGTTCTGTGTTTGATTCCGCTTCTTCAGTACTCATTTTCGTAGGCTACGCGCTACCAGGTTATGTGGTGGGTGTATTGCTGATCACGTTATTTAGTTATCACTTGGAATGGTTTCCGATGGGAGGTTTTGTCGGCGATGACTTCGACGATTACGAAACCTTCTTTGAACGCGCTAAAGACATTATGTGGCATGCGGTGTTGCCTTTGATCTGTTACCTCATTGGTGATTTTGCCACGCTGACGATGACAATGAAAAATAACCTGATGGAAAACCTTTCCTCAGATTACATACGCACCGCAATTGCGAAAGGATTACCTTTCAAAAAAGCAGTTCGTAAGCACGCGTTGCGTAACAGCTTAATTCCAATCGCGAGTCACTTTGGTAACTCTTTGTTGTTCTTCATGACCGGTGCCTTCCTGATTGAAGTTATCTTCAATATTGATGGCATTGGCTTATTGGGTTACGAATCAATCATGGAGCGTGATTACCCTGTTGTTATGGGTATTGTCGCCATTAATGCGTTGTTACTGCTCATTGGTAACATCATTTCAGATATTTGTGTTGCTTTAGTCGACCCACGTGTGAAGTTTGGAGCGTAACATGATTAAAGTTAGTCCATTAACTCAAAAGAAAATTCGTCACTTTAAAGAGATCAAACGAGGCTATTGGTCGTTTGTTGCTCTTTCTATCATGTTGATCCTTTCTCTATTCGCCGAACTTTTGATCAACAGTAAAGCGCTAGTCGTCAAGTACGATGGTAGCTACTATTTTCCTGTTGTCAGTGACGTACGTTTAGGTAGCGAATTCGGCCAAGAGTCATCCAGTGAAGCCGATTATCGTGTACTGCAAAAAGCGTTTGAGGCTGAAGGGGGCGACAACTTTGTTATTTTGCCGCTTGTGCCGTGGAACCCATACGAACAAGATTTTAGTGGTGATTTCCCGCCAACAGCACCTAGTGCCGAAAATAAGCATTATTTAGGTACAGATGTGATAGGTCGCGATATTTTGGCGCGACTCGTCTACGGATTCAGAACGGCGATGGGATTTGCGTTGCTTACGATGGCAATTTCCTACGCGATCGGTACTGCAGTCGGTTGTGCTATGGGTTTTTGGGGCGGTAAATTTGACTTGTTTGTACAGCGACTTATCGAAATCTGGTCAATGGTCCCGTTTTTGTACGTCATTATGATTCTTGTCTCAATCGTTCAACCGACGTTTGCTCTCTTTGTCGCTATTAACGTGCTTTTCACTTGGATGGGTATGACATGGTACATGCGGACCATGACCTATAAAGAAGCGGCACGAGAATATGTAATGGCGGCTCGTGCTTTAGGGGCATCGACCGGACGTATCTTGTTTAATCACATCTTGCCAAATACGATGGTGATGATTGTAACCCTAGCGCCTTTCACTATTGCAGCTAACATCACAGCACTGACTGCTCTCGATTACCTAGGCTTAGGCTTGATGCCACCAACGCCAAGTTGGGGTGAACTACTGCAACAAGGTAAGTCAAACTTAGATTCGCCATGGATTGTTGCGTCAGTAGTGACTTCTATTGTTCTGGTTCTGGTAATGGTGACCTTTATTGGTGAAGCCATTCGAGCGGCTTTCGACCCGAAAAAATTCACACGCTATGTTTAAGCGAGCATTGTGAGCAAAACATAAAAAGGGAAGTTTTATGAAGAAAATATTTTTAGCGTCCACGCTGAGCGCCCTGAGTTTTGGTGCAATGTCAGCAACGCTTCCGACTGACTTAAACTGGCAAACAAACTGGGATGAGCCTCAATATGGTTCGCCAGAAGCGAAACGTGGAGGGACTTATCGCACCTTTATGTCAAGTTTCCCGCAGACGTTACGTAGTGTTGGCCCAGACGCTAATGCAGGGCTACGTTCTTTTATCTTAGATGAAACACCAGGCTTGGTGGTCCGCCACCCAGATACTTTAGAGTTTATCCCTGAGCTTGCTAACGAGTGGGCGTTAGCAGGTGACAACAAAACGGTCTATTTCAAACTCAACCCTGAAGCCAAATGGTCGGACGGCAAACCTGTGACTGCCGACGATTTTGTATTCATGCTTAAGTTTTATCGTTCCAAGGACATCTTGGAGCCTTGGTACAACGATTACTACAACAAAACGATTGCGGATGTTATCAAGTACGACACTCACACGTTTGCTGTTAAGGCGGCGAAAGAGTTCAATCCGGAAGAATTGCTGTTACGAATGGGGGCTCTGCGCCCACGTCCCGCACATTTTTATGCTAACCCTTCAAAAGATGAAAATGGTGACGGTATACATGACAACTTTGTCCGCTACTACAATTTTAAAAGTGAACCAACGACCAGTGCATACTACCTAGATGACATTAAAAAAGGTAAAAGTGTGACCTTCAAACATGTCGGTGAAGACTGGTGGGGTTACAGCAATAAGTATTATCAACATCGCTATAATGTCGACAAAATCCGCATCACAGTGATTCGCGACAGTGATATCGCGATGAAGCACTTTGAGAAAGGGAAGCTGGATGCATTTGGTCTTGTTTTACCAAGCTTATGGCATGATAAATCGAATACGGAACCTTACCAAAAGGGATACATTCAAAAGTTCTGGGGTTACAACCAATTCCCAGTTGGGGCTGGTGGTGTATGGATGAACACCGCGATGCCTTTGCTGGATGATTTAAACATTCGCAAGGGCATTACTTACGCGATTGACTTTGATGGCATGATAGAGAATGTCATGCGTGGCGACTACTCCCGTAAACCGAACCCGACCGGTTATGGTCATGGTAAATACACCCTACCAGATGCTAAGGCACCGAAGTTTGATCCCGCAAAAGCGGCCGAGGCATTCGAAGCCGCAGGCTTTAACAAAATTGGTTCTGATGGTATTCGTGTCAATGATAAAGGTGAGCGCTTAAGCTTCGAGCTGACCTACGGAACACCTGTTCATACTCCTCGTATTGCCTTTTTGCGTGAGCAAGCCAAGCTAGCAGGGCTGGATATTGAGCTCAAGTTAGTTGATGGCTCATCCATGTTCAAATACGTACGTGAGAAAAAGCACGATTTGGCTTTCTTAGATATGGGTACGTCTGAGATCCCAACGTATTGGGAGTACTTCCATTCAGTCAATGCGAACAAGCCGCAAACTAACTCTTTCACAAACTACAGCACGCCAGAACTGGATGAAAAGATCATCGAGTATCGTTTTGGCATGGATATGGATAAAAAGATCCAGCTAGGTCATGAGATTCAGCGTGACATCATTGATGCTCACGTTATCGTCCCAGGCTACATGGTTCCTTATGTCCGCTATGGTCACTGGCGCTGGTTAAAGTTTCCAGATAAGCCAATGAATCGCATGACAGAGGCGCTGTTCAGTGGTTCAATCATAGGCGATGGCACTTACTGGATTGATAGTGATATCAAAAAAGAAACGAAACAAGCGATGAAATCAGGCAAAGCTTTTGAACCTGTTGTTGTCGTAGATGACACTTATAAGCTGTAAGGATTGGTTATGGAAAACGATGTAATCCTAAGTGTTAAAGATCTCGAAGTTGAATTTACCACCGATGACGGGCCAGTGAAGGTTCTGCATGGTGTGAACTTTGATGTGAGAGCTGGACGTACACTCGGCCTGGTGGGAGAGTCAGGTAGTGGCAAGAGCGTAACCTCAATGTCGATCATGGGGCTATTACCTAAGCCATATGGCAACATTATCAAAGGTGAAGTGAATTATCGCGGCACCAACCTAGTTGATTTGCCTGCGGAAGAGATGTACGCCATGCGTGGCGATCGCATTTCGATCATCTTCCAAGACCCGATGACTGCGCTCAACCCAGTGCACACCATTGGTCGTCAAATATGTGAAGTGCTTGAGCTCCATCGACCTGAGCTCGACAAAAAGGAGCGGGAGGCGTACTCGATTGAAATGCTGGCAAAAGTAAAAATTCCAATGCCAGAGAAGCGATTGAATGAGTATCCCCATAACCTATCTGGTGGTATGCGCCAGCGTGTCATGATCGCGATGGCATTGGCCTGTAAGCCGGATATTCTGATTTGTGATGAACCGACTACAGCGTTGGATGTTACGGTTCAGGCGTCTATCCTTGAACTGATGAACGAGCTTCAGGAAGAAACGGGCATGGCGATGATATTCATCACTCACGATCTCGGGGTTGTGGCAGAAGTGTGTGATGATGTTGCCGTGATGTATGGCGGGCGTATTGTCGAAAAAGCAGAAATTTTTGAGTTGTTTGATAACCCACAACACCCATATACAGAGCGTTTGATGGGGCTGATGCCGAGCTTAGATAATGAGCCAAAGCAGATGATCGATATCAAGCCTATTGATGCCAGTATGTTTGCCAGTTAACTGAGCAAAGTGAACCAGTCATAAAAGAGGATGTTATGGCAAAAGAAGTATTAAGAATTGAAAATCTTAAGCAGCACTTTGTTTCTGGTAAAGGGCTGTTCAAGAAAGGCTACACCATCAAAGCGGTAGACGGAGTTTCACTGTCTGTTTCTGAAGGTGAAACACTGGGGCTAGTTGGTGAGTCAGGTTGTGGTAAAAGCACCCTTGGTCGCACGATCTTAAAGTTATACGAGCCAACGGAAGGTAAGATTTTCTTTGAAGGTAAAGACATCACAAAATTGTCTGTGAAAGAGATGCGCTCGCTGCGTAAAGACATGCAAATCGTCTTTCAAGACCCAATGGAGTCACTCAATCAGCGTCATACCATCGGTATGATTCTGGAAGAACCGTTTGTTATTCATAAAATTGGCACGCCAACAGAGCGTAAACAATGGGTAAAAGAGCTTTTAATCAAAGTGGGATTACCAGAAACGGCAGTAAACCGTTATCCACATGAATTTTCAGGCGGACAACGGCAGCGTATCGGTATCGCTCGCGCGATTGCATTGAAGCCTAAACTGCTGATTTGTGATGAATCGGTATCTGCGTTAGATGTGTCGGTACAGGCGCAAATCCTGAACCTATTACTACAACTGCAACAAGAAATGAACTTGGCGATCATATTTATCTCTCATGATCTCTCTGTGGTGAAACATGTCTCTGACAAAGTTGCCGTGATGTATTTTGGTAAAGTGGTAGAAGGGGGCAGCGCTAAAGAAATTTATGCAAACCCGCAAAACGAATACACCAAAAAACTCCTATCTGCGATTCCGATCACTCACCCTAAGTATCGGAAGAAAAAGCGCGTAGCTGAAAAAAAGCAGCAAGTGGCGTAAGTGATGCCACAGGTCCTATAACACAAAAACGCTCCGCCAAATAAGCGGAGCGTTTTTATGAGTAAATACCAGAACTTGGAGTCGATTCGCACTGATGTTTATTCTGATTGATTGAAGATCGTTGCATGCTAAACTCAAGACCTATTTTCTTTGTTTGGATAATGGACCATGCCGTCGAATTTACCGAAATCCTTTAGTCGACCTTTCCTGAGAATCTTCCATATTTTGGAGGCGGTGTTATTAGTCTCTATTACCTTGGCGACGTTGTACGCCATGATGCAAGAGTTTGTGCACGTATTTGTAGAGAAGCGTGTCTTACTCACAGATATTCTTTTGATGTTTATCTATCTGGAAGTGCTCGCCATGGTGCAGCAGTTCGTGATGAATGGTAAAATTCCGGTACGCTATCCTATCTATATCGCGATGATGGCGATCGCCCGCTACATCACACTCGGAATGAAAGAGCTGGATGCGGTTTTGGTTGTGTGGTTATCTCTGGCTGCGTTTATTTTGGCTGCGGCTACTTTGCTGATCAGAATTGGGCACCATTATTGGCCCTACGTTGATAACAGTACCTTGGAAAAAGACGAATAAAAGAAAGCCCCGTATTAGCGGGGCTTTTTTGTTTCAATACTCGATGACTTTTAGATCATTCAATGTTTTGGATCTGCTCACGCATCTGTTCAATTAGAACTTTCAGTTCAACGCCCGATGCGGTGATGTCGGTGCTGATGGATTTCGACGCTAGCGTGTTCGATTCACGGTTGAACTCTTGCATCATGAAGTCTAGACGACGACCGACTGCGCCACCTTTCTTCAGAATGTTTGTGGTTTCTTTTACGTGAGAATCAAGACGGTCTAGCTCTTCTGCTACGTCTGATTTCTGTGCCAGAAGGATAAGCTCTTGCTCAACGCGAGATGGGTCTAGCTCTACTTTCGCATCTTCAAATTTAGAGAACAGACGCTCACGTTGCCATTCTAAAATTTCTGGCATGCGCGCACGCACTTTTACGACTTCTGCAGAAATGGCGTTCAAACGCTGTTCAATCAGCGCCTTCATGTTCTCGCCTTCACGAGCGCGCGCTTCAATAAATTCATCCATTGCGCCATCAAACGCTTCTAGTAGCACTTTATTTACCGCATCCATGTCTTGCTCTGGCGTTTCCATTACCCCCGGCCATTGCATGACTTGAAATGGATTGATTCGGCTCAGTTCACCAGTCATGTGCATGACTTGTTCAGCGGCTTTAATTACCTGGCTAGCAAGCGCTTCATTGATGCTAAGCTCACCTTTTGCGGCAGGGTTTGCTTCAAAACGTAGATTACATTCTACTTTTCCTCGCGCTAAGCGCTTACGAAAACGCTCGCGTAAAACGGGCTCTAATCCGCGAAATTGTTCTGGCATGCGGAAGTATGTTTCTAAATAACGCTGGTTCACGCTGCGGATTTCCCATACCGCAGAACCCCAATCGCCTTTTACTTCTTTGCGTGCATACGCTGTCATACTGTAAATCATCGAATTTTCCTGTATTCATTTTTTGAAAATTACTTCAAGAGTGTATCACGCTGCGTCGATAGGTGCGCGGGATGCATGGATTGTTTATGTTGTGCCAGATGCGTAACCTATGAATCCGGAATCGATTCCGTTATAATCTTCGCCCAACCAAATCGTCTTCTCCTCATATTTAAGGTAGATGCCCATGCGTCCAAACGATCGCAAGGCGGATCAAGTTCGCCCTATCAAAATTACTCGTAACTACACAGCTTACGCTGAAGGGTCAGTGCTAGTTGAGTTCGGTAACACCAAAGTGTTGTGTAATGCGACCGTCGAAGAATCTGTGCCACGTTGGCTAAAAGGTCAAGGTAAAGGCTGGGTTACAGCTGAATACGGCATGCTACCTCGAGCAACACATTCTCGTACTCGTCGTGAAGCGGCAAGTGGCAAACAAGGCGGCCGTACGATGGAAATTCAGCGTCTTATCGCGCGAAGCCTACGTGCTGTTGTCGATCTAAAAGCCATGGGTGAGTTCATGATCACCGTTGACTGTGACGTTATCCAAGCAGACGGTGGTACGCGTACTGCATCCATCAGCGGCGCAAGTGTTGCAATGGCCGATGCATTCCAACACCTAGTGGATAGCGGTAAGCTAAAAGCGAATCCAATGAAAGGCCACGTAGCGGCAGTTTCTGTCGGCTTGCTAGGCGATGAAGTATTGTGTGATCTTGAATACGTTGAAGATTCAGCGGCAGACACAGACATGAACGTAGTAATGACCGAAGAAGGCAAGATGATTGAAATTCAGGGCACCGCAGAAGGTGAACCGTTCAGTCACGAACAGCTGATGGCATTGCTCGAGTCGGCGAAAGTCGGCATTACGGAAATTGTCGCAGCGCAGAAGGCGGCGTTAGCCAATTGATTTAGATAGCTCCCATTATGGGGGCTATTTTTTTATCTCGACAATAGAGAAATGAATGATTGTCGAGAAGAGACACAAGAAACCAAGGACATAGAGAGAAAATAATGAAAGCATACCAGCGTGAATTTATTGAGTTTGCACTTGAGAAAGAAGTTCTTAAGTTTGGTGAGTTTACTTTGAAATCTGGCCGTAAAAGCCCGTACTTCTTTAACGCTGGTCTTTTCAATACTGGTCGTGACCTAGCGCGTCTTGGTCGTTTTTACGCAGCCGCGCTCGCTGATTCTGGCATTGAGTTTGATGTACTGTTTGGCCCGGCGTACAAAGGTATCCCAATCGCGACGACAACAGCAGTCGCGCTGGCGGATCACCACGATATCGACACGCCTTACTGCTTCAACCGTAAAGAAGCGAAAGATCACGGCGAAGGCGGTAACCTTGTAGGCTCTGCGCTTGAAGGTCGTATCATGCTAGTAGATGACGTAATCACAGCAGGTACTGCGATTCGTGAATCGATGGAAATCATTCAAGCAAATGGCGCAGACCTTGCTGGTGTGTTGGTTGCGATTGACCGCCAAGAAAAAGGCAAAGGTGAGTTGTCTGCGATTCAAGAAGTGGAGCGTGACTTTGGTTGTGCAATCATCTCGATCGTTAGCTTGACTGACCTTGTGACTTTCCTTGAAGAGAAAGGCACAGACAAAGAGCATCTAGAAGCAGTCAAAGCGTACCGCGCAGAATACGGCATTTAATTGGTTACTTTTTCTGAAAAAGTAAAAAGGGCAGATGGATATTCATCTGCCCTTTTTTGTTTTTGGATTCATCGCCTTGACCACTTACTTATAGCGAATGCCTTTCTCGACATGCTCATCTTGCATGGTTTTATAGCGTTTATGGAGCCACATCCATTGCTCTGGAGCGCGTAGAATGACTTCTTCCACATACTTGTTCATATAAGCGGCAGCGGCGACTTCGTCTTTTTGTGGATAGTCGGCTTCAATGCACTTATCGGCGATGATGTCGTATTTTCCTTCGTCATTGCGAAACCCTGAGCCTGGGATGATCGCACATTTTGAGGTATACGCCAGAATGCTCGTGCCTGTTGTTGTACACGCATCGTCTACGGCAAAGAAGGGCACAAATACTGATTTTTTGCGACCGTAATCGTGATCCGGTAAATAGAACAGACGCTCACCACTGCGTAATACACGAATCATCTTTTTTACATCTTTACGATCAATCAGTTTATTGCCGTTATGTGTCCGTCCCCAATACTGGATAAAGTTATAAGCAGGATTATTATGCGGACGAAACGCGCCGTACCCGGCCACGCCTAACACGGCGAAAGCACGCGCAGTGATCTCTAGATTAAGAGCGTGGACACAACAAAGTAGGACGCCTTTACCTTCTTTGGCTTTTTCACGCAGTGCGCCGAGATCTTTCTCGACGATCAGGTTTTTAAAGCGCCAAGTCGGCCAGAACCAAGTGATTCCGGTTTCTATCAGTGCCATACCGGTATTTTTGAAGTTCTCTTCAACAATATGTTGAATCTCTTCAGGTGTTTTGTCTGGAAAGGCCAATTCTAAGTTACGCTGAGCAACGTGGACACGCTTTTTACCGTAGCGCATGCCAAGTTTACCGAGTGAACGACCTAATGAAAGCAGCAGCCGATAAGGAAGAATATTGACGAGGATGGCCAACAGACCAAAACCAAGCCATACGCCCCAGTTACGAGGGTGAAGAAGTGAAAGAGAAAACTCGGGCTGCGTGTATTTGTCTTTACTCATAGTCTTTTACTTTATTTGTGCACTCAAAAGCGCCCAGTACTCGTCAAAGTTTGCAGTCGGCTGGTATTTAAAGTCGCTACGCACAAAGCGGTTTAGGCTCCCCTCAACTTGTCCCAGAATTTGCGCGGCTAGGATGCGCTCTTCGACAGGGAAAGACTTCCCTTCACGAATCTTACGTTCACGCAGGATTTGGCGCAATTGTGTTTCTATACGCTCAAAGAGTTGATTGATGCGTTCACGTAGGCGTTCATTTTCAAACATTAGAGCATGACCCGACAAAATGCGTGTCAGACCTGGATTACGTTCAGAGAACGCCAAAATAAGGTGCATCACCATACGAATACGCTCTAGTGTATCTTTTTCGTCGTCTAGAATACGGTTGATACGTGTCATCAAGGCTTCTTCAATGAACTCAATCAACCCTTCGAACATGCGCGCTTTACTTGGGAAATGACGATACAGCGCGGCTTCTGAAACGCCGACTTGCTTGGCCAGTTTTGCCGTAGTAATGCGTGAAGCGCCATCTGTTGATTCAAGCATTTCTGCCAATGCTTGTAAGATCTCTTCACGACGGTTGGATTTTTTACTGCCGGCCATTAGTTACTTCCTTTCAAAATACAAAGTTGAGCGGAGGGGATTATAAGACGCTATTTCGCCTCAAACTAGACCACTAAGGGTGGAATGGGAGATTTAACACCCTTAGTTGTCATTTTTGTACCAAATTTATGCCAGCTTTTGTAAAAAATTGGCAGGGTTTTCAAACGTTAGTTACATCAATTGATGCATTTTTTCGAGAATTTTAAAGCTCAATGCTTCTTTTGATTCTAAAGCGAGCGCAAGTTCACCTTCAGGCCAGTAAAGGGTAATTGCGTTGTCGTTGCTGTTAAATCCTTGCCCTGCAACCGAAACGTCGTTTGCACAGATCATATCGAGGTTTTTCTTTGTTAACTTGCCTCGAGCATAGGTCTCTACATCATTGGTTTCAGCCGCAAAACCGACGGTAAACGGACGCTTCTCAGTCATTGCTGCCACAGATGCAACAATATCAGGATTTTTAACCATATTAATGACCATTTCGTCGTTGTCTTCTGTCTTTTTCAACTTTTGAGACGCGATCGTTTGTGGGCGGTAGTCGGCAACGGCAGCGCAGCTAATAAACGCATCATGCCTGTTTGCATGTGTCATAACGGCTTCGTGCATCTCTTGTGCACTGGAAACATTTATGCGCTCAACACCTACGGGCGTATTTAAACTGACAGGACCGCTCACGAGGGTGACTTTTGCTCCCATCTGCGCTGCGGCGCTCGCCAATGCATAGCCCATTTTCCCGGAGCTATGGTTCGTAATGTAACGCACTGGATCAATCGCTTCGCGAGTTGGTCCGGCGGTAATGAGTATCGACTTACCTTCTAGCAATTTTGGTTGAAAGAACTGTTCACATAGATGTACTAGCTGCATTGGTTCCAGCATTCGACCTGGTCCTACATCACCACAGGCTTGCTCTCCTGCCGCAGGGCCCCAGATGTGCATACCACGACGCGCTAACGTAGCGATGTTCTCTTGGGTTGCGATATTGCGATACATCTGTTGATTCATCGCAGGAGAAACAGCAACAGGGGAATCCGTCGCGAGCACGAGCGTAGTAAGTAAATCGTTCCCCATGCCTGCGGACATGCGCGCGATTAAGTCCGCGGTCGCGGGCGCTAATAGCACTAAATCTGCCCATTTGGCCAATTCAATATGGCCCATAGAGGCTTCCGCTGCTGGGTCTAGTAAACTGTCCGAGACAGAACGGCCCGAAACGGCTTGCATGGTTAAAGGGGTAATGAACTCTTTTGCGGCTTTCGTCATTACAACTTGAACTTGCGCTCCTCTCTCTATGAGGCGACGGGTTAGCTCCGCACATTTATACGCGGCAATACCGCCACTGATGCCGAGTAGAATTTTCTTTCCTGCTAGTGTTTGCATGTGAGATCTCCAATTTGATGACCGGATTTTAACACAATTCAAAGTCTGACCGCCCGAGCATATATAACGAGAAGATAATTCACATCAAACTCCAGAGTATTAATCTGACCGAGGAAGGGAAAATTCTCGCCTACCTCACAGACAAGTTGCGCGGAGTTTGCAAGTCTGAAAAGAAAAAGAGGTAGTGGAAACCATGGTGTTGAAAAGTCGAAACAAATTGCTGCTGATAACCCTAATTCCGCTGTTGTTGATCACCACGTTGATCTCAGTGGTGTATTACATCAACAGCAGTAAAAGTTTGGAAGCAGAGCTGGCAAGAGACAGGCAAGAGCTCATCGAAACGAAAAAGAAAGAGTTACAAGCCTATATGATGATGGGCGTGACGGCGATAAAACCGTTATACGACACGGATGTAAATGGAAGTAATAAAGAGGCAGCAAAAGAAATTCTGAAAGCCATGCGCTTTGAAAGCGATGGTTACTTTTTTGCCTACGACTCTCAAGGTGTGAATACGTTGCACGCCATCAAACCTGCATTAGAGGGTAAAAACCTTTACGACTTAAAAGATGAAAATGGGGTCGCAGTTATTGCGGGCTTGATTGACGCTTCTCAAAAAGGGGATGGGTTCCTCTATTTCTCGTGGCACAAACCGACCATTGACGCACAAGCGCCTAAGTTGGGCTATGCAGAATATCTATCGAAATGGGACTGGGTTTTAGGTACTGGCGTTTATATTGATGACATCGACCAGCAAGTTGCGATGCACAGAGAGTTAAAGACTCAAGAGCTAAAAGAGCATACATTATCTGCCGTGTTGATTTCCGCTATTGGATTGATCATTACCAGTGTTCTCACCAGTATCGTGGTGTCTAAAGGCATTCAGCCATTACAACATGTCGCGGCTTCATTAAAAGATGTTGCCGCAGGCGGCGGTGACTTAACGGCTCGTTTAAAAGTCGAAAGTCAGGATGAAGTCGGTGAAGTGGCAGCGGCGTTTAATGAGTTTATGGATAAGCTGCACCCACTGATGCAGGATATCCACCGCTCTGCGACGACAGTACAAACCGTTTCCCAAAGCCTGAACACTCAGACCAGCCAAGCGAGCGGCCAAATGCAGGACCACTGTTTAGAGACGGACAAAGTCGTGACTGCGGTGACACAAATGAGCATGACTGCCAAAGAAGTAGCCAGCAATACTAATGCGACCGCGCAGGCAATTGACGATGCCAACAGTCAAGTCACCGCCGCTCAGCATGAGGTCGAGCAAGCAATAGAAGGCATTACCGAACTCGTGACGGAGATAGACAGCACGTCAGATGCAATTTCTGAGTTGAGTTTACAGACCGAAAAAATAACCAAAGTGCTGGATGTGATTGGCGAGATAGCCGAGCAAACGAATTTGTTGGCCCTAAATGCGGCGATTGAAGCGGCTAGAGCCGGTGAGCAAGGTCGAGGGTTTGCCGTCGTTGCGGATGAAGTGCGCTCGTTAGCCAGTCGTACGCAAAATAGTACTCATGAAATTGGCGACATGCTCAAGCAGCTACAAAATGGTGTATCAAGAGCGGTCAGTACGATGTCGGTGAGCCAAAAACGAGGTGTCAAAACGGCGGAAGAATCTGCGCTCATTCAGCAATCTCTTTCTGGTGTTCATCATTCTATCGGAACAATTCGAGATATGGGTATTCAAACCGCGTCTGCCGCAGAAGAACAAAGCGCGGTTGCAGAAGACATCAACCAAAACTTAGTGGCTATTCAACAGATCGTGAACAACATTAATGAGACGTTGCAGCATGCCGAGTCAATCAGCACGCAGCTATCACAGTCTGGAACAGAAATTCACGGCTTGGTTGGCAACTTTAAACTCTGATGAACTGTTAAGTTGCATGGAAAACACTGATAGTACGAAGAAAGCGAAAGTCATACTCGACTTTCGCTTTTTGTTTTGTGGAATAGGGACACTTTCCATATAAAGAGACATCAGATGATACTGAAAGCTTTGCCAAATGAGTCCATGCCCAGAGAGAAGCTACTGCAACGAGGGCCGCAAGCTTTGACCGATGCTGAGCTACTGGCCATCTTCTTGCGCACAGGCACCCGCGGAATGAACGTGATTGAGCTTGCAGACTTCCTTATTCAAGACTTTGGTTCGCTCAGACAACTATTTTCAGCATCAGAAGAAGAGTTTTGTCGTCACAAAGGATTAGGGCAAGCCAAGTATGTTCAATTGCAAGCTGTACTAGAAATGACACAACGTTACTTGGCGGAGACGCTAAAGCGTGGTGATGCCTTAACCAGCCCCGACCAAACTAAGTTATATCTGTCTTCTATTTTGAGGGATCGGCAAAGAGAGGCTTTTTATATTCTTTTTCTCGATAACCAGCACCGAGTGATAAAAGATGAAATTTTATTTGAAGGAACGTTGGATGCAGCGTCGGTGTATCCGAGAGAAGTTGTTAAGCGTGCTCTGCATCATAACGCGGCGGCTTTGATTTTGGCGCACAATCATCCTTCAGGGGTTGCTGAGCCGAGCCAAGCTGACAGAAGGATTACAAGGCGTCTCATTGACGCATTAGCATTGGTGGATATTCGTATTTTGGACCATTTCGTCATCGGAGATGGGGAAAGTGTCTCTTTTGCTGAAAGAGGCTGGATATAACTGTGCGTTTTTTAGGTTGTTAGTTGCTAAAAATCTGCTATCATCCACGCCACTAAATTTTTAACTGAATTCAGCTTGGACTGCTAAAAAAATCTGCTGTCTAAAAAAAGATCACGAAAACCTGTAAAAAGGATCTGTTCGGGTCTTGAGCAATGCATATCAAGTTAGTATAATGCGCGACCTTTGATAGCCTTGTATGGATTTTCCATAGCGGTTCTTAACCTCTAACTTCTTTTCGAGAGATAGAGAGGTTCGGCCACCAAGGTTGATATCGAGCTGAAACGATTTTGGAGAAGACATTCATGTCACGAGTATGCCAAGTAACTGGTAAGCGTCCAGTAACGGGTAACAACCGTTCACACGCACGAAATGCTACTAAGCGTCGTTTTCTGCCGAACCTACAAACTCATCGTTTCTGGGTAGAGAGCGAAAAACGTTTTGTTAAACTACGTCTATCTGCTAAAGGTATGCGCATCATCGACAAGAAAGGTATTGATACTGTTCTTGCAGACATGCGTGCACGTGGCGAAAACGTTTAAGAGGAAATAAGCAATGGCAAAGAAAGGCGTTCGTGAGAAAATCCGTCTAGTATCTTCTGCAGGTACAGGCCACTTCTACACAACTGATAAGAACAAGCGTAACATGCCAGGCAAATTTGAGATCAAAAAGTTTGATCCAGTAGTTCGCCAGCACGTTATGTACAAAGAAGCAAAAATCAAATAATTGGTTTCAGTCTCTTTGATGAATTGAAAAACCCAACTTTCGAGTTGGGTTTTTTATTATTTGCTTTAGTTATAGGAGCCAAAAAAGGATGCATTTAGGGTTACAAGCCTTAAAGTTTGTTGCATTAATTATCTTAGCTGTGATGTTTAGTGCCGCGTTGGGTTATGAAATAAAAGCGGACTGTCTTATCTTAATGTCGATTACGCTCGCTTTTCTTAAAGCTCATCGTATTGGTCACTGGGTATATGCCCTGTTAGCTGTGATTGCGACTTTCTATATTCCTATTTCTTGGAATTATGGTCATCCTAATTTGACCATCATTTCTTCATTGATTGAGACCAACCCTTCAGAAGCGCTTGAGTTCTTTAATGATTTGGAGCTCAGAACGTTGGCAGTCGCGGCACTTTTCGCTGTAGTGTCCTTTTATCTGTTCAAATATGTACCACAACTTAAAGGTCGTAAAGCATCAGTATTCTGTTTAATCTTGTTTTCGTTTTTACTCCTGGATAAACCTATTCGCACCATTAAAGATCGCAATGTTAATAGTGACTACATACATGCATTGCTCTCTTACATGCGTTATCCGCCGATTCGATTTATTTTTGATTGGTTTGATTCGTACAACATGTACTATCAGTACAACGCAGAGATCATGGCTCAGCGTAAAATCCCAGCCTCTTGGAAAATCACCAAAACACCAAGCGAGGCTAAGAACACCATTTTTGTGATTGGTGAAAGCGTACGAAAAGACTACATGAATGCGTATGGTCTGCCGATGGAAAATACGCCGTTTATGTCGACGGCCAAAGGGCAGCTTTGGACAAACTTTTTGTCCCCAGGTCCGAACACGTTCACCTCGGTAATGCGCTACGTCACAATGAATGATGGTATTGATATTGAGCTGAATAACAACATCAACACCTTAGCGCAAATGGCTGGTGTGGAAACCTATTGGGTTTCTAACCAAGGTCGAATGGGAGAATTCGATACCGGAATCAGTTCAATTGCTAACTATGCTGAGCATGTTTCCTTTACACGCAGCGGTAGCTTTAGAGACTCGAACGTTTATGACAGCACACTGCTGCCAAGCATTCAAAAAGCGCTGTCGAGTGACGATAAATCAAAATTGATTGTGATCCACTTAATTGGCTCACACCCAGGTTTCTGTGATCGTGTGGAAGGTGATGTTGAGTTTAACTTCAATGGCAGCAAGATCTCTTGTTACATTGAGTCGATAAAGCAAACAGACACAATGCTAGAGAAAATTACCCAACTTGCAGGGAAGCAGTCGCTGCCATACAACTTGATTTATGTTTCCGATCACGGACTTGGGCATCGTAATAGTGGTGAAAACTTGCGTCATGATCCATCGGTAAAACAATCCTACGAAGTGCCTTTGTTTGTCATTGGTTCGGATTTCAATGAACGAAAAGTAGTTGATTATCCACGTAATGGCTTCACAATGATCAAAGCAATCTCTGAATTGATGGGTGTCTCTAGTCAGAGGTTGGATGCATTACCTTCTTTCTTCTCTTCACATGCGGATGTGCCGGAAGTGAATAATGGAGAAGGTAAATTGGTTCCGCTAAATACGTTAAAAGATGATCCGATTCAATCATAATTTAATGTAGATTTTCTAAATCAGCAGCAGCTTGGTTAAGCTGCTGCTGATTTAAGCGATGAGGTGAATTATGTCTAAAAAGGTATACCGCCGCCGTTGGAACAATATTCTAATCTTAGGCATCATCGTGTTCATGGTGATCCTTAATGCGCCAACTTGGATCAAAAACTATCTTATCGATGAACAAGTGGATCCGTATCCAAACTTGTTACGCTCCGATCATAATGTCAGTGCCATTTACTATGCTGGTTGGGAATTAGACAAGCAAAATGGACAGTGGCAATCCAACATTAAAGCCAATATCCCCGTACAAGAAATAGTGACTCGCTGGCAATCACTTGAAGGCACAGAACTGAACTCTCAGCAGTATGAACAGTTAAAGCCTCGCCTTTCACCGCCGGAAAGCATCGAAGTCTGGTATCAAGGTTTGGAAGAGCCACAACGTATCACTTTTTACCGCCTTGACGATTTTTGGCTATTTAAAAATTGGCAAGACAAGTGGATCGCGATTTCTGTTGATGGTAACTACATCATGCCTAAGTAAAAGTTGCGTAATAACCTTTCGCTGAAACTGTGTTTGTCATACTGCTTTTCAATTATGCTAAGCGCTCACTAATGTTGTTTCTGACGCTGTTAAGGAGAGTCAAATGCCTGAATTACCAGAAGTTGAAGTAAGCAGAATGGGGATCAGCCCTCATATGATTGGGCAGACGATCAAGGCATTTGTTTTTCGTACTCCGAAGCTACGTTGGGATATTCCTCAAGAGCTTAAGCTTTTGGAAGGGCAGGTTATTCGTAATATTCGTCGTCGTGCCAAGTACTTATTGATTGATACTGACCAAGGTACAGCGATTGTTCACCTTGGCATGTCTGGATCATTGCGTGTACTCGACGCTGACTTCCCTGCGGCAAAGCACGATCATGTTGACCTTAAACTCACCAATGGCAAAGTGTTACGCTACAACGACCCGCGTCGTTTTGGTGCTTGGCTTTGGAGCGCTCCTAATGAGTCTCACACCGTGTTAGATCATATGGGACCTGAGCCTTTAACCGAGGAGTTCAACGCTGTATATATGGCAGACAAAGCCAAAGGTAAGCGTGTTGCGGTTAAACAGTTCATTATGGACAATAAAGTGGTGGTTGGCGTTGGGAATATCTACGCCAATGAGTCTTTGTTCAAAACCCGCATTCACCCAACTCGCCCAGCAGGAAAACTAACTAAGAAAGAGTGGCGATTACTGGTGGAGAACATCAAAGCCACGTTAGAAATCGCGATTCAGCAAGGTGGGACTACGCTGAAAGACTTTGCGCAAGCCGATGGAAAGCCGGGTTACTTTGCACAAGAGTTATTGGTTTACGGAAAAGCCGGAGAGCCATGCCCAGAGTGCGGTGAACGACTTCAAGAGCTAAAGATTGGCCAACGTAATACCTTCTTTTGTGGTGAGTGTCAGAAGTAAGTCGAGCTATTATCGAGCTTAAGTTGTTGTAATCTTGCGCTCGAGCCTCAATAATTCAATCAGTTTCGAATAACTTAGTAAATTATATGAAAGTCATTTATCCGGGCACTTTTGATCCAGTGACTAATGGTCACCTCAATCTAATAGAGCGTACTCACGAAATGTTTGATGAGGTAGTAATTGGCGTAGCCGCAAGCCCATCGAAGAACACCATGTTTTCATTGGAAGAGCGCGTTGCGCTGATGCAGGACGTTGTAGCGCATTTACCTGGTGTGACGGTAAAGGGGTTCTCCGGGTTATTAGTGGATTTCGCGAGAAATGAGAAAGCTAAGGTTCTTATTCGTGGTTTACGAACAACGGTAGACTTTGAATACGAGTTTGGACTAACCAACATGTACCGAAAGCTATTACCAGGTATCGAAAGTGTATTTTTGACTCCTGAAGAAGAGTTTGCATTTCTATCGTCGACTATCGTGAGAGAAGTAGCGATTCATGGCGGAAGTATCGATCAGTTCGTTCCCAAGCCAGTAGCCATCGCGATTGGGGAAAAACTGAATGAAAGACAGTAAGTTCCCTTATTATTTCTCAAACGCTCTCTCGATACTTATCCCTCGTTTTGTATATCGAGCACAAGCAAAGCGTTTACTTTCGAATTTAACTGAAGCCGAGAAGCAACGCTGCCTTGAGCGGGTGAACTATTACAACAAGTGTGAAACGCCGTTTTCAGTCGATAGCCGAGAACAAAGTTACGCTACTGTCGATACATTCAAAAAAACGAAAGGTTGGACGTATTTTTTCGATCTTCGCCAAGTTGTACGCTATTTCCCTTCCAGTTTTGCGTTTAACTACATCAACGGCGATGTTACACACATCCCCAATGTACCGAGCTTTATAAAAAGCCGCCCTATTTTTGGTAACAACCAAAATTCAGTGGTGTTGAAACTTAATCAAGTTCGTCATTTTAAATTTATTGATGATCCTGTTCGCTATCAAGATAAAAAGGACATGGTAGCGTGGCGCGGCGTGGGTTTTCAGCCGCATCGTAAAAAGGTGATTCATGCGTTTTATAACCATCCGCAATGCAATATTGGCCAGACCCGCCCGGTAGAAGGGAAACCATGGGAAAAGGGCTTTATGAGTATTGAAGAGCAACTGCAGTATAAGTTTTTGCTCTGTATAGAAGGCAATGATGTAGCCACCAACCTTAAGTGGGCTATGTCGTCTAACTCCTTGGTTATTATGTCAAAGCCAAAATATGAGACTTGGTTTATGGAAGGTAAGTTAAAGGCAGGCGTCCACTATGTTGAAGTGAAGGATGACTATTCGGATTTGCCCGAAAAGATGGATTATTACCTAGCGAATGAGCAAGAAGCATTAGCGATCATTGAAAATGCGCACCAGTGGGTTGAGCAGTTCAAAGATAAACGTAAAGAGCGTTTGATCTCATTGATGGTTGCCGATAAGTACTTCGCTTTATCTCAGCAACAATAAAAAAGGGGCGAAACGCCCCTTTTTATAATCTTAAGCTTCTAGAAATTGATCAACACCATTCTCACAGCGTTTAAGCTTGTTTTTAATGGTGTTTTCTAAAATCTCGTCATTTTTTCCGAGTGACGCGCGAGAGTTTTCTACGTGGTACAAGTGGTAGCCTACACCTGCAAATTTTAGGTAAAGACGTGACTTACCCGCATTCAACATGCGATGAACAAACTCGCTGTCTTCGCGTCCCCATCCAACAAAATCTTGGTTGAAGCCATTCACCTCGATGACATCTTGTCGCCAAAATGCCATGTTGCAACCGCGAGTGGCTTTATCGTTATTCCGCTCGTAAGAGAACCATTTCGATAGCAAGGCGTTGGTGATGCAGTTTTTACGATTGCGAATGCCTTTGCTGAAAATGGAAGGCACTAAGCCGTTTTCCATGATGGCCTTGCTGCAGTTTTCATCCGTTAACACACGCCCACCCTGCACAAACCAATTTGGCTTTGCGACTTGCTTATGTGATTCAATAAACGTTTGAGACAACACCATGTCGCCATCAATCATGATGAGGTAGTCACCTGATGCTTTTGCGATCGCACGGTTGCGGCTCATTGAAAGTTGAAAGCCATTATCTTCGTGCCAGCTATGAATAAGTGGTACTGGAAAGCCGTCACGCAGTTGGTCGATCATTGCTTTGGTATCGTCTCGAGAACCGTCATCTGCAACAATGACTTCGTCAGGCAAAACGGTTTGACGTTTCACGCTTTCTAACACCGCTTTTAATGCTTCTTTCCAGTTGTAAGTGGTGATAATTAAAGTCGTTTTCATGATTTTCTTGCCTGTTCACGTAAGTAGAGATCGATATATTTTACAAAAGTAGAGTGCATGCTTAGCCAAGCTAGAATGAAGCCATGTTTGCCATCAAGGAAGCCTCGTTTGAGAACATACATCTTCAAAAAGCTAGCAAGAGCGTGAACGATAGCGGTCGTTAAACCCGCTTTCTTTTTACCTTCACGTTCATCCGTCCAGGCCTTGAGGTAGCCAGTGGTTTTATTGATGTAATGATGAAGGTGCTCGTAAGTGTAGTGATGCAGTCGACCATCCAGTTTTTCAGTTTGATAGTTTTTCTCATCAACTTTTTCATGAACGAGCGAATCATTATATTGTGTATATTCGGTGCGATATAAGCGCACAATCCAGTCTGGAGACCAACCAGAATGGTAGATGAACTTACCAAACGCTGAGCTTAGTCGATTAAGTTTGTATAAAACGTTCGGCTTATTGGCTGATACCGCGTGTAAGATACTTTCTTTTAGCTCTGGAGTGACTTGTTCGTCCGCATCAAGCCACAAAACGTAGTCTGCCGTAACGTATTGCTGCGCCAGTTGGCGCTGTTTACCGAATCCTGGCCAATCTAGGTTGGTGTAAAACTTATCTGTGTATTGTCGGGCGATTTCTTCAGTGCGATCAGTGCTGCCCGAGTCTAGAAGGACAATCTCATCGACCCAATCTTTTACTGTGTCTAGACAAGCTTGTAAGTGCTTCTCTTCATTTTTTACAATTAAGGCAACGGCTAAGGTTGGTTTGGACAAGGTCATTTCCTTCTTAACAAATCAAGACAGTAAGTTTACTGGTATTGAGGATACAAATCTTCTAAGACTTGATCGAACATGCTCATTACTTGAGTGTTAGTAATGCGGTTCATTGCCGTTTCATCTTTAGCGCGAGTTCGCCAGCTTAACTCGTTACTGTTTTTACCTGTTTCCGCAAAGATCGTTTCTTCATACACCGAGACAACGTATTTTAGATAACGGTAAGGTCCCACTCGCAGCGGATTATGGTGTGCATAGAGCCCGATGATTGGCGTTTTCATTGCATTCGCCATGTGTGCTGGTCCGGTATCGGGGGCGATGACCATTTCAACCTTATCTATTAACGCAAGCATTTGCAGAATTGAACTTTGTCCCACTAAATTTAGGCACGGTTCTTCCAAGCGAGATTGAATGGCCTCTGCCAGATCCAATTCTACCTGAGCAGGGCTGCCTGCCAGAATCACGTTCCAGCCTTTTGCTCTGGCGTGATGAATCACATCCACATAACCTTCCGCGTTCCAGTTTTTATAAGCTTTGCTCGCACCAGGCACAATCAGCAGGTTAGGTTTACTACGAGAAATATGAGACTCTGCCCAAGCTTGGTCGTGGTCTGAATAAGAAAGTACCCAGTCTAGTTCAGCCTTTGGTATCCCAATTTGATGGGCAAAGGCCATTAAGCCATCTGCAACATGCAGAGATTGTGGGGAAGGCACTTTGACATTGGTAAATAGCGTTTGAAAGTCCTGGCTTCTATCAGAAGAGAAACCAAGTTTGTATTTTGCTTTAATACCTAACGTTGCGACACTAGCTCGAATCGCGTACTGCATATGCAATAGCGCATCAAACTCTCTGCCTTTCAGCTGTCGCCAAAGCGACTTGTAGCCATCAAGTCCCGCTTTTTTATCAAAAACAATCACTTCTACACCATCGATGGCGGCTAATAACTGGGCTTCAAGTTTACCCGTTATCCAAGTAATCTGGGTCGAAGGCCAGTGTTTCTGAATAGCTTGAACGGTGGCGATAGTGTTGCAAACGTCTCCAATAGCGGACAAACGCAAGACGCATAGTGACGATGGGGCAGAAGTGAACATAATTATTGTCTGATTCGATGAATAGAGGCAGGTAAATTATGCAGACATCCCCAATAAATGTAAAATACACGGCTCGAATATAGCTAAGTACTGATAAGTGTTCTGCAATGTCAAAGACAACACCACATCAATCGCAAGAATCTGGTAAGCCGGGTAATACCGGACTAAAGCGCATCGTTAAAGCGACGGGTTATTCGATCCAAGGATTAAAAGCGGCTTTTAAGCATGAAGCTGCCATTCGACAAGAGTTGGCTTTGTTGAGTATCGCCGTGATTTTGGCTTGGCTAATGGATGTCGGCATAGTTGAGCGTATCTTAATGATCGGAGTCGTGGTATTAGTCTTGATTGTAGAGCTTGTAAACTCAGCGATTGAGGCGGTAGTGGATCGTATCGGTATTGAACGGCATGAACTCAGTGGTCGAGCTAAAGATATAGGCTCTGCTGCCGTTATGGTTGCTTTGGCGTTTGCTGCATTTACTTGGTTGTATATATTAGCCAGCCGGTATTTAGGCTAGAGGGTGAGCGTATGACTCAACAGTATAAAAACAACAACCAAGTGATCTGGTTTGATGACGAGGTCATTACAGACCCTAGCCAACCGATATTTGATGCGGAATACTGGCAGTCCTCCGACAAGGTGGTTGGCAGTGCGACGGGGCGAGGTACGACATGGTTTATCCAACTAGAGAACATGCAAGCGGCACTACGTCATTACCGTCGTGGCGGTTTGTTTGGGAAGTTAGTTAACGATTATTATTGGTTCTCTGGCTGGGATAATACCCGTTGTGCGCAAGAGTTTCAGCTTTTGTTGGCGCTAATTGAGGCTGGGGTGCACGTTCCTCGTCCTATTGCAGCAAGAGCCGTAAAGTCAGGACTCTTCTATCAAGCTGATTTATTAAGTGAGCGAATCCCAAACGCCAGAGATCTGGTTAGTATCTTGCAAGAACAGTCTTTATCGGTAGAAATGTATCAGAAAATAGGGCAAGAAATTGCCAAGATGCATCAGGTTGGCGTTAACCATACCGATTTGAATATCCACAATATCTTGATCGACGACAAAGATAAGGTATGGATTATCGATTTTGATAAGTGCCGTTTTGAGCGAAGCTCTGAGTGGCAAAGTGCCAATTTATCGCGACTGAAGCGTTCATTTTTGAAGGAGTTAGATAAACGCCGGATAAAGTGGCAAGAAATTAACTTTGAAGCCTTACGAGATGGTTATAACCAAAACACTACGCAATAATTTGAAGTGTCCACCTAACGCTACCAACAAATCTTTGATTGTGTGGTTAACTTGTTATAGTCAGTGTAAACTTGATTAGTTTAAGAAACTTTAGGATTGTGCGATGCTTGACGAGGTATAATCCTTAATACCAATCTAATATTTATACAGGTGATTAATGTGGATGTTGTAGCAGTAATAGTTGCTCGCGGTGGAAGCAAAAGAATTCCGAATAAAAATATTCTTCCAATCAATGGCGTTAGCCTCTTAGAGCGGAAAATTGATACTCTAAAGCAATGTCCCTCTATTAGCCGTGTTGTTGTCGGTTCTGAAGACGTAACGATTTTAGAACTAGCAAAAGCAAGAGGTGCAGAAGTAGTAAAGAGACCAGACTACTACTGTGATGAAGCACGAGCTAGTGCCAATGATATGATAGGAAACATGTGTAGTTTGATTTCCGCAGATGTTGTTGTTTGGGCTCACTGTACAAACCCATTAGTATCTGTCGATACTTATGAGAGTGCTGTTAACGCTTTTTTTGAGGCTGAACAAGAAGGGTATGACTCTTTGTTATCGGTGTATGAATTGAAAGAGCACTTATGGGACTCTAATTTTCAAGTTTTAAATTATAACCCATATGCGGAAAGGCATACGCTAGCATCAGAGCTGGAGCCGCTTTATGCACAAGATGGTGCTATTTTTATTCAAAGGCACAAAAATATGTTGAAAAATAGTTACTTCTTCGGTGCTAAGCCTAAGCACTTTATAATGCCAGTAGAAGAAGTTTTTGATATCAATTTCCCTGTAGAGTTCAAAATCGCTGAGATATTACTATCTCGGTGTGAAGATGAATAGTTAACTACAAAGCTATTGAATACAAAAAATATGAAGCTAGTAGGCAATAAGGCTATTATCACAACGACTTTCGATTATTACTATCTAGTAATGCTATTTGTTCTTTCGTTTTATCTAATAATACATTGTTTGCATATTAGTGTCTTTAGCTACCTATAGTTTATATATTATTAAATAATTATTAAGTTATTGCGACATAGATTAAAAGTGCAGTTAAAGAATATAAGCAACGCTGTAAAATCTTAGTTTTAAGGTCAGGAAATGAAAAAAAAACTGCTAATGGTATGTTACGGTGGTGGGCACGTAACGATCATTGAGCCCCTTTACCAGCAGCTCAAAGATAAATACGAGATAACGGTCCTAGCTTTGACTTTGGCCGCTCCTTACTTAGCTGCTCGGGGCGTACCTTATGTGACATTCCGATCTTTCAAAGAACTCTTCGATCCGGAAGTCGTTACTACTGGTGAAGGCCTCCTTGCGAACCTCGAGCATAATGGTGAAGTACAATATGAAGATAGCTTATATTACATGGGTTGCTCATACTATGATCTTGTCGAGAGCGTAGGTCTGGAGGAGGCAAAGTCATTGTATGAAAGCAAAGGAAGAGCTGCTTTTTATCCAGAGCCCACGTTAATAAAAATTATTCAATCTCTTTCTCCTGATATGCTTATCACAACGAATGCAATCAGAGCAGAACGAGCGTCTTTGTCTGCGGCGAAGAAGTGTGGTGTACCGACGCTTTGTATCAACGATGGGTTATGGATTGAAGGTGGGCTTTCAGGAGTTTTAGATATCGCTAATGACGAGTTAGCTGATATTATTTGCGTCCTTTCCAGTGAAGTTAAATCTAACTTGGAAGCATCAAGAAAAAGTCGCTCAGCTCGAATTGTTGCCACCGGTACGCCAGTTTTTGACAGTATCAAATTGACAGAAAGAAGAAAAAAAACAAATCAGTTAACGCTTTTGTTCGCTGACTGCCACCTGCCTAAACATTTTCATTTATATCCTGATATTGTAGGTGACCCGGAGTTTGCATTTAGAGTCCGAGAAAAGCTCAATGTTCTTGCTCAAGAACATGATTGGAAAGTTATTGTAAGGCCGCATCCAAATCAAGTTATTGATTATTCAGACTACAGTAACTTGCATGTCTCAGGTAAGAATGATTCACTTCATGAGCAGTTAGCTCAGTCAGATATTGTTTTGACTAATATGAGTACCGTTGGCTTAGAGGGCAAAGCCATGGGGTTGGGATTAGTTACATTAGAAGGAACTGTTTTCAACCGCTACAATTCATTCTATAAGGCTGGTTTATCCACCCCCGTATTTCATGAAAGTGAGCTGTACAATGCCATTATTGAAGAGCTTGAAAGAGCCACTCACTGCATAAGTCTATATGAAGGCTTAGCTACAGAAAATATTTCACGTGAAATTTCTAGATATCTAGGTTCCTAGCTATACCCATGAAGAAAATCTTCCTTAGTGCATTAATTGTTTCGCTAGGACTGTTTATCGGTCGTTTTAGTGGCTTTCTTCGTGAAATAATAATCGCAAATAATTTTGGGGCAACAGAAAACAGTGATTTTATTGTTTTATTGCTTACAACTCCAGACTTTTTAGTTAACTTACTCATGGGCGGTGCCATGAGTATGGCACTAGTTCCTGAGTTTAAGAAATTAAATGAAGAAGATAGTCAGTTACTTTACAAACAAGTAACTTCAGTAATGTTTCTTTTTGGTTTAACAGTTTGCTTGCTTTCTTATCCACTTAGGAGTGACTTAATATCATTTCTTGCTTTGGGAATGAATGAGACATTTATAGAAACCAATCAAGATTACTTCTTCTTTAGCTTAATTGCATTGCCTTTTTCATTGGCAACTGGTGCTTCGTTAGCTTATCTAAATTCCAAAGAAAGGTTCACAATTACTTCTTTGAGTACGTTAATAGTTAATCTTACTATTATTGTATTTGTTTGCTTAACAGCCTTTTTAGATAGTGGGTTTATCTTAATATCGATTGGCTTGGTGTTAGCGTCTTTAATGAGGTGGCTGTCACAAGTACTTGCTATAGGGTTACCCCCATTTTTTATCAAACATGAAAGAAATTTAATAAGCAGAGATTTATTATCTAGATATTTTTATGCTTTGGCTGCAGGTGGTGTTATCTTCCTTTTACCAATAATTGTCCGTACCGTCGCTTCCATTGATGGGGGAGGGTCGTTGTCTTTAGTGAACTACACAATTAAGTTGGTAGAGCTGCCTTTAATTATCCTATCGACGGTATTTAGTATAATATTTCTTCCTAAATTATCGGGAATATACTCGAATGGTAATGAAGGTAAGTTCTTAAAACTAGCATCCAATATATTATGTTTTAGTCTTTTTATGTCCATACTTGTGACGACAGCAATGGTTCTTTATGCGGATACTATAGTTGAAACTATTTATGGTTGGGGGGCGTTAAGTCACCATCAGTTGATGAATATTTCTGAATATTTGAAAACGTATGCCATAAGTTTACCGTTTCAGTGCGTGAACGGCATTATTCTAGCTGTTTTTTCATCAAGAAGGGATACTAAGCGACCTTTCATAGTTACTACCCTATTGGGTATTGTCGTCTTTTCTTTTTTAATATTGGTAAAACCACCAATTGAAGATTTGCTTTATTCTCTAATAACTTTTTACGCCTCTACAGCAATATGTTTTTTGATTGCTCTTCGAGCCGGTCATAAGATTTTTCCATTCTATGTAGATATGAGAATACTTGTGCTTGGTATTTCCTTGCTATTGATGACGTTTGTTATTTTGTACTCTGCAAAGAACTTTGTTATTACATTAGAACCTATTATTGGAACCTTTACTATAGGAGTATACGTAACATCAGTTTTATTAGTGTTTGTTTTAATGTTTAGGTTTATGACTAGTAGGAGTTAGTATGAATTTAATGTATATAACTAATAATCCAGAGATTGCTTCTTATGCTAACAGTTGTGGTATTAGTCGTATTTTTGTTGACCTGGAAGTTCTTGGTAAATATGAGCGTCAAGGGCATTTAGATACTGTAATAAGTAATCATTCTGAAGAAGATATCAATAAGGTTAAAACGGCATCAGGTTCATCTGAAGTATTAGTTCGCATCAACCCTTTCAATAAAAACATTAGCAAAGAAGTCGATCGAGCTATTGCCGAGGGTGCTGATATCATTATGTTACCAATGTTTCACTCAAAAGAAGAGGTGAACAGTGTTGGTAAGATGATAAATGGCAGAGCCAAATTCATTCCTCTTATTGAGACAAAATCTGCAGCCGAGTCTCTAGAAACTTATGTTGATAGCCCGTATGTATCAGAGTTCTATATAGGGTTGAATGACTTGCATAGAGAGTTAGGCTTTCGTTTTATGTTCGAGATCATTTCAACGGGATACTTGGATCAATTAGTTGCGGCAATAAAAACTTCTGGAAAGCCATTTGGCTTTGGGGGCGTGGCTAGAGTCGGCGAAGGGACATTACCTGCTAGTTTGATTTTGGGAGAACATGCTCGTCTTGGTTCAAGTGCGGTTATATTGTCCAGAGCATTTCATCAGCGTTCTAAAAACCTTGAGGAACTAAAGAGTAAACTCGATCTAGAGCTAGAAGTATCGCGCTTGTATTCCGAGATAGAGAGATTGAAAAATAGGACTTATGAGCAGATTCAACATGATAAAAACGAACTAAAAAGAATTGTGGACGGCATTGTAGAAGGTGAGATGTGAAAACTATTTTTGATTGTTTAGTTTCGGCGTTGGCATTGATTTTACTCGCGCCACTTTTGTTTGTTGTTGCGATCATCATCTTCGTCGATGATCCAGGTTCACCATTTTTTAAACAAAAAAGAGTGGGGTTAGGAGGGAGAGAGTTTGGGATGTATAAATTTCGTAGTATGAAATGCAATGCATCCGAAGTAGGTCCTTATTTCACTCAACAAAATGATCCAAGAATCACTAGAGTTGGACGAGTGATCAGAAGAACAAGTATTGATGAATTACCGCAACTTATAAACGTGCTATTGGGTGATATGAGCATCGTTGGCCCTCGTCCTGACGTCCCCGTCCAAGAAAAAAACTATACGCCAGATGAGTGGCAATTACGTAATAGCGTCAAACCGGGAATCACGGGTTTGGCTCAAGCTACGGTGCGTTCAAATACGACACCAGAAGAGAGAACCCGATTAGATCTAGAATATGTAAAGACTCATAGCATTTATCTCGATCTTAAAATTATAGCGATGACAGTGAAGCAAGTTATTAGAAAAGGTGGGAATTAATATGTGCGGTATTTTCGGTTACTTCGACTTTTCTAATCGTTCTTTAAGCGAAGAAACGGTGCGTGCCATGGGGGAGGCGATTGTATATCGAGGACCTGATGGCATGGGGTATTACCACCGGGAAGGTAGAGCACTCGGAAACCAGAGATTAGCAATCTTAGATTTAGAGCACGGACAACAGCCTTTTTATTCTGATGAGCACGATATTGTTGTAGTTCAAAATGGTGAAATATTTAACCATGTTGAACTTGCTCAAAAACTTGCTGGGACCCCTTTCGAGTGTAAAACAACATGTGACACAGAAGTATTGTTAAGACTTTACCAAAAGTACGGTATTGACTTCATTTCAATGCTAAACGGTATGTTTGCAATCAGTATTTACGATAAGCGCATAGACACTATGTTTCTCATTCGTGATCGCGTTGGAGAAAAGCCACTATATTATGCAAATCACAACGGAATGTTGGCCTTTGGTTCGGAAATAAAATCAATCTTGAAGGTAGGTATTCCAAGAGAACTAAACAAGAAAGCATTAGATAGTTATATCTCTTACAATTATGTGGTACCACCCATGACAATGTTTTCTGGTGTGGAGCATGTCATGCCGGGAAGCTACCTCTCTATTTCTAATTCAGGCATTGAAGAAGTCTCTTGGTGGGATGTCGCTGATGTCAATCCAGAAGAAGCAAGTGAAGCGGCCTGGATTGAGCAATTGGACACGACTTTAGATGATGCAGTTCGACTTCGTTTAAGAGCTGATGTCCCGTTTGGTGCGTTCTTATCTGGAGGAGTAGATTCAAGCTCCGTTGTTGGGTATATGGCGAAGCATTTAGAACAACCAGTCAAAACATTTTCGATTGGGTTTCATGATAAAAAGTACGATGAATCCCCCTACGCAGAGGCTGCGGCCAACAGGTTCAATACTGAGCATGTTTGCGAAAAAGTAGAAGCAAACCTCCTGAACTTGTGGGGGAAATCAACATATCATTGCGATCAACCGCATGGTGATGTTTCATTTATGCCGACGTATAAAGTCGCAGAACTTGCTTCAAAAGAAGTGAAAATGGTTTTAACAGGCGATGGGGCTGATGAACTGTTTGCGGGATATGATAAATACAAAAACTTTTTTGATTCAGACACTGACTCGCTAAGTGACGAAGAGTTTCAGATTAAGTTTTTGGAAAGTATTTCGCTATTCCAACAAACATCGAAGAGTAAGCTATACAGCGATTCTATGATGGAAGCTTTGGCTGGGGTAGACAGTCACTACTTTGCGAAACAAGCATTTAAGAAAGTAAAGCATCAGGACAGAGTAAACCAAGCCTTATATATAGACACCAAGCTATTACTGCCTGGAAATAACTTGGTTAAACCGGACCGAATGGGAATGGCGGTCTCTATTGAAAACCGTGCTCCATTTCTAGACTTTAGAATGATTGAGCTAGCT
Source organism: Vibrio sp. 1069 (assembly GCF_033340555.1). Taxonomy (NCBI): domain Bacteria; kingdom Pseudomonadati; phylum Pseudomonadota; class Gammaproteobacteria; order Vibrionales; family Vibrionaceae; genus Vibrio; species Vibrio sp. 1069. Next base: position 150,397 of record NZ_JAWOWP010000004.1, read on the forward strand.
TTTTCAATTCCAGGTGAATTAAAACTACACGATGGTGAGACGAAGTACATTTTCAAAAAGACTGTATCTAACCTGATAGGCGAGGAGTTAGCTTACCGTAAAAAGCAAATGTTCACAGTTCCAATTGGCGAATGGCTCAAAACGGACTTAAAGGACATGGTCTCCGATCTCTTATTTAGCGAAAAAGCCAAATCAAGAGGAATTTTCAACCATGATTTTGTCCAAGAGCTTTATGAAAATCATTGTAAAGGCACCTCAAATAATACTCGAGAGATTCGAGCTTTAATGGCAGTTGAACTTTGGTTTAGAGAGTTTATTGATTAGTGTATTCAGTCATGGGTTTATGCTCATGACTGATTAACAATATGTATTCTCATGTACGAAATGCATGAGTAAGCTCAAGTTGGTCGTAATGAAAGAGTTTTTTTTGAGACGTAGAGTGAAGGATACGTTAGTAGCCCTCTCCGATTTTAACTTTATATTACTGTCCTTTTGGATGGCAGTTTTCACAAGGTTTTATCAGCTAGAGTACTTGATAGATTACTCTAGCTACTTATACCTATCTATTTCATCCGCTACTCTCTTTGTCTTTATCTGTTGGATTCGAGGTGTTTACAAACACGTGCTAAGACATGCGATGAATAGTATTGCAAAGTTAATTGTAAGCTCATTATGTATTGTCGTACTTTTTTTAGGTTTTACCTCTTATTTTAATCAGGTAATGCTGCCGCGAACATTACCAATATTATTCTTTTGTTTTTCTTTCATTTTAACCTTCTTTTCGAGGTTTGTTGTTGTAAGTCTTATTGAAGGGGCTTCATCGAAAGGTAAAGAAAACATCATTGTTTATGGTGCAGGAAAAGCCGGACGGCAATTGGTTGTAATGTTGCAAAAAGGTGAGTTGTACAATGCTAAAGCATTTATTGATGATAACCCAACTCTAGTTGGAAGAACGATTGTTGGCGTTAAAGTTTACTCACCCAAGAATATTGCAGGCTTAAAGCGTAAGTACGGTATTCAAAAAGCGATCTTATCCATTCCTTCAGCGCCGAAAAAACAGAAAGCGGAAGCTGCTTCTCTGCTGTCTACAATGGGGATTGATGTTTTGACAATTCCAAACTTGGATGATCTTGTCTTAGGCATTGTAAAGATAGACGAGTTAAAAGAGGTAGCGATAGAGGATTTGCTTGGTCGTATACCAGTCGCACCAACCCAGAAACTGTTAGAAGCGAATATTAAAGGTAAAGTTGTAATGGTGACTGGGGCGGGAGGCTCTATTGGTTCTGAGTTATGTCGCCAGATTATTAAGAATAAACCAAGAAAGCTGGTTCTTTATGAGCTTTCAGAGTTTGCGTTGTATCAGATAGATAAAGAGTTAAATAGTTACATTGCGAATGAAGGATTAGATTCAGAGGTGATACCTTTGCTTGGCTCCATCCAACGCCAAAATCGTTTATCGGCTGTGATGAACGCGTTTAAAGTAAACACGGTGTACCATGCTGCAGCATACAAACATGTTCCATTAGTTGAGCACAACGTTGTAGAGGGCGTTAGAAACAACGTTTTTGGTACGTACTACACCGCCATGGCCGCAATCGAGAGTGGTGTCGAGTCTTTTGTATTGATATCAACCGATAAAGCTGTGAGGCCGACAAATGTTATGGGAGCCACGAAACGTTTAGCTGAGCTAGGCTTACAGGCACTCGCTGAGCAGCAACTTCATGACGCTAAAGGTACAAGGTTCTGTATGGTTCGCTTCGGCAATGTTCTCGGTTCATCCGGCTCTGTTGTGCCTTTGTTCAAGCAGCAAATTGAGCATGGAGGCCCGATCACTCTGACTCACCCAGAGATCACTCGATACTTTATGACCATTCCAGAAGCTGCACAGTTGGTTATTCAAGCTGGAGCAATGGGTAAAGGAGGGGACGTATTCGTACTTGATATGGGAGAGTCTGTGAAGATCATCGACTTAGCTAAAAACCTCATTAATCTTTCGGGGCTGGAGGTAAGAGATGATGAGAATCCTGATGGTGATATCGAAATACGCTGTACAGGCTTAAGACCTGGTGAAAAGCTCTATGAGGAGCTATTGATTGGAGATAATGTCAAGAAAACTAGCCATGAGCGTATTATGACCGCTCATGAGACCTACTTACCGCTTGATCAGTACCAAGACATACTCTGCAAGTTAGATGAAGCTTGTCATAACTTTGAGCATGATAAAATTCGGAGCATATTGCTTGAAGCTCCAACAGGTTTTAAGCCGACTGATGGAATATGCGATCTTGTTTGGAAAGCTAACCTGTAGAGGCTCGTAGGTTAAAAATGAAAGCGGCCTTCGAGTATCTCATGGGCCGTTTTTAGGTAAAAAATTTAGAACGTAGCGTTTTATAAACTTTCTCTTAGTGTTCACTCTATTCTTCTTTACTTTGTATCCAACATAAAGATATGAGTGCGATGAACATTATGAGTGGCTGAGCATGATTTATAGGTATGTCCGTAAAAGCTGAAACCCAGAAAATAGTTAATACACCAAGCACAATGCTTGCCGGCAGTGTGTCTAATTTTCGTACCTGTGATAAAGGGAAGAAAAATAATACGATAAGTAGTGCCAGCCCTACTAGGCCTTGTTTTACAAGAGTATTGATGTATTGATTGTGGTAGTGCCCCCATTGAGCTGTATCTTGCTCAATAATGCCTTTATTAGCTAACGTTTCTCGAAATGATTTCTCTTTACTGCCCAAACCGAATATCGGTTTCTCAAATATCGAATAGACACTTGAATGCCATAACTTTATTCTTGCTCCAATCGATGTGTCTGTTCCACCTTGTTTGATTGTTTCAATCGCATTTTCGGTGCTTTTTACTCTCTCGGAAACAAGAGAAGAATGAATTGTGAAAGATAAAATAGCGACAGTAATAATAGATAGCAACCTACCATATTTAAGGCATTTCTGTCTTTGAGTGAAAATAACAACAATAAATAAAGAGCAGAGTAAAGCTAAAAATGGTCCTCTTGAAAGGCTTATTACCAATGAATTAAAGCTAAATATAAAAGCTATTAGACTTATATTTCGAATTTCTTTTGTTTTAGTAGTTAAAAAGTAACATATCGAGGCAGTTGCCACAGCTGCGGAAATTGTTGTGTATGGTATAGGGTTTATATCCCATAGTGCTCTAGGATTGTTCCAAATATACATGTTAAGAGTGGTGTACGTTAACATGAATAAACTGGAAATAAGCAAAAGCCAGTGAAGATTGTGAAATAGTTTGTCCGATAGTTTATCTGGAAAAGAAACAAGGAAGACAAACATGATTGCATAAGCACGCAAGGAGTCGTTGGAGATTGAACTATTGTATTCTTTATAAAATATAGTTGATAATAACATTATGCCAATAACTTGAGTCCACCTATTCTTGGTGATGTTATGGATGATTGTTTTGCAACCATAGTTCCAAACTGAACTAATTAGAGAAATTACTGACAGTACGATCATCGCTTTGTAAGAATCAGAGTTTACTAGTTGACTCGAAAAAACCCATATTACTGGTGTGGATATTAGCCATTCGTGTAGGGATATCTTGCTTATACTTACTTTATCAATAAATTTCATTTTGACAGCTCTTTGAGAACTCAATGTGATGGCTTATTTGTTATCAAGGCACCACTTTATTACTAAGCTTTATGTGTATGCTCAATGCTTGGCTTAAATGTTAATTTTATATTATAAAATTTACTGACCATTTATAGCGTTAAGCTTCTGGATTGTGGATTTTAAAGCCCCACATCTTTTAGACGTAAATGCTTTTAACTTGCTACTTATTTCATTCCGTTGATTTTTGTTACTCATATAGAGTGCTGTATAAAGTGCAATTTCCTGAGAATTTTGGGCAATATCTATAACACCTTCTTTCTTCATGGTGACGACAATATCTTCAAAGTTGAAAAAACTAGGTCCGGTTATGGTTGGAACGCCCAAAACCGCTGGCTCTAACACATTGTGTCCACCGACTTTATCTCCGATTAGACTGCCACCCATAAAGCAGATGTCCGCAGCGCCCATCAAAGTTAGCATCTCGCCCATAGTATCGCCGAGATATACTTGAGTATTAGTCTCTACTGAATGTGTTGAAGTACGACGCACAGTGTTAAAGCCTTGCTGTTGGCAAAGCGTGAAGACATCATCAAATCGTTCTGGATGGCGAGGAACCAAAACGAGTAAAGCATTTGGATGAGATTTTAAAACTTGTCTATGTGCATCTAATACCTGTTCGTCCTCGCCTTTGTGGGTGCTAGCTGCAATCCAAATCGGACGATCGTTTCCAAGCTGGGCTCGAAGCTGTTGTCCTTGTTGTTTCACTTGCTCTGATATTTGAATATCGAACTTAATCGAGCCAGTAACGGATAGTTTCTTTTTCTCAACGCCTAAGCGTTCGAAGTGCTCTGCATCTGAATCTGTTTGGCAGAGTACTTGAGTTAGGCATGGATGAAGCTGGTTAAAAAGCCGCTGTATTTTGGCGTAGTTCTGACATGATTTTTCAGATAGGCGCGCATTCACGACAGTTATAGGGATACCCGCTTTGTGAATATTGTGAAGTGTGTTTGGCCACAGCTCAGTCTCAATGATCAACATCTGTTTTGGTTGCACTGCTTTAAGAAAGCCTTTGATAGCAAACCCAAAGTCAATTGGCATATAGCGGTGTTCAATTAAATCACCCAACTTAGCAATCTGTTCAGCTCCGGTACTTGTTGTTGTAGTAACTAGAATAGATTGTTCGGGGTTTTGTTCCTTAAGGGCTTTAATTAAAGGTGTTGCTGCTATGCTTTCACCAACAGATACGGCATGTATCCAAATAGGTTTGTCGTTGCTTTTTAGCTTGGGAGTGATACCAAAGTGCTCTTTCCAGCGAGAGCCGAACTTAGGCTTATTTGGTTTGCTCTTGTACAAACCAAATAAAAGCAGCGGTGACGCTAGAGCGAGTAGTAAGGTATAAACAATACGAACTAACATGAGCTTATCGTAATGGCGTCAAGTTTTTGGATACTATCTAGCACTTGCTTAGGCGAAAGTTCTGTCAAGCACTTGAGGTGTTCGTATTGACATTCACGCTGGAAACAAGGGCGACAATCAATATCGGTATGAACAATCTCCACTTTTTCTGCGAGTGGGGGGGTGTACTTCGGTGAAGTTGAGCCATACACGGCAACAACATTACAACCAACCGCAGCTGCCACATGCATTAAGCCTGAGTCATTCGCGACAACAGTCTTACATGCAGCAAGGAGATCGACTGCTTCAATTAAGCTGGTTTGGCCTGCTAGAACATGAATGTGCTCATGGAATTGCGTCGGAACAAGTGCGCGAATATTGTTACAAGTCTCTAAGTCCTTTTGAGAACCAAACAACCAGATTTGATGCCCAGATCGAGCCATTTGCGTCGCAACTTCAGCGTAGTGTGTTTCGGGCCATTTTTTGGCGGGACCAAACTCTGCTCCTGGGCATAGTCCAATGGTTGGTTGGTCTTGGGCTAAGTTGAACTTTTTGAGCGTGGCTTGTTGCTCTGCCGCGTTGATTGCAAGGCGAGGGCGAGGTAAGGTTTCAAGCCCGCCAAGAGAATTAGAGTCCACCATTTCTGCTTTTGGATAAGCTAACGCTACATAGCGCTCTACCATGTACTGAAAAGACTTCATGTTAGGGCGTAAGTCATTCAATAAACCATAGCGCATTTCTCCTTTCCAGCCAGTACGAAGAGGAATGTTGGCAAACCATGGGATCAGTGCTGATTTCGCTGATTTAGGCAAGATATAGGCGTGGTCATATTGCTTTTCACGTAATGATTTACCAATTTCCCTGCGGCCTAATAAGTTAAATTCACCATGACCGATAGGCATTTCAATCGCTTGGTGGATTTCTGGCATACGCTCAAGAATCGGTTTACACCATCCAGGAGCAATGACATCGATAGTGCAGTTTGGGTGTTGGTGTTTAATGACTTTGTATAGTGATTGTGACATCACCATATCGCCAACCCATGAAGGGCCAATAATGAGTATTTTCATGGTTTAATCCGGTGCTCTCATAGAAAAGTCTTTTATTTGTTCATAAAGCCTAAAAGACTCAATATAAAGCTTGTCGATAAGAGTTATACCTTGTTTGTTCTTCCTTGAGCTGCCAATAGTTGAGTCTATTTTTGCTCGAACAACTAAATCAGGTTTGAGACAGTATGTGAAAATACCGTGTTTATATGGTTTTTCCATATAATCATCGACAGGCTCGATAAACTGAGCAGCATTGTGAATGAATGATTGTGCAGCTTTTGGTGAAATGATATAGCCCATAATTCCACACGTTCTTCTGTAATAACGGATGATTTTTATTTTTGAATCAAAAGCTTTGATGTTTTTATACTTCTTTGGGCTTGTTGCGCATAGCTTTAAAAAATCGAACTCAACCGCGATCTTTGGCAGATGTTTAAAGTACTCAAAAAATTCATCAGTAAGATCACAGTTATCTTCTAATATCAACAAAGGAGCACTGGATTCAGCTGCGATCTGCCAAGCTTGAAGGTGGCTGGAAAAACAAGCAACTTCGCTATCAACAAGTTTATAACCAAATCTTTTTTTTGTTAGTTGATCGTTTCTACGTTCAGATAAAGGGAAGTTTCCTTGTTGAGCGTCAGCGGCATCCAAAAAGCTAAACTCTATTCCTGACGCTTCTAATTGTGATGCAATACGCTCTCTTCGTTCGACAGAGCGCTTTAAACTGATAACTATGACTTTCATTACACTTTCCAGTCGCTGTTATATCTTGGTTTAAACAAATTGTAATAGTTACTGCCGTCTTCTTGAGAGTGCAGCAACTGCAATACCCACATATATTGTTCGGGTTTATCACCGACAAAGTATTCAATGGCTTCATTACAGGTACGAGCGTCTTGCTCTTCGCCTTTATCCAGCTCAAACGCCGGTAAAATCTCAATATCAAACGTACCATCTTCAGTGTTCATCGACGCAAATAGAGGCAGTACTTTTGAGCGTGATAGTTTCGCAATTTTGCCTAAACCAGGTAGTGTTGCTTTACGTGTAGCAAAAAAATCTACAAACACACTATGCTCTGGGCCGTGATCTTGATCGGGTAGATAATACCCTACATAGCCATCTCGAATGGATTTCAGAAAAGGCTTAATGCCACCTGAGCGTTCATAAACACGACCACCGTATTGGACTCTTTGCTTGTGCATCAGCCAGTCAGCAACATCATTCTTTTGTTTCTTCGCCATTGCAGACACTGGCATTCCCATTGAAGCGAGCAAGATAGCAGGCACATCAATTGCCCAAGAGTGGGGAACCATTAAAATCACATTTTCGTTGTTATCAATGTGCTGTCGTAAAATGTCTAGGCCGCGAATTTGGCAACGGTTCTGAAGCCACTTTGGTGAGCGTAAACTTAGTAACCCGAAGCGAAAAAAGAACATGGCTGCTGTGTAGAGTGTTTTTTCTATCAAAGCTTCACGTTCTTGGAACGACTTTTCCGGAAAACACAGCTCAAAGTTCACCCTCGCTCGGTGAGCTGGACCTTTGTGGGATTTAGACAGTTTTTTGGCTATGGTTTTCGCCAACCACTTTTGTAAACCCAGTGGCATTAATGATAAAGGTGAAAATAAGATAACACCTAACCACGTGCCCCAGTACTTAGGCGACAGAAAGTGGCGCTTAAACTCAGGGTTATATGCTTTGGGGTCGAAGTCATCACGTTTTATGGTCATGGCGTGTCTAGTTACCTATTCGTGTACGGGCGAAGTGGTTTAAATGAGAAAAAGATAGTTAGGAATGATACAGGCTATTGCACTTGAGTAAAGGTGGCAGGTTATGGTTCTACCACCTTGTGGTGCTTAACTGTTTTGGATAGTTAAGTATTCGGCAACGCCTTCTGCAACTGTCTTGAATTCAACATCACAACCTGCGGTGCGCAGTTTGGTCAGATCCGCTTGTGTGAATTCTTGGTAAGCGCCTTTTAGGTGCTCAGGGAATGGGATGGTTTCAATTTGGCCTTTGCCATGATGCTTGATAACTGCTTTTGCTACCTCTTCAAAAGATTCAGCACGGCCAGTACCACAGTTAAAAATGCCTGATACGCCGTTTTCTAAGAACCACAGGTTAACTTTACATACATCACCAACGTAAACGAAGTCGCGTTTGAATGATTCGCTGCCCGCGAACAATTTAGGATTTTCACCTGCGTTAAGTTGGTTGTTTAGGTGGAACGCAACTGATGCCATGCTACCTTTGTGGTCTTCACGTGGGCCATATACGTTGAAGTAGCGGAAGCCAGTGATTTGAGAAAGGGTCTCACCATGTTCTTCAGCGTCTTGCCATAGGCGACGAACGTAGTTATCAAACTGCTGTTTCGAGTAACCGTATACATTCAGTGCGCCTTCGTATTCGCGTTCTTCAACGAAAGTCTCTGTATCGCCGTAAGTGGCTGCTGAAGAAGCGTATAGGAATGGAATCTCGCGATCTAAACAGTAATGCAGCAGCTCTTTAGAGTACTCGTAATTGTTTAGCATCATGTACTTACCATCCCACTCAGTCGTTGCAGAACAAGCACCTTCGTGGAAAATTGCCTCAATCGGACCAAAATCATCGCCCGCCATAATTTGGGTCAGAAAGTCGTCACGATCCATGTAATCTGTGATGTCCAGATCAACTAAGTTCTTAAACTTTTTGCCATTTTTTAGGTTGTCGACAACCAGGATATCGTTAATACCAGTTTCGTTTAGTGCTTTAACAATGTTGCTGCCGATCATGCCAGCACCACCAGTTACGATGATCATAAGACTTCCACCATAGATTAAAATTTTCTCAGGAATTCTAGCAAGAAACAGAAATTAGCGCTATTGGAAGGAAAAGGAAAGGTATAGAGCACTTGGGGGAGGAATAAACAAAAGGGAGCCGAAGCTCCCTCAAGTAGGCTGTTATTTAGCGTTTGACGTATTTGGGCGTTGATACCAAGGATTACGCTCATCCGTCAGCTCAATCAAGCTGTACTTACGACCTAGCTTCTGACCGCCATCGCGAGTCAATGGTTGCCAGCTAAAGAACGCACGGTTGTTGCTTGGCTTAACGGTCATGATGTCGAATGGAATCGAAATGTAGAAGCCTTTAGTAAAGCTACCTTCACCGAATTCGTCAGCCGACAAATCACTGATTGATGCGAATGCACCTGCAATGACACCACTCTTGAACTGTTTAGATACATTCACTTGTGTACCGATATCACCCGCTAGGAACTGACCAACATCAACTTGAATCATCAAATCTTGTAGGAAATCCCATTGAGGGTAGTAATAACCCGACACAAAACCAGTAAAGCCTTTATCTACAACTTGGAACGGACGTCCATATTCTGGCACATTTTGCCATTTCTCATCGTAAACACCGAAGTAACTTTGTGGATCACGTTGAGAAATTAAGTTAACGTCAGCGCCAATCGCCCAGTTAGCTCCTTGTGGTCGGTAAAGAAACTCGGTACCGACTCCGGCAAACATGCTCTCCAGATAGCCCGCGTAGAATTGCTGGTCCATGGTATCTGAATACTCTTGGAACCAAGTTAACTGTAGGTTGGACATGGTTACCGCGTGTTCATTTTGATAAGCACGGAACATGGTACGTACACGAGGAATCGAAGTGCCGTCTGGTGGGGTGACGTAGTTAAACTTGTCGTAGTTGTTGTACCAATCCCAGTATAGCGAGCCACCAATTTCTAGGTTATCTGTCAGCCAGTAAGACGCGCTACCACTTAAACCGACACTGAACAGATAGAACTCTTCTGGGTTGCCTAAGGTCTGAGCCAGTTTTGGTGAAAAGCCCCAATCAAAGCGCTCAAAACCATCGTAAGCAGGTTTACCTTGCGGTTTATCGCTTGAGGTCGATGTTGCATCTTCGATATTTGGATTGATGTAGTTAACTTCTGCAAAGTCACGGTATTTCTCTTTGGAGATAACCGTTTGATCGCCGATCAGACCACGACTGCGTTCATTGATAGTAAAGGTATCAATGTTGTCTGGCATTTCGTTATAAAGGACTGCCGCCGCTTTTTCATGAGCTTCATTGCGATCACGATACTTTTTCTGCTCGCCAACAACCGAAACGGTATTATCTTCAACATAGAGTTGGGTATTTTGGTAGCCAGCAATTTTATCCAGCTCCTCGGTAACACGTTCCCAATCTACATCAGACAGTTGTTCTGGTTGCTTGTCTTCAACTTCTGGTGTTGGTGTATCACGCCAGAAAGACGGCATATCATTGAAGTTAGTGTAAAGACTCACGCCAGCAACTAACGTATCTCCGCGCTCGTAGCTCAAGCGCAAATCTGCCATATGTCCTAAACGATATAGAACACCAAAGTTCCAAGGCGTATGAGGTGTCATGTCTACACCACCACGTACCACTGGGAAATCTTCGCTGTAATCGTTGCTGTCGTATTCAAGCTTAAATCGCAGTGGCGCGTGCAAAGTTTGATACTCGACACCACCAAAGAGTGCAGCAGAACCTTTGAACCAACGTTCAAAATCCACACTACCACCATTACCTTTGTAATCAGAAGGGCGTTCACAGAAACTATCGGACAGCTTACATGCAGGGTTGCTGATGTTGTCGCGCGTACCTAAGTAGCCCCAGCCCATACCCAAAGTGAAATCAAAGGTACCAAGGTTTGGGTTAGAGTAACGCTTTGTCGCAGCAACAAACTCACCATCAAAAAGACCGGTGCCTGCAAAGTCACGCACACCAACCGAAAGCTCTGGCAGGTACTCGGATTCTTCTAACAAGCGAACTTTAAAGTCGATTCCCTTGTCGGTGTACTTGGTATCACCCGAAAAGCTCGGATCGTTGCTGTAGAAAAGATCGTTCACCATGGTGTAACGAATGGTCGTTTCTAGCCATGGCATCACTTGCAAAGTCACATTGTAAAATAGGTACTCGTCGCTACCGGTAATAGCAAAGTTAAACTCGCCTTCAGGTGCCATACGACCTGTAGGCATCTGCATTAAGCCGACACCACCAAAGTCCATTTGTGATGGTTGCAATGGCGGCACTTCAAAAGGTATGTCTTGAGCCCACACCAACGCTGGACCCATTAAAGAAAGGGATAAACTGGTTCTGATCAGGTTCATGTCTAGTTCTTCGATGAGGTTGGTTTACGTTGTGCAAGCAGAGCGACAATGTCTTTATCCATTTGTGATTTTTCGAACTCATCAAATGGGATATACACAATGGTAAGTGGCGGCAAGTAATATTGAGTGGTTAACCAACTGCCATGGTGAGGATGAATAACCTTGCCATCCGGGTAAATTAGAATTGGCGGATAGGCGAGCTCACCAATATCACCTGAACGTAGATTATCGACCTGTTCATGCAGAGCGATACCCGCTTGGTTTTCTACTGCGTAGACTTTTTCTAAGTTACCCACATACAACACTTTCTCTTTGCGTTTTGGTGCACTTAACGCAAGTTGACCTTGTAAAAGAGGGTTATCAAATTTATCCAGACGGATGCGATCAACATCAATGGCCGACAGCACGCGAGGTGCAAACTGGCTTCGTTGGATAAACTTGTAAAATGGGTGCGCAACTAAATTATGTTGAATCATTTGGTTTAACACCGAACTCTTTAAGGCAGTACTTCTTTGCACTGCTGATTCGGAATTATCAAATAGAGTCACAGCTAAAGGGTATTGCAGGGCGATTTGTTGTTCTTGTGCATGCTTAAGTACGCTCTCTAAACGTGCCGCTTGTTGGAATTGCAATGCTTTGCCCGTTCCGACAAGTTCTATATTGAGCGGTGGTGAGGTGTGATTTTGAGCTTGAACGGTAGTCGGTGTCGCCAGAATCGTTGCCGTTAAAGTTAGGCTTAATAAAGATAGCAGTCGCTTATTCATGATTTGCTATACCCTTTCAGAATCGTCAATTCAACAGGCACCATGTTTGGACCTAAGTGTTGACGTGTTTTCACTACTTCACCTTTACCGTTTACCCAGTATTGGTTCTCTACACTTTTTTCTAAGCTGGTAAACGTTACAACCTCGGTATAAACATCAGTAGAGGTAGATGAAATAGGGGTTATGACGGTTTCTTTACCTTGACGAGAACGTTGGACTTTAGCCGGGAACCCATAACGGTATTTGTCAGCCCAATCGTAAGAAAGAAAATATTGCACAGAGAGCGCTGAGTAGGCAGGAACGTTGCCATAAATACCCGCTAGATTGGTCGTTTGTAAACCAATGGTTCTAACAATATGTCCGTTCTCTGTTACTACCATTGCTTTGTCTGCACTGACCCACTTTAGTTGTGTATTGCCGGTTAATGGATTTGGTTCGGCGAAAGCTAACACTACAAAAACCTGTTTTTGGTTACCAATTTTTAAGTAAGCACTGGCATAAGGTACTGCTTCAATTTCTTCTGGCGTTAGTTCAACATCGATGTAGTTACCATAAGCTTCTTGGACGGTAGCGGATACGTCATTGAATTTTTGTGTACAGCCAAAGATCGAGCTCAGTAATGGTAGGACAATAAGTAAGCGCATCCATTTTTGCGATAGAAGAGTGTTCATCATTCCCTCATTACAAATAAAATCGCCCTGAATAGATCAGGGCGATTGTTTCAACATCTACAAAACTAAAAAATTATTTAGTTACTGAAGTAGAAGTAGAAGTAGACGTTGAAGTTGAATCGCTGTCTGACGCTGCAACTGCTACTACAGTTACTGCTGCTGCTGCACCTACTGCTACTGCAGTTGTACCAGTTGCAGATGCTGCTGCTGTACTAGTAGTACCAGCTTCAGTCGCTGCAAATGCAGTTGATGCGCTTAAAGCCATAAGAATAGCTAGAGCTGTGTTCTTCATTATTTATTCCTATAATCCGGTTATTAAACATCGATGTTAGGAGTATTAAAATACTCCTGAATATATTTTAGGCTAGAAAATGAGTCTTTGTAAATAAGAGAAATTTTCAACTCATCTTGTCTAATTCACAAAATATAGGCATGATTCTAAGCAAAGACACTTATAGTTCGGTATGCACAATGTTAAGAGGCGCAGTGATCAATATGCCATTTTTAGAGCAGCGGAGCTCTAAGCGAAGTTGTTCATCAGATTCTATAATTACCCAGTAAACATCTTGTTCACAAACTGATAGCTTTGGTTCAGAAATTTCAGACAGGCCAAATAATGGAAAGCAAAATACATCGGATTCCGATAGTATATTCGCAATTAGTTCTTTAGCTTGAGACGTTGAGCGTGCACGAGATGCTTCCAGTGCTATAAAGTCTACGAAGGATTTCAGTGAAGTTTCATTAAACAAAGTAAACTAAATCTCCTGGCATGTTTTTGAAGTCGAGTTTCTGTATTTTCTTAATGTGGAAGTAATGCGCCAAATATATTTCATTATGAGCATGTAACCTACAAAGATTGTGACAAACAATAAAAGCATTAGGCTGTCATTAACATTATACACTTGTCCGAGAATACCTAGTGTTGATAAAAAGACACCAAGAAGAAATAAAAGGAGTAATGTTTGTCGTGAAGATAGGCCTAATCTCATGCAAATATGATGAAGGTGTAAGCGATCTGGTTTTAAAGGGGATTTACCTTTTTTCATTCTCCTCATCATAACCATCGCCATATCCATCAGTGGGATAGCAATAATCCACAACGCTGTTACTGGTTTCATAACGCGTGAAGAGGTGCCGCCTTCAATAGTTTGGGAACTATGAATAAGCAGCCAAATGATAGTAAATCCAATTAAGAAGCTGCCAGAGTCGCCCATAAACACTTTGAATGAGCGTCGTGGAATGAGTTCTAGATTGCAAAGGATGTAGGGCAGTAGAGAAATGACAAATATCAAACAAAATGAGGCGAGCTGCTCTTCTCCTGCAAGATAAAATAAGTAAGACAGAGCTCCAAAAGTAACAGAGGCTAAAGCTCCTAGAAGGCCGTCAATACCATCAACCATGTTAAAAGCTGATATACAACCGATAACGGCGGCTGCTGTTAATAAAGTGTCACCATGGCGAACGATTATGTCACCGTGAGCAAATAAATCGCCAAGATTACTTATGGATATATTCTTTGATTGAACGAGCCAAACAGAAAGAGTAGTTAGTACCAGTATACGCGCGGTCGCACTAATGTCTAGCTTGTCATCCAAGGTTCCAATCAGTGTTAAGATAAAACCACAAACCAAATAGTGGTCTCTGTTCGGGATCAGGTTGGGGTATAGCAAAGAGACACAAAATAGCGTTATATATAACGCGATGCCACCAATAAATGGGACATCTCCCTTGTGCCGCTTACGATAGCTGGGTTTGTCGACTAAACCATAGTTCAAGGCGACTTTGCGCATAGAGAGCAAGCTGAAAATGGAAATCGCCAACGTTGCTGCTACGAGAATTAACACACTTTTTTACCTGTTATGTTTATTGGTGTTTCTGAGAAACCACTGACATAAAAACTATAGTCAAAAAAGAGCAAGTGTAAACCTACACTTGCTCTTTTGTTAGGCATATAAACCGTTAGATCTCAATACAACCCCATTCAGGGAAGTGTTTCCGTATATAGGCATTGAGTTCTTTCTCAGAAGAAGAGTACACACGTTTTGCTGCATCTTGTTCTGATGGAATCGCGTTCACCATACCAGCACCGACCGTCACGTTAGTATGTCTGTCGATGATAATAAACGCACCGGTTTGAGGCAAAACTTGGTATTTGTCGACTGCGACTTTATCCGTTAGTGAAACGTCAGCAAGGGCGATTTCGTTCAGCTCTAACGTCTCGGCATTTCCCGCGTGTTTGTTGAGCGTATTGACATCGATCTTGTGATTGATGTCGCTCACTCGACCAAAGCATGTTTTGGTGGCAAATTTGAAGGCGTACTCTTTGTGGGAACGCATTGGTGTTTCGTCCATCCAAACGACATGAGCTTTGAGTTTGTTGGTTACTTCGGGCTCATGGCCTGTGTGTACCAGCATATCCCCACGTGAGACATCAATTTCATCTTCGAGGGTAATGGTAATCGCCTGTCCTGGTTGAGCTTGTTGCCACTCGCCGTCAAACGTGTAGATCGACTGGATGCGAGATGTTTTACCAGAAGGCAGTGCGGTTACCTCATCGCCAACTTGAACAATACCTGAAGCCAGTGTGCCACAGAAGCCGCGGAAGTTCAGATTCGGTCGATTGACATATTGGACTGGGAAACGCATATGTTCCATGTCTTTGTCTTGAGCGACCTTAACGGTTTCCAATAGCTTCATCAGCGTTGCACCAGGGTACCAGTCCATGTTTTCGCTTGGTGTAACGACATTATCCCCTTTTAATGCCGAAATGGGCACAAAACGAATATCATCGATATTAAAATTCTTCGCCATTTCGCGATAGTCTGCTTTGATCTTTTGGTACACTTCTTGGTTGTAATCCATTAGATCCATTTTGTTGATGGCGACAATAATGTGCTTAATACCCAGTAGACTGCATATGTAACTATGACGGCGCGTTTGAGTTTGAATACCGTGTCGAGCATCAACCATTACAATAGCCAGTTCACAGGTCGATGCCCCAGTTACCATGTTGCGAGTGTATTGTTCATGTCCAGGAGTATCTGCGATGATGAACTTGCGTTTGTCAGTTGAGAAATAGCGGTACGCGACATCGATGGTAATACCTTGCTCTCTTTCTGACTGAAGTCCGTCAACCAGTAGCGCCAGATCAAAGGCTTCGTCAGTGGTGTTGAATTTTTGCGAATCTTTTTCGATTGCCGCCATCTGGTCTTCATAAATGAGTTTGCTATCAAACAACAGGCGACCGATGAGGGTTGACTTACCATCGTCAACGTTACCGCAGGTTAGAAAACGCAGGAGGTCCTTGTTTTCATGAACTTTCAGATACGCTTCAATATCTGTAGCGATCAATTCGGAAGAATGAGACATTTCAATATCCTTTTAGTAAAGAGCGTCTAGGCCACTCTTTAGAAATTTACTGGTAGAAGTTATTAAGTGCTTCAATAAATTCGACTTTTTCTGCTGTGGGTAGTTTATTGATACCCGCTGCGGCTTTACGGCCACCTCCCGTAGGAAACGAGGAGCAGATTTCATCAGCACCAACACGATTACTGAGCGGGGCCCGAACACTCACCGTATAGTCTTGTTCACCCGGATTAAGCGTTAGTACTGCATGAGCAATATCAGGAGATTGATTGGCAAGCTCATTACCAAACACCCCACTGATGCGTCGAGCCCAAGCTTCTGCAGGTAATTCAAAGACACGGGCAGCATTGCTATCACTAATCGCAACTAGTTTTTCGACTTTCGCATGATCAGACTCATAACCTTTCTGTAGTGTATAGAACGGAGAGGACAGATCATCACGCAACTGAAGTGGGCATGGGTACTCAACCAACATTTTGTATAGCTCTGCTGGTGGTATGTGCAAGTCATCCAGATCGGCACCATAGCCGTTGTAGTTGATCAACGTACCGAGCTGTTTCAGAAAGTCGGTGTCTTCTGGGGATAGCCCTATCTCTGAGGCCAGTTTTTCAGCGCTGGTAAACAAATTGTCACCAAATGCACCGGCTACCGCCCATTTAGCATGCTTGCCATTTAGCTTGTTGTTGATCAGTAAACTGGTACAGACTTCAGCGTCTAGATCGATCAGAGTGGTGAGCTTACTGGATTGTGGAATCTCACCTGAACGATGATGATCGCAGTAAAAAACCTCAACCCCTTGTTCCAGCAACGCAGTAAGAGACGGAAGATTTTTTTCCATTGATATATCGAGTGTGGTGACCGATGTGACATCACCCTTATCGACAATCTTACTGAGTAACTTGATATCGCGTTTTACCCCAGTCACTAAGATGGATTCTTTGGGGTGTGCTAACCGAAGCTGAATCAGAGCGATAATGCCATCTGCATCACCGTTAAAAACGTCATAATGCATGGTCCACCTCTTGTGAAGTCAAATACCCTTTCTCCAACAAGTGCTTTACAACAAACTCAGCACACTCTTCGACCGTTTTATTGGCGGTTTTCACGTGGATCTCTGGGTTCAATGGAGCCTCATAAGAAGAATCAATCCCAGTAAAGTTCTTGATTTCGCCTGCTCGGGCTTTCTTGTATAACCCTTTTGGATCCCGCTGTTCGCAAATTTCCAGCGGAGTATCGATAAACACTTCGAGAAACTCGCTCTCTGCCATGAGCTGGCGAGCCTGTTCGCGATCTGAAATGAATGGCGAAATAAATGCTGTTAGTACGATAGTGCCAGAATCAACAAAGAGTTTGGCGACCTCACCGATGCGGCGAATGTTTTCAATCCTGTCTTGATCGCTGAAGCCGAGATCTTTATTCAAGCCGTGGCGGACATTATCGCCATCGAGTAAGTAACTATGCTTACCCAAGCTTAAGAGTTTGCTTTCTACAGCATTGGCTATGGTAGATTTCCCCGAGCCGCTTAGGCCCGTAAACCATAACACAGCGGGTCTTTGATGTTTTAGTTTGATACGGTCTTGAGGTGTAACGGTAGTGTTGTGCCACACAACATCATCGCTGACCGAATCATTTTCCTTTCTAATATACGGAGTCATAGATAAAGCCTAAAAAATCTGAGAGTTAAAGTTCCGCTTCATTTTAATATTGATAGAACGGAGCCTTTAGTTTTCATCTAAATTAGAAGTAGCCTTCTCGCTTCTTCTTCTCCATAGAGCCCGAGCTATCATGGTCGATCGCTCGCCCTTGACGCTCAGAAGTAGTAGTCAGTAGCATTTCCTGAATGATTTCTGGGAGAGTCATCGCTTCAGATTCAACAGCACCAGTGAGCGGATAACAACCAAGCGTACGGAAGCGGACCATTTTTTCCTCAACTTGTTCACCATCTTTCAGTTCCATGCGTTCATCATCGACCATGATTAGCATACCATCGCGCTCAATGACCGGACGCTTCTTCGCCAGGTACAGGCCAGGAATCTCAATGTTTTCCAGATAGATATATTGCCAAATATCGAGTTCTGTCCAGTTTGAAAGCGGGAACACTCGGATACTTTCGCCCTTGTTCACTTTACCGTTGTAGATGTTCCACAGCTCTGGGCGTTGGTTTTTGGGATCCCAGCGATGGTGCTCATCACGGAATGAATAC
The DNA here is from genome assembly GCF_033340555.1 of Vibrio sp. 1069. NCBI lineage: Bacteria > Pseudomonadati > Pseudomonadota > Gammaproteobacteria > Vibrionales > Vibrionaceae > Vibrio > Vibrio sp. 1069. The sequence goes on from NZ_JAWOWP010000004.1 coordinate 168,576, forward strand.
ACTCGCTCTTTGGCTCGGGACTTCTCTTCATCACGACGCGCTCCACCAAAAGCAGCATCGAAACCGTACTTGTCCAGGGCTTGTTTCAGGCCTTGGGTTTTCATGATGTCAGTGTGTTGAGAGCTGCCATGTACAAATGGGTTGATGTTCATGGCCAAACCTTCCGGGTTTTGGTGAACAATCAATTTCATTCCCAGTTTTTCTGCCATGTAGTCGCGGAATTGGATCATCTCTTTGAACTTCCACGTTGTGTCTACATGCATCAGCGGAAAAGGCGGTGTTGCCGGAGCGAAAGCCTTTTTAGCCAAGTGAAGCATTACTGACGAATCTTTACCAACTGAATAAAGCATGACTGGGTTATCGAACTCAGCCGCTACTTCACGCATGATGTGAATCGACTCAGCTTCAAGCTGTTTCAAGTGCGTCATACGCTCTGGAGAAATAGTCATTTATGATTTCCCTTTTTTAATAATGTGATGTGAGAACACGAAAGTTTTACACACCATAGAAGAATAGAATTGCGTTTATTACTATGCCCCCATAGAGCACGCTCATAGGGAGGCCAATTTTTATAAAATCATTGATTCGATATTGACCGGCATTATAAACCATCAAGTTAGTTTGATAGCCATAAGGGCTGACAAAACTTGCGCTCGCCCCAAAAGCGACCGCCATGATAAAACTGTGAGGATTACTGTCCAGGCTCACTGCCAGACCATATGCAATCGGAAAAATCAAAGCGGCAGCCGCATTATTGGTCACTAGCTCTGTTAACAACCACGTTAAAAGGTAAACGGTGATGAGTCCAATTAAAGGTGTAAAAGTTTGTTGATGATTGGCGATAAACACATTCAGGAAGTCGAGAGCATTGGTATTCATCAGAGCCTGAGAAAGCAGCAGCGCTGCCGATATAATCAACCAGATTTGACGTGGTAAGCGTGAAAGTATCTCTCCCGCATATAGGCACTTGGTCATTAGTAGTGCTCCCAACAGTAGCAGCATGCCCTGAAACAGCGGGATGACATCAAAAGCGGCGAGTAGAATAGCGGCAAAAAAGCCTGCAGTAGCCAGTAGCTCTTTTTTTCCATTCAGCAGATGTTCGGTTTCAACCCCGCTGATAAAAAAGAAATTCTTTGCAAGATTATGACGGGATTTAAAGTCTTCACCAACGGCAAGGACTAAATAGTCTCCGGGCTTTAGCTCAGTTTCGCCAAGTTTTCCTGAGACTGATTCGCCATCTCGCTTCATTGCAACCACGGCTGCATCAAACAGGGCTCGAAAGCCGGCTTTTTTGAGTGTTTTCCCTGCGAGAATGCTTTCCGGACGGATCACTACTTCCGTGAGATTGCTCAATGGCAAGCCATTTTCGTGGGCGAATAAGCTTAATCCATCAAAGTGATTGAGTAGGGTTACCTTTTTAATATCACCACTGAACAGCAAGCGATCATCCTCTTGGATGGTCTCATAAGGAGATACCGGTGAAATCAGCCGACCCTGGCGGACGATTTCGACTAAGAAAAGCGATTCTAAATTGCGTAAACCGTTGGCCTCAATGGTTTTGCCGATTAGCGTTGAGTCGGGGAGCACTTTTGCGTCAATAAAATAGTCAGTTGCAGTGTTCTCCGACTTGGGATGATAAGGAAGCCAGCGAGACAAAAAATACAGCAACGCGCCGCAACCAAGCACTAGCAAAGAGCCGATGAGTGTGAAATCAAAGAATCGCAGTGGAGGTAAACCAGTGTCGAGAACCATGCTGTTAACAATCAGGTTGGTCGACGTACCTACCAACGTCAGTGTACCACCAAGAATCGCGGCATAAGATAAAGGCAACAGCAGTTTGCTAGCAGCATGATGTGGGTTATTCCGTATCGGAGACAGCATCGTAGAAACGACCGCAGTGTTGTTCAAAAAACCGGAAGATAACGCTGTTAAGCCATATAAGCGTAGCCAGGTCAGTTTATAGGATGGTTTTACGACGAATGTGGTAATCAGGCGTAATAGTTTGGTTTTCTCTAGTGCCAGCGAACAAACCATGAGGAGTATCAGAGTCAACAAGCCTTTATTGGCAAAACTTGCGATCACCTGCTCGGTTGTGACTAAGTTCGTACCATAGAGTACGAGCATGATGACTCCAAAGACTTTCTCGGGTTGATTTTGAAAGCGTATTAACCCGACGATGGCGGAGAAGAAAAGAAAGATAACAAAGAGTGCAGGGTAATTAGCCATTTAACGTATTCATCGGTTTATTGACATCGTGTGTGCCAGAGTAACCGTCAGTGTAGTTATAGTTCTCGGTAAATTCGGAGAGCTTGCTCGAGATCATCAAAGTAACTCAGTTTCCCTTGATGGAGAATGATCGCGCTATCACAAAAATCACGGATTTCTTTTGGGTCATGACTGACCATGATGACGTTAGCGGAGCGGCTCTTATCCAACAGAGCTTGGCGGGCCTTGAGTCGAAAGCTTTGGTCGCCGACTGATGTTGCTTCGTCAATCAGGTAAATATCGAAATCAATAGAGATACAGCAACCAAAGGTCAACCGGGAGCGCATACCGCTTGAGTAGTTCTTCACGGGCAAATCGTATTTTACCCCAAGCTCGGCGAAGGCTTTGACCTTTTCTTCATAGACATCCAGATCGGCTACTCCATTGACACGTCCGATGAAGCGGGTGTTCTCTCTGCCGGTCATTTGAGGATGAATGCCAGTCGCAAGCGCGACTGGCCATGACAACGATTTGTCAGTCAGTACTTTTCCTCGGTTGGGGTACTCGCTCCCTGCCAGAATACGAAAAAGCGTTGATTTACCTGCGCCGTTGGAGCCTAACAAAGCAACATTGCGGTTCTCAGGAAAAGAGAAATTAAGATCTCTGAAAATATACTGATTGCCTAAATCTGACGGATAGTACTTGGTTAGGTTCGCTAGCTTAATCATAAGAACAGATACCTAAAGTTTGTCGATACTGGTTAACTTTTTGGTTAATCAGTGTTCCATTTGGTCTCGCTTGAAGTGCTAGCTCCATCAGTTTTAAAGAGAGAGATAGATTGGTTTTTTCAAGCTTTATTGCCTGGTCTCGGATGTAATCGACATCCTCTGGTTGGCGAAGATCCTGATAAGTAACATTGTGGATGTTAATTTTTCCAGGTTTAAGGTTTCTTATGCCAAGAAGCTGATAAATGTTATCGAGTGCATTGTTAGCGCTAAGTTTTTCAAATCCAGAAACGATCTCTTTTTTAATACAGGTCCCCAAATGATGAGAGTCTGTGTTAACGGAGATATTTTGCTCCAGAGTATCCTTCGTTAATGGCTGAGCTAGTAACTTCAAAGACACCTGAATAGAAGCGTCGGGATGAGATGCTTTATCGAGCTTACCCGGTTGAAAAGCGTTACCATTGTTATGTACACAATAACTTTCGTTTAATTCAGAAACCATCAAATAAAAGGTCATGCCCCTGGTAGTCTGATTGAAAGCATGGGATGTTTTGTTAAACGCACGTAAACAGTAATCCAGCTTTTTTCCGGAAGGCAGTGCTCTTAAGGCCAATTTTATAAAGCGGAGAATCATACTAGTCGTTTAGCTTTGTAAGCAGGTATTGGTAAATTTGTTCAAATGCTTGCTGAGCTTTTCTGTCTAACATCCAGCTTGAGTTAATCGTATAGATGTTTTTAGCCTGATTGAACTCTGAGTAGTTATACAATTGGTCCGAGAATACATTCCTTATTTCCTGCTCAGTAGCTCTGTCAATCAAGTAGTTTCCAATGCTGTAAAACGTCTTGCAGCCTTTCATGCTATCTAAGATGACGGCAAGTTGTGGCTCAAGGTAAGGGTGGTTGGACAGAAATAGCTCACGGCATAACGGGCCATGAAGGTTATGATTTTTTTGAAATACTACATTTAGACTGCGAATAACCTCAATGATTTCAGGTGACATTGAAGTGTTTTTTATGGTGTTATCTTGCACCGGAGACAGCTTAGAGTGCTCCAGATTAACGAGCTGATATAAGTCTTCCATGAGGGAGTTATTATGTTTGGAGGCGTTGAAATCAACGATGCATAGGTTTTCTTTGCCAAATGTGCTGGCTAACATCTTGATTTTTAAGGATGGATTGAGAGCTTCACTACCAAATGGCCTGATAAAGTCTTCAAAGTAAAAATCAGAGAAGGTGCAGACGTCACCTTGCTTAATGGACTCTTGCCAGTTGGAATAGAGCTTCTCACTTGTTCTTCGCCACGCAATAATAATCTTAAAATCAACAAGCTCAGCCAGGCTCTGCTTGAAGTACTCCCAATCCGATGCGTTTAAGTGAATGAAGTTCTCACTTGAAATCAGAGTGTTTAAGCCGGGCTTTATGATTTGGTTTACCACTTGCTCGTCAACACAGCGCTCGCGAATCGTGTCAATGAGTGGGTGATGACCAAAGTGAGAAAATTGCTCGGTTGGGTAATAGACGCCGTTTTCCAACAACGTCTCTTTGTTTTGCAGGCAAGATTTCTGAAACAGAGTGGTTCCTGTTTTATGCGGTCCGACATGGACGAATAATGTATTTTTATGCATGAATTACTACTCACCTAAAAATGGGTAGCGGCCAAATTGACTAATAAGCGGCCCCCATTTTTTTATATCTTGTTCGTTCAGTTCATTTTCACCGACAAGGGGATTACTCCAGCCGGCGGCTTGCCATTTGTCAGCGGGATTTAATATGTGCAAGTTGGCCAACCCAAAATCGCCGGGAATTTGGGCATCAGCGACGGCGTTATCACCCACATGAACAAAGCGGCTTTTATCTTGTAAGCGGTCACTCATGTATGACCACATGGTACCGTTATCTTTCCTTAAGCCTCGCTCAGAAGAGACAAACAGCTTATAACCATTGGTGACGCCGGCTTTACGCAGCATCAAAACAATCTGGTGCTCGGTATAGTAAGTGTCTGATATAATGTAAACTTGCTTTCCGTGGCCAATCAGGTTGTTGAGGATGTCCACCATCTCATCTTTTGACTCAATCATATCGAGATCGTATGAGAACTCTAGCTCTGCAAAACGACTAGCCCGATCTTCATCCCAGCCATATTCTTTGCCCAGCAAAGCGTAGGTTTCAAAGATGGTCACATCTCCCTGGAACTGCTTCGCCTGGCGAACGCTAAATTCTGCCTTGTTGCGTGCTTTTACAAAATCGAGTGGGGAAGGGAAGAACCCTTGCTCTGTCAGGTATTGGCCAAGTTTCAGTTTGGCATAATCTGGTACGTGATGACTTCTTCTTACCAGCGTATCAAATACGTCGAAAGAGATAATGTCAAACGGCAGCAGCTTATAAAATAGATCCTGTTGCGAGTTGACGTAGCTGGCAAAAATATAGCTTTGGTCGTGAGTAAAGCTGCCCAGTTCAGGGTAGTAAAACAGTTGAGAGTAATTGTTTTTTTCCGCCAACAGACCGATGCAGCGTTCCAGGGCATGCAGCTCTGAGCCGTCGTTAGGCAGCGGCTCTGCTGGAAAGTCGTCATATTGGTAAGGCTTTTCTAACAGCTGTTTCAGGGCCTTAGGCTTGGCCCAAAACATCCCGCCGACCGGGTAGGGTAAAAATTCCGAATGGGCATCTAAGCCCCAGTCCAGATAAAACTGCTGACGAAACGGTTTGTTCTTGAGCCAGTGGTTGACCCAATCCGGCATCATGTTAAAAGAAGTAGGGTAGTAAATGCCACACTCTTCATTTTCCACCATATAAGTCAGCATCTTGGCAATCACACAATGGTCATTGAGTAGGTATTCACCTAAGTAATCAGCCCATTGTGTTTGTGGTCGACCGGAGTAGAGCGATTTTTTGGAGTGTAAATGGCAGAACAAGTCATATTTTAACAGCTCTTGGCCAAACTCAACCAACATGGGGCCGAAATTACGTCCACGGTTAGGAACCTCGCGAACCAGAACTTTATTTACACAGCTCAGGCTTTCAAGTTTACGTGCTATTTCATCTTGATATTGAATGTCACTCACGCTGATAAACAGATCAACATTGACCGGAAAGTGCTCCAAACATTGCGCGTAGTAATCAATGAAATCTGCGTAAAAGATATGTAAGCAGATGGCAATATTCAGATGTTGAATGTTTTTGACATCGGGTTTGATGGCCAGTTTATCTGTGGGAGTCCATTTCGGTGCGAAAGGTGTGACAACGCGCCCTTCATTCTTACCCGTTGTCAGGTAATGAGCCAGTGGGCTCACGCTTGCATGATAGACATCCAGGTTGTGCTTTTGATAGGCCAAGTTATCAAAGCTCGGAGAAGGACTGACGGCAGAAAAGGTACTTTTGTGTAGGTAGTCCCGAAAAGCCAACGCTTCAGAGTCAAATCTTCGGTTCTGCACATCACTGTACCACTGACAATCAAACAAACCATGTTGTTTAGCTTCTTTGAGAAGCTCGGTTTCATTATTATCCAGGGTAGCAATAGAGCTATTTAATCCCTTGGTTGCTTTTTTCAGTTGGCGGCGTAATAGTGCAGATTCTACTTTGAACGCCATTTGCATCATTTTAGGATTGCGTCTGAGTGCGTTTTCTACTAATGGAAAACGCTGTTTTATTATTGCTCTGTAGTTCATATTTTTAAGCCAAAAAAGTCTAATCCGTTTACCGTGCCTTCGCTTGTAATATCATCATCTATCGTGAATAAGGGCCAGCTATTGCGGGGAAGCATTCCTTTCTTCATAACAAAGGCGGTGTAAAGCTGTTCTATCTCCTGCGCAGTAAACTCGCTCCCTTGCTGAGAGAACTCACGAAGTTGCTCCAGTGCACCTTCCATTATCTTCTCGATAAGGTGAAACTGATGCTGGCTGTCTACTTTTCTGCCATAGTAATAGTCGAATTTTCGGTGTGGCAAAGGGCTATGCCGGATGTCCTGAAATTGACCGACGGGGGCTGTTAACAGCGCTTCGAGAAACATTGAACGGTCAAGTGGCAAGTAACCATCGCCCATTTTAGGCCCTTCTTGTAAGTAGCCCTTCATCGTTGCAGTTACCGTACCCAGCGTTTTTGTTCCCGGCTTAGAGGCAATCAGGTAATGGCCTAGCGTGTTTTTGTGAAACATAATGCTTAGCAGGGTTTGTATTGTCCCGCTGTAGCCGAGGTCAACAATATTCAGTATGTCCTGTTTAAAAAAATCAATCCCCTCAAGGTAACTGACGTATGCGTCATGAGAGGGGCTGACGATAGGTTCTAATACTGGTTGTTTGGCTTCTAAAACTGTAGCGACTTTCTTTAGATCGGCAGGCAGTAAGACTTTTTGCTGCTGTTGTTTCGAAGAAAATGCGCGATTAATACTGACATCACTCAGCATAAATCGTGTTCTCATGAGTTCATAGAGAGTGCCGGAGAACTTAAAATTCAGGGAATATGGATAAGTCTCTGGATTTAAAAGGCCAATTTTAAACAGAAAGGCTCGAGACACCAGTAAATAATGAGAGTTGCGTTGTTGGCCCTGAGCGTGGGCAAACTGCTGGAAAGATTGTTCTAACCAATACCCTTCTCGCGCAAGAAAGTACAAGGGGCGTTCTGTCGATTGTTTAAGGAGTTGGTGGTTGAAAAAAGTGAGAGTGGGTGCAAGAAATACAGCTCCGAGCTGTCGCAGAGATTGGGTAGCCATTAAACTAAACGCCTAATTAATCAATTATTTATTTTTTTGCTCTGACTGGATTTCTCATAACGCAAAAACGCTACCGCCCTATGATATTTAGCGTTTTCCATAACACGCAAAATCCGAGGCGCAGCCGAGATCTAATAAGTTTCCAATTTTACTGCTTGGAACAATACCTGATGCGTATCGTTGTTTCAAGATAACTCATTCAAAGCGATCTGCTTTTAATATTATCTTAACAACCATGGACAACTCAATTTCTTGCCTGAAGGTGAGCAAAACGCATGCTAGCGAAAGGAATTCCAGTATGAGGTGGTATGCGCTTAATCATGGCCGGTATCCATGTCTCAGCATGTATTTTCCTTGCAGGAACGTTTGATATAGCCCATCAACTGAATGAATGCGGGAAACATGTTTTTCTAAATCAACACCTCTCCCAACTCATTGTGCTTATAAAGCTCACTTTGTCCTTGTTGGTATCAATTATCGCAAGCAATTTTTGTTGAACGGCAAGTTACAGCAGATGAGATGTGCCCATACCATTGGGACCATTGGGTACGGAAGCTTGCTCAACGCACACGTGTCTTTTTCAACAATTCAGTTTTAATAACTTCAACCAATACGTCAATACTCATGGCAAAAGTGACAGGTGTTGTATTCACTTTTACGTCGTTGATGTACATATCCGCTAGGGTGGGAGCAAGAGTGTGTTGTGGTAGGTCTGGGCAGGTTTCGAAAGCACAGTTTGAGGTAGGAAGACCTGCTTGAGCTAGATCTTCTCTTGGTTGATCCGCCATGACCTCACAAAACAGCCTGTCTCCCTCTTTAAACGCTATATGTACAGGTGCTGAGGGGTTAGCTTCATCATAAGCCCAACCACGGACTACATGATTGCAACTGGTATCCAAATGGAAAACAAAGTGATGTTCAACTTGTGTATCATCAGCAGAAACTTTAGCCTTTGTTGGTGAGAATAGTTTTTTTATCGACATGTATGTTGCCCTGTTTATCTTAATCTGCGCCAGCAGCAAACCGTATGGTGTTAGCATGGCACTATTTACTAAACAAACAAAATGAACATTAGCATTATGTGATATTTATTCACAAAATCATATGCTTGATGCGGTTGATTTTGTTGCCGTTAATCGATTCAGCTATCACCGATGAATCATGAACACGCTCGCCAACAAAGGCCTCTCAGAACCGTCACAAGGTACTCTAAATCCGTCGTACACATCGCTCTTTTGTGCTTGATTCTCGCTTTTTTAGCATCGTTAGTGCGTTCAGTGGTTTAAACGCTATTTCTGTACAACTGGGTAAAGGCCTTCAGTGAAGAGAGAAGTCCAAATGGCGAAAAATTCTTTTCTCCCATTTCGAGAACGATCCACTTGCCATTGTAGAGCTGTTGAATTTCGTGACTGAGGACGACATTAAAGCCAGAGGGCTGAAAAAAAAAGCGCAAATCTGGCTCTGAAATATGTAGGTGCTTAGCAAAGGCTAGGGAGTGGCGATAGTTTGCGGATATCAGGTCGCTGGCAAGGAATTGGTTCGCGGTATCAAACTGCAATACCAAACTTCTCGAATTTACCTGTTCAACCAGATGCTTACATTGAGTTAGGTTGTGCAGGCAATCAGCACCGTAAGCTTTTGGGATTGGTTCCAGGGCTAAGGCCTTGCCTTTTTCTGCAAATATTTCGGCGACTTTAGCAAACAACGCTTCTAATTCCTGTTGTTCAGGGACTGGCGCTGAGCGCAATTTAGCTGCTCCGAATACAGCGTAATCCGCATCGAGATCAACTAATAATGACGCCACTGTTGAGCAATGCTGAAGAAATATGCGGCTTTGCTCAGGATGCAGAGATAGCGAAGGAACGCCAAAGGTAATGCCCTGCAGTGAGCTTACCCTAAGGCCATATGCTTCAATATGACGCTGGAATCCACTGATATTTTTGGCGGTGATGTTTTTCCAATCGCCAAAAGCTTTAGTTGGTGCGACTTCTATCGCACCTATATTGTGCTCGGCTAAGGCGTTATAGCACCAGTCTGCATTCTCTGCTGGCCAAGCAAAATTACTAACACTTAGTCTGCTTTTTATATTTTTCATCGTGATCTAAGAATTATTCCACAGTTTCTAGTTTTAAAGCCGTGTCTCTAATCAAATCCATTTGTGCTGGTGCTACGGTCATGAACGAATCTCATTAAAGTCGGCTATTTCTTTAACACTGCTCAAAAACTGGATGCCAGTGTTGCTCACAGCGTATTAGTAAATCTGACTCTGCGGCGGCGGTGGGGATAGTGTGCGTGACAGATGCCAACCAGGCAAATCTATCTTTATCAGCCAATTTCAACGCGACACTTTGCAAGTAAGCATCCAGCCCCGCTTGCACATCGTTCAACAAGGTTATGCGGCTTTGTAATGCAATGATCGCCGAGTGGCTTTGATCGGCCTGGTTGAGTATCACTTGCGCTTGCTCGATCTGTTGTTGGCTTAGCAGGCATTCTACATAATGTTGAATGAGCGGGATTTGCGGACCAAGTTGTTCTATAGCGTGGTGATAAACCGTTAATGCTGCTTCGGGCTCTGCTTTGGCCATGTGCCAACGCGCTTTACTAATATAAAAGTGCGGGTTGTTCGGGTTTTCTTCGAGCGCTTTATCTAAAAAATGCTGAGCTTGTGTATCTGCCCCGAGTGCCTGATAACAAAGCCCTATTTGCATGCTAACAAAAGGAAAATAGAACCCGAGTAGCTTAGCGTGACTGTAGTGTTCAATGGCTTTCTGATAAGCGCCATCTTGCTGATATAGCCTTGCTAACTCAGCGTATAACTTGCCGCTGAGCGGAAAGCGCTGTTGAAGCAGTTGTTCCAGAGAATGAGCGACAGTCGGGGTAAAGGCCTGCCCTGCGAGTTTAGCCAACAAGCTGTCTTCATCAAGTTGCGACAACTCCGATATATCGGCGGGTTGCTGAAATGTGTTTTGCTCATTCTGGACACCATCGTGCTCGGCTTGTTGTTTGCAGGCGCTTTGATAGGAACCAACAAATGTCTCTGATAGCGAAGCCGCTGGGTAATATATAGGCGCTTCTTCTTCGGCGCGAAAATCTGTTAAGGCCAAAAGCTGTTGCCAAACGGCTTCTAACTCTGCTTGCAGCGAGAAAGAGAGTGATTCTTTCACACTCATGCAAGCCTTGTCTCGCAATAAAGTTTGGTCAAAAGGGCTTACTGTTGAGGTATCTAATGTAAAGCCAAAGCGTTCGTTCAGAGTATCAATCAGTGGTGCACCTTGAAACAACCCGCGTTGTGTGGCTATCAAACAACGTGCTCGGTGCTGCTTGGCAAAGGAGAGCAAGCGACGATTGTAGGCCAGCCACATTTTGGCCGCTAGTTCAGGCTGTTGCCAAAAAGAGGCTGCAACTGCTGGAGATAAATTATGTGCAAGATCTCGGCTTTCGCGGTGTAATAGCGACTCTAAGCAACTGCTCCAGTGGCGAAGAACCAGCAAAAAGTAGCCATTCTCTCCCAACGCTTGTTGCCACTGGGGCAAAAATAAGCAGGCACGCGGGTCTTTGACTCCCCAATGGGTATTTTTGGAATGGCGCAGTTCGATATACTCATCGAGAAAACGAGAGTGAGAATGCAAAGCTACCTCGTCGTGGAACTGCCAAGAGGTGCCAGCGTTTGCTAATTGCTCATCATGTAAGCGCACCGCAGGCCAATCTTCATAGTGGCCGCGCACATTCCCCACTGTGTTTCCCATCAACTCATAGCCCATATTGAGACCAGCATGGTAAAGGTAACTGGCTGTCGCCGATGTGGCGCTGCGGTGAAATCCGGCGCAAATGAGCGTTTTATGCATGAGTACTCCTTTCTCGCATGGAAAGTTATTGAGGGTGGCGGATTGAAAATTTGAGAATGTATACTCAATTATCCATTTCTGTCAGATAATTAAAAGGTATTGAATGCGATTTCTCTTACTCTGGAGACATTTTCTTCCCCACCCAGCGCGATATTAAGCTCTGCTTAAAATCTTGACCACCTAACCGGTAATAATACTCACCGTCAGCACTTATGGTGCGGGTAATTTCAATTACTAAGTTGGCATTCCGCAGCAAAGAGATAAATGTTTTTTGATTGTGAATGTCCAGTGCGTTCATTAGTTTTTGTTGGCTGATCGGGTAAGGGAATGCGTTCAGGCACACACGCAACAAATCATGTGGCCGGCCTGATCCTCGATCTACATATTTTGTCAAGATTTTCCGCTGTTCATCCAGTGAAAGATACCAATCCATCGCCGCTCACCTCTCTTGTTTTTGCGCAACAATGGCTTGGATGCGGGCCTCTATTGGGTGTTTGTTTTCTCGATTTTGGTAGTCAGCAAAACAGCGTTCGAGAATCTCTGGCCGTTTGCCATGATGATCTGGGAGAGCCACACGCTGTTTTATATGAACACGATTGGCATGACTTTTCGCCGCACCTCGCAGCCAACTGTTGATAAAATACTTGATGGTTTCTCGTGATCTGCGCTTTTTTTCATTGAGATATGCTTGCAATTCTTGCTGTACATCCAGCGCCGGATACGTTGCGACCAGCAGCTGATAAAACTCTTGGTCGATAGGGGGTTCTCCCTCCAGGGCGAGTAAGGTGATGACCGGAGGTTGCGAGTTGCCCTGCTCAAGATCATGTTTATTTTGTTTATTGGTTATGGGTGCAGTTAGTTCCTCATTGAGGGCAGGAGTGGAGGGTGGGGCCAACGAGCAAGGCCCGTTGCTCTGGGATGAAAACTGCAACTGAAAAATGTTGCTCCGTTGCCGGCCATTGGCAAAGCGAGGCTGCTTTTGCACGTGACCTTGCTGTATTAATACCTTGATATGAGTTTTGATTGATCGAACCGACACATGACAACTCTTGGCTAAATAGTCGTACGAGGGGAAGCAACACCCGTGCGAATCGGCGAGATCCGCTAGAGAGATCAACAGCAGTTTATTGATAGGGGAGCCCGTGTGAACAGAGAGGGCATGATGGAGGTAAGTTTGGCTCATGATTCGCTCCTTATGATAACCGGAGCTCTATCCAACCAGCCAAACGGTGAAATGGGACGTGTGTATAACACAAATCTGCAGAATTATTACGCGCGTTTCTACCCACTTAGCGTTTTATAAAAAACCACTCATACTTTAGTTACTACTAATGTGCGAAGCAAATCTAATAAAATGATTTTATGGAAAATAAACTGCATCAGCGTTATCCCATTTCGGCAAGAACCCGCTAACTTACTCCCTGAGATGCAACTGTCTAAAACCTGATTCCACTTTTCTCTCGCCTCATCAAATACAACACGCTCTTAACTCCATTCTCAACCACATGATTTCCCCTAGGTGCATCTCGTCATTTTCGAAGAGGAGGGGAGGAGAGACGAGGCCAGTAGCCATCAATAAGGAGCCGCATGCACTCAGCACCATTAGAGGCATTGATTCAGCTATACCACGCAAAAACCGCCAGTCAAGAAACGCAACATTCGCCCGCCATGCCTGAACCAGACGCATTGATGGACATGGTTCGCCATGCTGAGCGTGTTCACCCGCTGGGTTTTGCGCTGTTTGAATTGCGTTACCTTGGATACAGTGCCGCCAGTTATCAGCGGTTGTTGGCGTTTTGTCACCACTACCTAACCAAGGGAGAGAGCATGACGCAAGTTGGGCAATACGCGGAGCAGGAACTTGCTCACTTTTGTCAGCGCTTTGAGGAATACTGGTGGGCAGAGGGGGCCCATGAAGAAACGTAGAGAAGGAAAGCAAGAGAGCAGAGAGAAAGGAAAACCACCAAGAAAAAAGAGAGGAGAATACTTGAAATACATCACTATTCATTGCTCGGCGACGTAACCGGAGCAGAACATAGGCGCTCGCGATGTCCGCACTTGGCACCGAGCTAAGGGGTGGCGGGATATTGGTTACCATTGGGTGATAACCCGTGAAGGCGAGCTGCAAGCGAGGCGCCCGATGACGCAGCAAGGCGCGCATGTTCGCGGCCATAACCAAGGCAACATCGGCATTTGTTTAGTTGGCGGGGTGAATGTGCAGCAGCAAGCGGAATGCAATTACACCGAGGCGCAATGGCGGACTTTGCGTGCGCTTATCGAACGCTTGCAACGCAGTTACCCAATTGCCGATGTGCACATCCTCGGCCATTGAGATTGGCCAACCGGCCATCACAAAGCGTGTCCCTGCTTTGATGTACAGCGCTGGTGGCAAAGTCAAGCGCGTATCCTTGGCGCTTGTCGCCCCTAAACTTAGAGGCAATCCTAATCATGAACAAACTTGACAAAGAGACATGCGATGTGGCAGCGAATTTTTGGCAGCCAAGAGCTACTCAAGCAAAGCCTAACCACTTTAAGCCAAGCCGGAGATGCGATGTTTTTTACTGATGAAGAGAAAGCTAAACACACCCTAGCGCTCTTAAAAGCCTACGAGCCATTTAAACTGGTGCAGCGCTGCATTGTGTTATTGTTTACCGTGCCGTATGTGAGTTTGCAAACCATGGTGATACTTGGTGTATGCATGGTTTAGACTGGCAACCCATCAGTGAGGTGATTAACGAGGCCTTTGGCTACCCAGTGCTCGCAGCTGTGGGGCTTTATTTAACAGGAGGGGTATTGCCGAAGTGATAGGATTAATAAATTTATATAGCTCTGTTGGATACAGCTTTAATAACCTTCGAAGTAGACACTATTTATTTTTCGATCGTCTCAAATTTATTAAACTGATTGTTTGAGTTTTAACTAGTAGTGCTGTTATTTCCTTGGCTGACTTTAAGTGTTGCTTAAAGTCAGCTTTAATTGAGTGTTGGCTTGTGTTGGCTTGTGTTGGCTTGTGTTGGCTTGTGTTGGCTTGTTTTGGTTTAATGGTGCGACTTCTGGTTAATTAACATTTTTTTGAATGTGATGGTGTCTTTAATTTTTATTTTTACAATTGTCTTATGGTTGGTTATACGTCCTTCTAAGTCTATATAAAACCCAAAGTTACCATCGTGTAGGTTAGCGTTCTTTAAATCTTCTCTTGGTAAGTTGGCGGTGTTTATAGAGGCTAGTTGACCATTTAGATAAACTTCATAATTTAATTTTTCTTGAAGGCAGTCTATGTCTGCCATCCATCCTGAAATATAAGAAGTGTTAAAGGCTTCCACATTGAATCTAAGGGAGTTATTAAATTCTATTTTTTTTGATGAGTAGTGCTCTAAACATTCTAACATACTTAGATTGGTGTGTTCTTTTACTTTCTCATTGAATCTTCTATCTAAAATTAGTGGCAATAGCTTATTTATGTCACTCTTACTTATGGTTTTTAATTCATCTTCATTTGTTGCGATTTTGTTTGAATTAATGATATTTAACTCTTTTCCTAGTTTTTTTTCCATCCATGAAATGTCTGGTTTGGCGGCGTTAATTAAATTTTCTATGGTGCTTCTTGGTAAAGAGAACTTTTCATCACTCTCGGTTGTTAGGGCTATTTGGTCCACAATATCATCTATCTGATTCAAGGTTTTTTTATTTTTTTGTATGGCCAAAATGGTTTTTACCCCTAGAGGAGACAAGGACTCATTGGAGTTTGCGTTGCCGATGTAATCAATTCCCACTCTAGTACAAAAATCCTCAACTACATTTCCATTGATGAGAGAGTCTTTTGTGAACAAATAATAATCAATTTTGTCAAAAACTTCTTCAAACTTTTCAAATCTAGATTGATAGTTTGGTAGAGATAGAGGTGAATCTAATTCTACATAACTTGTTTTCGCTATTTGTTGAAAAGCGCTATTAATATATTCAACTGGAGGTCTTACATATGCCATTACTTTAACCTCATCAACGTGATCGAGTAATTTTTTTTTGAAATTACTTAATTCTTGATGATTTAGTTTAATAAGAGCTTCTGAGGATAATATAATCGTATTGAAATCCAATGAGAGACAGTGATTTAATCTGTTTTTGTAGAAAAGAGCCTTTTCTAAGATATCTTCTCGATCTTTACTATTAGCGATAAGCTCATTATCTTCTTCTGGGGTATCTAGAAGAGCGTATAATAAAGGTCCACTATGGTTTGCAGTTTTTAAATCTGCATAAATAATGTCTTTTGCTTTAGTTGGTGTCTGATTTTCTTGCAAATAATCTTGAATGGAAGAGGAGCCTGTTTTATGCATTCCAATATGTAATATAGCTTTCTTCATAATTTGATTTCTTTCTATTATATTGATAATAAACAGAAGGCATTATTATCATATTGCCTTCTGTCAATAATGATGATGCTTAATCTATTAATTGGACAATCACTACCACTTAGTATTGCCGCTGTAGACTGTTACTACAGAGGATTTCATGGTAGACGCAATATGAGGAATTAATCTCTCGATGGCATGCATATAAGACCCATCATAAGGAAGAGGTTCCTCTTGTATAAATGGAGTTAAATCTAGGTTAAATAGTGGTTCGAGAGCATCCGGCCTTGCCCAAAACATAGTGCCGAGCGGATAGATATGGGCGTGACCCATCCGAGGGATGTTCATCGCATCACAAAGCTCATCAGCAAAAGGTTTGTTAGTTGCAAAGTCAACCACATGACGATCTTCAGCAAAAACCAAACCGACTTGTTTATCTTCGAATAAACTTAGGATCTCATTTGCAGCATTTGGAGAGCCTATAAGATTTTGCAATAAATAGGTTCTCCAACGATTACCCATATTTCCATCAGTCTCAATAGATTTCTTACTATGGAAATGACCAATCACATCATATCCAGATTGAGTCAACTCTTCCTTAAGGTCAATAAACATTGGTGCCACATCTCGCCCAATATTTGAGACATGCTTAATGGTTAGTTTGTTTACACCACACGATGAAAAAGCCTTAGCGATATTGTCATCAGATTGCGTATCACAGGAGGTCACATAAAGGTCAAAACCTGGTGGTAGGCAGTTAAAATATAAAGCAAACTCATCAGCCAAATCAGGATAGTATAGGTGTAAGTGCACTGCTGATTTTATTGCCGGCTTTCTTGAGCACGAGCCGGTAATGATTTGGCAAGAGTGGGTATCTATACCATTATTTTCGATTATTGCTTGATACAAAGGTACTTGATATGGGTTATTTGATTTATTAATCCATTCGGCTTGAGAAAAACCTGGTTTAGGATTAACTCTATGAATGCCTTTTAACGACATTTTAATGTAGAGTTCAAGTTCGAGTTCTTTTTTACTACATAAAGACGTGTAATCACTGTCGAATAAATTGCTTTGAGAAATAACTTGCTCAACTTTTGCACGCTCATCGACTAACGTTTTAGCCTCTTCAATATAATTCAGTAGAGATGAAGTATAATTTTCAAAGCACAAGTTTTCTTTAACGATAGAAGAATTTACATTAGCAAAAGCATCTAGCTCGTGCTCAGGTAAAGTTAAATAATCACTAACCTTTTGCCCTAACTCTTCGCTATCTAAATAGGTTGCAATGCTTGCGTTGGCATTGTTTTCAAATAAAAATTCCGCACATCCGGTACTTTTATCGAAGCAAGCAACGTGAACATCCGCTTCCAAAGCGTCGATGACGACATTTGGAAAAGGATCTAAACGAGATGTAAGAACAAAACAATCCGTGATGGATAGAATATTATCTAAGTCTTTTTGATGCTCTAAGAATATAAAATCATCAGATAGTCCAGATGCTTCAATTTGGTTCTCTATCCATACTGAGTATTGTAAGTCTTTGCCTGGTTCATAACCAGCGCCAACCCAAACAAATTTACATTTTCCATGATAAGTTCTTTTAATTTTAGATGCGACAGAAACGAAAAGATCGACACCTTTGCGAATTTGTGTGTATCCGGCACCAATAATCACTTTGGTTTCAGAATCAATTTTTAATTTTCGCTTTAACGCATCAACGGTGTAGTTTTTGCCATTGCCTTCTGGCATATAAGGAAGCTTTCCTTGTGGCAAAATGGAAATGTTGTTCGGTTCTATTTTGCAACCCATGTTATTTTTCAAATCGCGCAACATAGAGTTTTTTAGTAATTGAGCAGGAACGACAACCTTATCTGCCTGCACTACAGTAGCAGCAATTTTTCCTTTTGGTCGCGTGTATTCACTAAACTCATGCACTAAAGATACTGTGGGAATTTTAAACTCACTCGCGACTTCTAATACTGGATAAGTTTCTACAGAGTTACAAATGAAAGCTTCGATTGGATAGCGTGAAGAAATATTGGCAATGATTTCACGAATGATTCCTTTTGCCTGCCCACGAAGGTTATCAATCAATTCAACACAGTTGTCTCTATATGAAGCATGAATTGTAGATTCATGCATTGCAACATGAATGATATTATGAGTTTCTAGAAGTTGGTTTCCAATATTGAGTCCAACTAATGGCGCGCCAGTTGCGGAGGATTCGTGGCAAACAATCGCAATAGTTTTCTTGCTGCTATCAAAAGGCAAATTACCAGAATGAATGTGATTTTCGAAATCGACTTTCAAAATACCTATTCTTCCTTCTTTGCAGCCATGTTCAAAGAAATGAAGAAGTGGATTAATGCCAATCGATTTTATATCTGGATAGGTTTCAAGATAAAACTCAGTATCAAATATATCTTTGATGACGAGATTTTGTTCCTGCCAGTTTTCTAGATAGTACTCAATGGGATCAAAATATTCATTGGGTGTTACTTGATTATATGAAAAGAAATTATCCCAAGGTAAATCAAGTTTTTCTATCCTATAATACTCATCAATAATTAATTTGTCGTATTGTCTTTGCGCAAATTCATTTAGGTTGATGATTATTTTGTCGTCAGTCTTAAGGGAATTAAACAAAAGTTCTTCTATTTCACTTTGTTTAATTTTCTTATGATTTAGACTAATTTTCTTTGCTGATTCTATTATCAAAGAAAAATCATCTTTTTCTGAAATGCTTTCTCCAATATGATTCTTAATTTTTTCCCAATTCACATTTGATTGGAAAATTTCCGTTACTAACTCCAACTCATTTTCAGTTAAATCATGAGTTTCTTCATCTTGGTTCCAAGTGTCGGAAATTTTAACGGAAAGTAATAACTTCTGATAGTCTTCTTCGCTAATTGAACCTTCCTTTAAATAAGGTTCACGCTGCTCATATATTCCTAGGCTTAAATAATGCAATAAAGGGTTTTTTCCAGAAAGAAGAACATCTCTATATTGTACTAGATATTCGAAAGTGTTAAATTCGCCTGGGATGATGAGATTTCCATTTCTCCAGTTTAATATGTAATGTAACAGAGGGTTTGTTTTCTGCTCTAGCATTCCATTAATAAAAATATAGTCTTTAAAGTCTATATCGTATCCTTTTAGTATGGCATACTCTTTGATTTCTGACGCTTTAAAAATAGGCATTTTTTCTTCCGGAATTAATTTTATTTATTTAGACGGCCATCTATATAGTCAAATACGCTCAAGCTGTTTTTATGAAAATTATTGCTTCTTATTTTATCTATACTCACACAGCTATTTATTACATCATAGGAAGGTCTTTTTAACTCTCTCTTGATGAGAGTAGAGGGATGTTTACTAGTTACGTAATTGACAATTTCCGAAAGATGTAAAATTTCACCTGAGCCAACATTATAAGTTCCAGTTTTATTCTCTGTCACTAGTTTCAATATTATTTCAGACATGTCTGGGGCGTAAATGAAATCCCTGCATGGGTCGCAATCAAAATAATAATTAAAATCGCTGCCTTCTATTACTGACTTTATTAATACATCTACAAATCCATGCTGTGTTTTTTCTTTGTTTCCATAAGGATTTGTTATTCGTAAGCAGAGGTAATCGTAATCTAATACGTTGGAGCAATGTCCGTAATGAATTTCTTCGAACATTTTTGCTTTACCGTACCATGATATCGGTTTAAGTATAGATTCTTCCGGATGAAGTATTGCTGACTCGGAGTCACCGTACACGGTTCCTGCAGAAGATAAATGAACGAGTTTTCTAATATTACTCCGTTCAAATACTTGGGTAAAATGTTCTACAGTTTTCCAAAATTTTTCTAAAGAGTCTTTTGTATTTTCTTCAAAATCTTTAGGTTTAAGAGATCCTGCTGCATTAATAACCGTCGGATATTCGTTGATAATCGACACTAAAGTATCTTGATCTGTCGGCTCTACAGTTACTATATTTTTTCTGTTAGACGGTTCAATAGAGATACCTATCCAAGGTATCTCTAGTCTGTCTAACTCATTAGCAATAGCTGAACCTAAGAATCCAGTAGCGCCTAGTAAAGTAATGCCTTTCGAAGTTGAGTTATACATAGATTATTAGCCAATAACGTTAGATTAATGCCTTCCACCAAGCATCGTTGGTTAAATACCATTCCACGGTTTTTTGGATACCCGTTTCAAACGATTCGGCAGGTTTATAACCTAACTCTTGATTGGTTTTTGTGGCGTCAATGGCATAACGGCGATCGTGCCCAGCGCGGTCGGTAACAAAGGTAATTAGCGCTTGCGCGTCACCTGCGGCTACTTTTGTCGCAAGTGGGTATTTGGCTTGTAATTCAAGGTGAGAAAGAGCAGGCAGTTCTGCTTCACCGGTAAAGTATTGGTTCATCAATTGACAGATGACTTTAACAATATCGATGTTCGCCCACTCGTTGTGGCCACCAATGTTGTAGTTTTCACCAATGCGGCCTTTTTCCAGTACCAGCTCAATGCCGCGAGCGTGATCTTCTACGTATAGCCAATCACGAATTTGTTGGCCGTCGCCATAAATTGGCAGAGGCTTGTCGTGCAAAATATTGGTGATGATCAGCGGAATCAGCTTCTCTGGGAAGTGATAAGGACCATAGTTGTTAGAGCAGTTTGAAGTGGTCACTTCCAGGCCGTAAGTGTGGTGGTAGGCACGCACCAGGTGGTCTGACGCGGCCTTTGATGCCGAATATGGTGAATTAGGCGCGTAGGCTGTCTCTTCGGTAAACGCTGGGTCGTTAGGCTCTAGTGTGCCGTATACTTCATCAGTCGAAACATGGTGGAAACGGTGTGGCAGCGGCGCTGAACCTTGTGCCTTTGGTTCATCGATCCATACTTTTTTGGCTGCTTTCAGTAGGCTGTAGGTGCCAAGGATGTTGGTTTCAATAAACGCATCTGGTCCGGTGATGGAGCGGTCGACGTGTGATTCCGCTGCAAAATGGACAATAGTATCTAACTGATGTGCTTTTAATAGCTCTTCAATGAGGTTAGTGTCGCAAATGTCGCCGTGAACAAAGGTGAAGTTTGGGTGGTCTTCTACAGAGCTTAAATTGGCTCGGTTGCCAGCATAAGTGAGAGCATCCAAAACTACGACTTTGTCTTGTGGATGATTCGCTAGCCAATAAAGTGCATAGTTAGCGCCAATAAAACCTGCGCCGCCAGTGACTAATAGATTACGTTGTTTCATAGTTTCTTACTGTTTTGTATTGGTTGTAACTTAAAAATGCGAGATGCGTTTATCTGGCATCTTGTGTTCTGAGTTGGTGTTTAGCCTTGAATTGCTGCTAATTCGTCCATCATCGCTGAGAGCTGTGTACGCCAATGAATGGTTTCTTTTCCGCTGGCTTTTTCTGTGCTGAATTTGTCAATCACGCTAAAGCTGGGCCTTCTGGCTGGGGTCGGGTAGTTGCTTGCTGGGATCGGACGTACTGGAATTTTCTTCTCCAACATGCCTTTTTCAACGGCAAGGTCTTGAATCGCAACAGCGAAGTCGTACCAAGAGGCAACGCCTGCATCAGTCCAATGAAGCAGGGTGGTTTCATCACTGGTATTTTGGTTGATGCCTTTTTGTTCAATCAAACACCAGATCATCTCGGCCAGTCCTTTAGCCCAAGTGGGGGTACCCACTTGGTCATAAACGATGCCAAGTTGTTCTTTTTCACTCATTAAGCGCAGCATAGTTTTGACAAAGTTGTTGCCATTCACCGAGTAGACCCAAGCGGTGCGAATAATGGTGGCATTGCCGCCAAGAACCTGGGCGATTTTCTCATCCCCCGCCAGTTTTGATGCGCCATAGACGTTAATCGGGTTGGGCTGGTCTTTGGTTTGGTAAGGGGTGTTTTTTGTGCCATCAAAAACAAAATCGGTTGAAACATGGATGAGTTGAGCATCAATCTCTTTACAGATATTGGCCAGGTTTGCTGAGCCGGTATCGTTAACGGCATAGGCCGTGGTTTGATCGGTTTCAGCTTTGTCTACGGCGGTGTAGGCGGCGGCGTTAATCACAATGTCTGGCGAAAACGCAATAAGTTGCTGGTTTACCTGGGCAGCATTGCTAATGTCAAGCTCGTCGAATCCCAGTGACAAGATATCTACGTTTTCTGGGTGAGTTCGCTCAAGCTCCCAAGCTAACTGACCGCCTTTACCGGTGATCAATACTTTCATCTTTTTTACCTTTTTTGCTTGTTATTCCATCCCATAAGCCTGTGGTCATTGCTGTGAAATGGTTTAAGCCATTGTTGTTGAATAGGCTATATAGTGTGAGCCTAATTGGCAATTTTAATAGTTCGTAAGTTTTCCAAATGAGTGGCACGTGAGCTTTTCGAAGCATCGCCACTAGGTTGCGACAGTAGTAATAGTGTCGTAGTGGCGAGTGGTTTACAATTCGCCGCCCCAAAAGAGATAAAGGTTCTACTCCCAAATGATGTTGAAGCTCAGCATTTGGATTCGTGAGCAATTGGTAGCCCAAACTGTTGGCTCTAAGCCCCCATTCAATATCCACAAAATCAATAAACAGTGACTCTTCATGTGGGCCAATCGCAGCGTAGTTCGCTAAGTTAATGAGGCTACCTGAAGTAATGGCATAAGAGACAGGGTAGAGTTTATCTTTGTGCAAATTTTGAGGTAACGTTCGCTTGATCTGCCATCTGTTTAATTGAATAAGAGCGCCGTAGTTTCCTAAGTTATTCGCATAATAGATCGGTACAATGCCAGCGGTGTTTTGATGCTTCAACGTTTCAGAGGCTTTTTGCATCGACTGAATAAAGGCTTCGTCGATTTGGCTATCTTGGTCAAACAAAAAGCACCACTGTATATTGTGTTGCTGCCAATAATCAATACCTTGATTAAGGGCGACAGCGACACCTAAGTTGTTACCATTGGCAATATAGACAATGTTGCTACTGCGCCATTTTGGTTTGTTAGGGTGTTCACTATTGTCAATCACTACCACTGGCAAGTAACGTGCAAGCCTCTCTGTATTGGCCAGAGCATCTTGGTCAGGGTGGTAGTAGACCACTACCGCTGCAAAGGATGATTTTTGCTCCATGGTTTCTACTATTGGCTTTTTTTAACTTTTGGGAAGAGTTTATCTTGTTTGCTATGCAAACAACTGCGGCTCTTATGTAGGTTAAGTAAAGCTAAGTTGTACTTAATAACACTATTTACATGGCGAAAGAAAGCACGAGACAAAAATTTATGGCTACATCGATGGCGAAAATGCACGGCAGTGACGTGGTAAAAAAAGGATATATCTTCTCCTTTCAGATTTGCTCTTCGACAAAAGTCCACATCTTCACAATACATATAGTAGCTTTCATCAAATCCTTGTAGCTCAAGATAAGTACCTGCCTTGACGATGATAAATGCACCACTTGCCCAAAACTTCCCTTGAATGTGCTCTGGTGCCGATTTATCGATAACGGTACTACGGTCGTTAAAAAGATAGTTTTTTACAAAATTGATTAACGTTGGATAGCGGCGCAAATTATCGTCATAAAGCGAAAGTTTATGATCTAAATAAAGGTTAGGAGCCGCTATCTTGGGCTGCTTTTGGCGCAAAGTCTCAATAAGTTTGTTGAGATTTTCCTCGTCGATAAACACATCAGGGTTCAGCAGGATAAAGTAATCATCAGCTTGCATTCCTAACTCTATGGCATGCAGGAAATTGCGGTTGTTATTGGTTGAAAAACCAAATTCCCGATCATTGCTTAAGTAAACAACATTGTGTTTCCTACAATATTCTTCGAGTTGACTGTTGTTTTTATTGTCGCGGCAAATTACCGTCACTTTTTCATGTGATGCTAGGCGACGAATCGTGTTGAGCATGAAAATCACATTGTGATGTTGATGTGATACGACGGAAAAATAAAACTTCATAGAGCCTCTTGGCGCCTTAATCAATAAAGCACGTCTACCGGGTTAAAATTTTGGTGCTTCTACAAAGCTCAGGCCCGCTTCATCTTTTGCAGACAGTTTTGGTGGTTGTCCATCAACAAGTGGCCACTCAACGTTTAGACTTTCGTCATCCCACTTCACTGACACCTCTGCACTCGGGTTGTAATAATCGGTGCACTTGTAGACAAATTCTGCTTCGTCAGAAGTAACATAAAATCCGTGTGCGAAGCCTTCAGGAACCCAAAGTTGACGCTTATTTTCAGCAGAAAGCAGTACACCAACCCACTGGCCAAAGGTTGGTGAGTCCTGGCGCATATCCACGGCGACATCGTAAACTTCGCCTTTTACGACGCGCACCAGTTTTCCTTGGGTGTTCTCTGTTTGATAGTGCAGACCGCGTAAGATGCCATGCGCAGATTTGCTGTGGTTCTCCTGAACAAACTCACGCTCACCGCACTGCTCATTAAACAGTGTGGTACGGAAGGTTTCCATAAAGAAGCCCCGATCATCACCAAAAACTTGGGGTTCGATGATTTTGACGTCTGGAATAGTGGTGTCTATAAATTTCATGATTTTTTGATTTCTGATTGGATTGTCAATGACTTATAGTCGTGGTTGAATAAAGGATACTCTGCCTCTTTACGGGGGGGGGGGGTTAAAATACTTTGTGCTCAAGAAGATCAAGTAAGTACCTACCGTAACCAGATTTGACCAGAGGCTGTGCAATGTCACGCAGCTGAGCATCTTCTATATACCCCATACGGTAAGCGATTTCTTCCGGACAACTCACTTTCAAACCCTGACGCTTTTCAATTGCCCGAATAAATAACGCAGCGTCCAGCAAATCGTCTAATGTGCCGGTATCTAACCATGCAGTCCCCCGACCCATGACTTCGACCTGTAGTTCTTCTGCCTGAAGGTATTGATCGATAACATCGGTAATTTCTAGCTCACCACGAGGAGATGGCTTAACGTTCTTTGCAAATTCAACGACTTTATTATCAAAGAAATACAGGCCAGGAACCGCGTAATTGGATTTAGGCTGTGCAGGCTTCTCTTCGATTGAGATCGCTTTCCCATCGTCATCGAACTCGACGACACCATAAGAAGTTGGATTTGAAACGTGGTAACCAAAAACAGTCGCACCGCTTTGCTGCTGATTGGCATTTCGCAGTGATGCCGCAAGATCGTGGCCATAAAACAGGTTGTCACCCAGGACAAGTGCGGCTGGTGAGCCTGCTAAAAACTCTTCCGCGAGAATAAACGCTTGAGCTAGGCCATCAGGAGAATGTTGAACAACATATTCAAACTTCACACCCCAATTAGAACCGTCGCCTAACAGACGCTCAAAGCGGTGAACTTCTTCTGGTGTTGCGATGATCAAGATTTCAGTGATGCCAGCCATCATCAAGTTGGATACTGGATAATAGATCATCGGTTTATCGTAAACGGGCATTAGCTGTTTACTTACTACCTTGGTTAGTGGGTAGAGACGGGTGCCGGAGCCACCGGCAAGGATGATTCCTTTTCTATTTAATGGATTTAGCATTGTTACTTTAAGCCTTGTGTTGTGGTGCGATAGCCTTGAAAAAATAGGCTACCTTATTTTAGTTCGTGAATGGTGGAGATAATTATTTTGCCAATAGCAAAGAGCATTGAGGCAAGAATTGCGAAAAGGGTTATATTATAAAAGGTGTCCGGATATTTACTATCTTCGGGAACCGTGGCAGCTTCGACTACAATAAGATATTTCAGCTTGCGGTAGGCTTCTATCCGAGATTTTTCAAGCGATACCTGTGAAGACGTATAAGCCTTAAGCGCTAATTCAGTTGTGATTTTTAAATCGGTAAACTGGGCCAGAATTTCGCTTACAGACGTTTTTTCGTCTCCATTTTGAACTAGTTTGCTTCTCTCACTATCAAGCTGTGCACGTAAAGCCGACAGTTCATTATTCAGCGCGACGACTCGGGGGGCTTTGACACTCATAATCGATCTTAACCCCTTCAGCTCTGCTTCTTTTTGCGTTATCTTACCCTCTAACTCGTAAGCAATCTGTTGAACTGCCATGCCTTCTGCTGTGGGATCCAACAGATTATACTTTTGCTGGAAATTGAGTAACTTTGTTTGAGCTTGTTGGAGTTTATCCTCGACAAGGGCATGTTCACCTTGGATGAACTTGAGTTGAGCTTCGGCAAGTTGGTGCCCAATTGAGTTAATGTACCATTCCGAACGGTCTACAATGGTATTCGCCAGTTTTTGCGCGAACTCAGGGGTAAAGCCTTGCGCGTGGACACTGATGACACCGGATTTATCTTCTATCTCTGCCTTAACGCGCTTTCTGTAGTATTCAATTACGTCCTCTTTAGTGTCACTGTCATGTATTCGACTGAAGTAGTCTATATCACTGGAGCTAAAGTGAGCTCGCAAAGACAGCGCATCTTCAAGGTACAGCAGCATATCATTCGAGTAGATGTATGCTTTGACTAATTCTGTATCCGAACCGCCTTTGGTCGACACACCCAGACCACTCAGAATCGCCATGGAAGCGTCCATCGTTGCCGTGGCATCAGGTTGCTGAACAATGACCTTGGCTTGACTTTCATATCGCTCGGAAGCCCAAATGGTTTGGTAAAAAGCGAAGACCAATGTTGGAACAAGTACAAAAAGAGAAAATGGTGTTTTTAGCCACACTTTCAGTTTTTGGGTAAGGCGCTTGTTGTTTTCCAATGCTTCAGAGTCTGGTTTCTGGTCGCTGGTCTTTTCTTCTGCGATGGTCGTGTCGGGGGCATCTACTCGGCTTGTGATGGGGTGAGTCTGATTAGAGCGAGCTTCCAGAATTTTCAGGTTCTCTACTCTTTCGTAAATACGTTTAGACAACTCTGGATCACTTGATTCAAGTTGTTCTGCTTTAGCGCTTAAAAAGGCTGTGTTGCTTAGCTGTGCCTGAGTGTGCGAAGTCTTGAAAGCGTTAAAGCGTTTATTCAGTTTTTCTTGCTTAACACGAGTTATTCGCAGCTGAATGCGTTGTGCAAGGAGAGGCTCCGTACTTGATAGTTCATCCGCTTTGGCGGCTAAGAAGCCGAGGTCATCAAATTCTGCTTGGCTTATGCTTTTTTTGAATTGCTCAAACTTTTGTTCAATTTGTTTCTGGTTCATATTTCTCAATTCATTGTTGCTGCTTTGGCTATCCATGATTGTGTAGAGCATGGAGAACAATCATCATCGACTGATGGCCTGTTTCCAGCTTATTTGATAGCAAGCGAGCGCGAAAAACACGCAGGTGATGGTTGCTGCGTCGAGATAAAAGTAACTTATCCCGGTCTCACCGTAATTTGGATATGCCGCGTAACGAGACAATTCAACGGCGTGCAAAAGAGGGTTCCAGGTCAGAAATAGCCAGTAGTCCTGAGGGACATCCTGCAAACTGAAAAAGATGCCAGAGATAAAAAATATCGGTCGGGTTATCAGAGCTTGTAGCTTGTCCATTTCCGGAACGTAACACTTGGCTAACCCAAGCAGTAAGCCAACAGAGGTCGCAATAAGCCATACTCTTAATACAATCAGTATCAGTTCCAGAGGATCCTGAATATTTGACTTTAACTGCAAAAAATAGCCGATAGTGATAAGCAGTAGTACGAGAAAAGCTTTTACCAGCAGCTCAAATCCAGCCAAGGCCAGTACCGAGCTTATTGGCTGGACTTGTCTGAATGCGTATAACGGTTTGTTTTTATTGATCGCAGCAGAAGATTTTTCTAGCACGCCTAAAAAAAACTGAACCAGGACAACGCCGAATGTCACGAAGAAGACGGTTGGCATACCATGGGTTTGTCCACTGTCTAGGGAACCTCTAATGCCAACCAGCACCACCACCATGATCATTGGCGAAATTAGTGCCCAGCTCAATCCAAACTTATCGTTAAAAGAGCTTTTAATCTCTCGTAAAAAAATGGCGAAGATGACATCTCCCCAAACTTTTAGCGTACTACGTTTGCTTACTTGTGCCATATTGATTCATTGAAGTGGAGTTTGACTACTTGCCTATCTCCACTGTGTGTTGGTTTTATGCCGTTAGTATATTGCAATTAGTTTATTGCAACGTTAGCGGCCACTGCGATCTGATAGATAATTTGGGTGATATCTTTCACCGCCTGCATCGTTTTCTCATCAGCTTTCGGCAGTACAAGGATTTGATCGCCCTTTTTCAGCGGGTTCGGACTGTCAAACTCAACAAGTCCATTGGCGCGAACAATCGCTATGCGAGAGTCTTCTGCTCGTTCAGTGAAGCCGCCAGCCCAAGCAATATAATCATCAATTGACGCATCGGGGTTATACACTACGGCCTGTGGCATCAAGACTTCGCCTCCAATTTGAATGAGGTCGGTCTTGTATGGAATAACGATGGTATCTCCTTGCTCCAGCAAAATATTTGCTATGCGACTGCTATCAGAGACAACGACTTTACCTAGAGGTTGTACACGCCTTGCACGTTCAGTGAACTGCAATACCATTTGGGCTTCTTTGGCCCGAATGGCCGCTTCACCGTCTGAAGAGACTGGTGCGGTAAACACGCTACGCTCAAGACGATTGAGAGACTCTTCGATCATCTGTTTCTGGCGCTCAGCAACACTTTTACGCAAGATATAGATGGAGTCATGGTCCGCTAACTGCGGATCGATAGGGATGTGATTCAGTAAGTCATGCAGTTTGGCGCGTTTTTTGACCGCAAAATAAGACGGTCCCAAATAGCTACCGGATACCTGGATATCAATAACCTGTGCATGAAGGTCATCATTAAAGATAACCTTATCACCGTCCTGAAGTATAAATGACTGAAAGTCTTTGTAGGTCATGTACAAAGAGAACGGGCCGTCCTCGCGGTTGCCGATCACACCTACATGGCTGATTTTTGCCAAAGGTCTGGAGTACTCAACGAGCTTAGAGCCCGGAGTTTTGAGGTGTTCCAGTTCAAATCTGAACGGGTTGCGTACACTTCCGGATACCGTGACAGCTGATTGCTGTGGTTTTACTAAAATGACGTCACCATCTTTAAAGTTTACTTTTGGTAAAGTTCCGGAACGAATAAAGTCATACAGATCCACGGTTGTGACGATTTCACCATCTCTTAGAACGTCAATTGCACGATAGCTGCCGCGTTCAGGATCAATGCCTCCAGCACGCTTGAGGTAATAAAGCAAGCTGTCAGAAGCCATGCCTGCATATTGTCCGGGACGGATGACCGGGCCAGAAAGAAAAATACTTACAGGGGTCGAGGTGAGCAAGTTGACATAAACATTGACGTCTCTGGTATAGACGCTCTTAATCTTTGAGGACACAAGCGAGTTGACCTCGCTGGCTCGAACATCTAGCACTTTGATCGGGCCGACTTCGGGAATAAAAATGTTGCCCTGATTGTCGACGGTTAAGACATTACTAAAGTTAACAGCGCCCCAAAGCCAGATGTTAATTTTATCACCCGGAGCAATCAGGTAGTTGTCGTTTAGCCCATCTGTCCTTTCTGTTTCATAGCCACCGGCGAATAGATTTGCACCGTATGGCGGAGGAAGCGATTCACCGGAAGAGGGTAATAGTTGCCGAACGTCGGTTTCTCCCGGTAATAATAAGTTGCGTCTATTTTCTTTAGAAAACGTGCCAGCTTCTAACTGTTGATTTGGTGCGGCGGAGACCTGTTCAAGTTGCCCTGGAACGGCAGTAGAAGCTTGATTGAGAGTCAGTTCGTTGGAGCTGACTGGAAAAGAAAATAGTGAAAAAATAGTTGTTAAACCTAACCATTTATTGAACGTATTACTCATAATATATTGTACTTATAGGTTCAAAAGCGAAGCGTCTTCAACAATATCTGGAGTGATGTACCACTGACCTGCTTGATCATCCATTGTCGTAAACAAACAGGCGATATGAACACTTTTTTGGTCGGCCTGAGTGACATCCAGTGTACGGCATTGATTACCTAGAGCAGATGTATATGGTTTACCAAGATAAATAGAAGCGGAGGAATGCTGCAGATAAGAAGCTGACGGATTTGATAATATTGGCCAGTATTTTTCGGAAATAATTTTTCCACTAACTTCAATCGAAGATTGGCTTACTAAAGGTATTTTTGCGTTTACTTCTCTGGGTTTACTGGTACAGGCAGTCAACACAAATGCGATTGATACTATCGATATCAATTTGGAAAGAGGAATCTTATATTTCATCTTTTGACACGCTACCGCCCTACGGTTTTGCGTTTTCCATAACACGCCGGGCGTCCATTTTTATCTTCCTTGAATAAAACAATGACTGTTCTTCAGCTATCGAAGGTGCAGAAATTTGCTCTTCCGTAAGAAGAAATGCTTTGATACAGCGACGTAGATTACTATGAAAGTCCTTGCCTCAGCAAGAGGGGAGATTGGGACTGAGAGAAGTAAATAGTGTCAAAGGGCGATTTTTGTTGATTATGCGTTCTATATGTGTCGATCTGATTGATTTATTGTTATGAATGTGGCGAAGGCTATAACTGTCTCTGGCTCACAGGTGCCGGTCATTTGGCTAACCAGAGGTTAACTCGATGGATTACACTATGTTCCGTAGTTACTTTCACCGGGGCATATGGCAGCGACTATTTTGAAGTCAATAAAATTCGTATGCGTAAAGCCTGTTGGCGTTACTTAGAATCACAATTGTAGTAATCAAAGGAGCGGTAGAATAAGCCGCCCTTTTTGTTTTCAATGGTTAAAATAATAAATTTTGTGGTTACGCTGCCAATGAAAAGAGAGTATTGCCAATACCTTCTCTACCGCGTAGTTTGATGTTTTGTTATGCTATGGCCAGTTTTAAATCTTCGGGATAACAGAATGAAAATAGCAGTTGCAGGTACTGGCTACGTAGGCTTATCTAACGCCATGCTGTTGGCACAACATCATCAAGTGGTTGCGGTTGATATTATTCAAGACAAAATCGATTTGCTGAATAAAAAGCAGTCACCGATTGTTGATGCAGAAATTGAACACTTTCTGGCAAATAAAGCGTTGAACTTTAAGGCCACACTGGATAAAGAAGAGGCGTATCAAGGTGCTGATTTTGTCATCATTGCGACCCCGACGGATTATGATCCAATCACCAATTACTTTAACACTTCTTCCGTGGAAGCGGTGGTCAAAGATGTGATGGCGATAAACCCAGAGGCGGTGATGGTGATTAAGTCGACCGTACCTGTGGGTTATACCGAGCGGGTTAAACAAGAGTTAGGTTGTACCAATATATTGTTTTCACCAGAATTCTTGCGTGAAGGCAAAGCGCTTTACGATAACCTGCATCCATCACGCATTATCGTCGGTGAGCGTAGCGAGCGTGCGGAAACTTTTGCTGCCTTACTGGTGGAAGGTGCAGAGAAGCAAGACATTCAGGTGCTGTTTACCGATTCGACGGAAGCCGAAGCGGTTAAGTTGTTCTCTAACACCTATCTGGCGATGCGCGTAGCATACTTTAATGAACTGGACTCGTACGCCGAAGCACACGGTCTGGATGCTCGCCAGATCATTGAAGGTGTGGGCCTGGATCCGCGTATCGGCAATCACTACAACAACCCTTCATTTGGTTATGGTGGTTACTGTCTGCCGAAGGATACCAAACAGTTGCTGGCTAACTATCAGGATGTGCCGAACAACATCATTGGTGCAATTGTAGAAGCCAACCGTACGCGGAAAGATTTTGTCGCTGAGTCTATCATGAAGCGTAACCCGAAAGTGGTCGGCATTTACCGTTTGATCATGAAGGCTGGCTCCGATAACTTCCGCGCTTCGTCCATCCAGGGCATCATGAAACGTATCAAGGCCAAAGGGATTGAAGTGGTGGTATATGAGCCAGTATTGAAAGAGGAAGAGTTTTACAACTCTCGCGTGATTAGTGATTTAACCGAGTTCAAGCGGGCTGCGGATGTGATTGTGTCCAACCGTATGGTGGATGAGTTGGCAGATGTGGCAGACAAAGTTTATACCCGAGATCTGTTTGGCAGCGATTAAACCTGAGGTTTCTCTCTTTAATGTTTTTGAGGCTCCTATTAAGGAGCCTCTTTGTAGTTGGTGATGATAATAATTAACAATGCTTATGTCCTGCCGCGGGTAATGGGATCCGTTTCCTGCTTGCGCCCAACTACTGCTATGAAAACCTGTACCAAAAGCAGTCGAGTGCCGAACTGGCTAAAAAGCCGACCATGAAAGTATCTGAATCAGCATAAATCCATTTGGCTGGTTCTGCAGGGAGGCTTTGGCTTCCCTTTTTTGCATTACTCTGGCTGTATTCTGAAGTCGCTCGGAAGGCGTCAGGGACAGGTTGGCTGGCCGAGTGCGCGGTGAGCAGGTGTCAGAAACTCGCAAGGACTCGTCGGTGAATGAAGAAAAACAAAAAGGGATGCCTAAGCATCCCTTTGTTATTTCTGCTTATTAAAAGCGAAATTAAGCTTTAGCTGCTGCCGCTGCTTTAGCGATGGCTGCAAAGCTCTTCGCATCCAGAGAAGCACCGCCAACTAGAGCGCCGTCGATGTCTGGCTGTGAGAAGTAAGCTTCTGCGTTTTCTGGCTTAACAGAACCGCCGTATTGGATGATTACTTGTGCTGCAACTGCTTCGTCTTTAGCTGCGATTAGTGCGCGGATAGAAGCGTGGATGCGTTGTGCGTCTCCAGCTGTTGCTGCTTTACCAGTACCTATAGCCCAGATTGGTTCGTAAGCGATGATTGCGCCGTTTAGAGCTTCAACACCGTAAGTGTCGATAACTGCGTTGATTTGACGTGCACATACAGCTTCAGTTTCGCCAGCTTCGTTTTGAGCTTCAGATTCACCGATACAGAAAACAGGAGTTAGACCGTTTTCTTTTAGGAAGTTGAATTTCTTAGCGATGAACTCGTCAGATTCGTTGTGGTATTCACGACGCTCTGAGTGACCGATGATTATGTGAGAAGCACCGAAGTCTTTCAGCATTTCTGGAGACATGTCGCCAGTGAAAGCACCGCTGTTATTTAGGTCAGTGTTTTGAGCACCTAGGATGATCTTGTTACCGCCTTCAACAATTAGACGCTCAGCCAGATCTAGGTAAAGTGCAGGTGGAGCTACTGCTACGTCAACACCTTCAACGCCTTCAAGCTCAGCGTTAAGACCAGTTAGCAGCTCAGTTACCATTGCTTTGCTGCCGTTTAGTTTCCAGTTACCCATCACTACAGGACGACGCATAGGAATATCTCCCTTATTTTTAATGTAAATAGTCTATTAATGTAAAAAATCTACGTAGGAATATAACAGAATAATAGGAACAGATCATGATTGGTATCATGTCTTATGTGGCTTTCTTTCTCCTTCTGGAGTCGAAGTTGTTCTATTATTTTTATCAAAAGCAATCGATTGGTGATCGTGTAGACAGAATGATAGTTCATTCCTCGGAAATTACTGGCTAGATTGGTATTACTACGCACTGAATTTATTATGTTGTAGAAAGGAATCAAAATGCCAAACTTAGTTTTAGAGTATTCGAACTCAGTGGAAGAACGAGTCAATGTACAAGGTTTGCTGGAAGACTTACATAAAGCTGCGTTAGATAGTGGCCTTTTTGAACTCGCGTCTGTGAAATCTAGAACGCGCCGGTGCCACAATTGGTTAATAGGGGAGGAGGGAGATAGCCTCGACTTTATCCATATCAACTTTGATTTGTTATCTGGCCGCTCCCAAGAACAAAAGCGAGAACTGTCACGAGCCTTGATGGCGACACTTCAAGAGCAAGCCAGTCACGTACACAGTTTAACGGTCAATATCCGAGACATGGATATAGATAGCTTCCAAAAGGTAGTGAACTAGGTTGCGCTGAATTGCCCGAGAATAGCGAGGGGTTATTGTTACGAATTCTCAGCCTCGCTCTTAGTTATAAGGGCGTTGTGGGCATCTAAGCTTTCGGTGTCCTTTCCAAACTATATCGACTCGGCTAATCTATAACCTTTCTACTTTGGGGTAAAATTTGATGTCGACTAAAGAGTTACTGTTTTCTTTTCAAGGACGTATAGACCGTAAAACCTACTGGATTTGGAACGTCATTTACTATGTGTCCATTCTAGGCTTTGGTGCCGGTATCAGCCAACTGCTTCCTACTCTCTCCTATGTGCTTCTTCCTATTTTCTTGGTGGTTCTGTTGATCCCTGATTTGGCGATCACCACCAAGCGTTGGCACGACCGCAACAAATCGATCTGTTGGCTAGCACTGAATATTCCGTTGATTATCGGACGAATTGCCACGCCAATGACCAGCCCTGCCGCGCAAGAGCCGTCGACCCCACAGGTGTTCGTTGCTTCCATTTCTCTGATTTGTGGTTTATGGATTCTAATTGAATGTGGTTTCTTAAAGGGAACATCAGGACCAAACCAATATGGCCCTGAGCCGGAATAAGTATAGCTCTATGTTTTGGAATAAGACTCTAGGGTTCTAGAGTCTATTCCTGCCTTTTAGTAAAAATCATCCCTATCTTTAAACGCATTTAAGCTAACCACATCCGCTTTTTGTGTCGGTGTCGCTTCCCCTTCTAGCGCTGCTTTGAACTTTACGACCTGTTTTTGCAACTCGTTCATCAATACCACATTGGTGTGATGAGGGTTTTTACACGTGCTGATGACTCTATCAATGTGGCTTTGTTGAGCCCACAATCTTTCTTTCATATCTTCTGATGCGCTTTCGATCATCTCTTTCGCCATCTCATGACGAAATTGCTCAAAAGCTTCTGGGTCTCGCTCTGCCATTTGAACCATTTCATCGAATGGAGGAAGCGTTTGGGATGGGATATGACGTAGAGTAGACATCGATGCTCTCCAAATCCTTATGGAAATTGCCTTTAGTTACTAAAAGCCTATACCACTAGAAAGAGGAGAGAGGATGAATTCTTCAGCCGTCTCACTTATAAGAGAAGCTTTCAAGCTTGAGATTGAATAAGTGCGGCATGTCGATGCTTGGTTGTGGTGGTTACTGCAGTTGTTGGATGCGGTAAACGCAGCGTCTTTGGCCACTAATGATGTGTTCGGTACGCTCTACTTTGGTGTCACGTCCAAGTAAAGACTGAAAGACACTTAATTCTGATTGGCACAAGCTTGGGCAGCGAGTTGCGGCTTTACAAATCGGACAGTGATTTTCGATAAAGATGAATCCGTTCTCATCTTTCTCGAGCTCTGCCATATAGCCTTCTTGCTCTCTTAATGTGACGAGTGTTTCTAGTTTGCTTTGCAGAGAGTCGCATTGCTCAAGATGCTGACGATAACTTTGTAACGTGAGTTTTTCCCTTTCTGATGTGACTTTTTCCAGTCCATCTTTGCCAAAGATATGTTCGACAGCTTCTATAAACTGAATAGTCAACTCACCGTGACGGTCAGCAAATTGCTCATGACCTTTTTGAGTGAGAGACCAATGACGAGCAGGGCGACCGACTTTTACTTTTACGTCATGGATAGAAAGAATGCCATCATCTTCTAAACTTTGCAGGTGCTGACGAGCCCCCATGGTTGTCATCCCTAGCTCAGAAGAGAGTTGTTTTGCAGTGACGGAGCCATCACGCTTAACGATTTGCAATATCCTATCTACGGTCTTCATATACCCACCATTTATACGTCAGTACATATTATGCGCGATAGGGTTAGTAAAGAAAAGTGTTGACTTAATTTGAGTGTGGATTTGTAGGCGCTATGTTCATATGAGTCAATATATGTCGTCATTCTGAACAGCGAGGAACGAGGTGATTCAGAATCTACTGTCCGGCTGTGCGGAAAGAAAGGCTCAAGCTCAGACTGAGCGAGAGCCTCGAGAAATGCTTAAAGAATAATATCGCGTACTTCTGGATCTTTACGATCTAGGTAGTGAGTCGACTTAATGCGACGAATAGTACGGCATCGACCGCGCACGAGCAGCGTTTCTGTGGTCGCCATATTGCCTTGACGAGAGATACCTTCCAGCAAGTCACCTTTAGTGATGCCTGTAGCTGAAAATACCACATTGTCGCTACGAGCCATGTCTTCCATTTTGAGGACAACATTCGCTTTTACGCCCATTTCATCGCAGCGTTTTAGTTCATCTGCGCCGTAAATGCGGTTTTCTTCAGTATCGCCTTTTACTTCGTGACGAGGAAGCAGACGACCGTGCATGTCACCGTCTAGCGCTCGAATTACCGCTGCTGATACAACCCCTTCTGGCGCGCCGCCAATACAGTACATCATGTCCACTTCACTGTCTGGCATACAAGTCAGAATAGAGGCAGCCACGTCACCATCAGGCACCGCAAAGACACGCACGCCCATTGCTTGCATTTCTGCAATAACGTTATCGTGGCGAGGTTTCGCAAGGGTAATAACGACTAGGGTATCAAGTGGCTTGTTCAGGGCCTTTGCTACGTTCTCTAGGTTTTCTTTTAACGGCTTTTCTAAGTCAATTACGCCTTTTGCACCAGGGCCAACAACCAGTTTTTCCATGTACATATCTGGCGCTTTAAGAAAGCTGCCTTTCTCACCTGCGGCAAGTACGGCTAGTGCGTTCGATTGTCCCATTGCCGTCATACGCGTCCCTTCAATTGGGTCGACTGCAATATCTACTTCATCACCACCAATACCAACTTGCTCACCAATGTACAGCATTGGCGCATCATCTATTTCACCTTCACCAATGACAATTTCACCACTGATATCTGTTTTGTTCAGTAGCGTGCGCATAACTTCAACAGCTGCGCCATCGGCTGCGTTTTTATCGCCACGGCCAAGCCATTTGTAACCAGCCAGGGCTGCACCGTCAGTCACACGGGAAAATGCCATTGCTAAATCGCGTTTCATGATGTCTCCAAGTAAGCAAGAGGGAAGAAGAATTTGCGCGGCGATTCTATCACAAGGTCGAGTAAACGTTTGCCTTTTTGCGAGGCTTTTACTTTATCTAACTTGAATTTGATCAATACTTAGAGCGATTTTCAGCGTAGTGGGACGCAAAATCCTTGCTCAAAAATGCTTCGGCGACAAGAAAAGTCAGCGTTTAGTGAGATTGCGCTGATTTTTTGACCGAATGATGCAAAATATCGAATATAGTGAGTGTTTCTCATCGCGACGCTGAGTAGAATGAACCTTATATAGGTTAGGTGTGCATCAATCTCGCACATCGTCCCAACGGAATAACATAGGTAGGCCAAGATGTCTTTTGAAGTACTAGAACAACTAGAATCTAAAATTCAAACTGCAGTTGACACAATCACTCTTCTTCAGATGGAAGTCGAAGAGCTGAAAGAAGATAAAGCTAAACTTGCGGAAGAAGCGAACGAGCTTCGCTCTCAACGTGAAGAGCTAGAGCAAAAAGCACAACAAGCACAGCAAGAGCACGCACAATGGCAAGAGCGCATTCGTGCACTGCTTGGCAAAATGGATGAAGTGGAATAATTCGGCTTCTTCATTCCAAATTAAAAACACCCGCGCTAAGCGGGTGTTTGTGTTTTGGGGGAGTAGGAAATCTTTGGACAAGCTCTATGCCTGATAGCCAAGAGAAGGCCCTATAACTTAGACGTCTAAGACTCGCTATGCTTCCTCATCCAACTCTAAATCAATATTCAATGGTTCTGGCGACAGGATAATTCCGGTGCTATCGGCATAAATATAATCTTCAGGTAAGAAGCTGACGCCGCCAAAGTTGACTGGTACATCCAATTCACCAATACCCTGGCTGGTCGCTCCTACAGGAATAGAAGCGAGGGCTTGAATGCCTAAATTCATATCTTCAAGTTCATTGACTTCACGAACACAACCGTAAACGACAATGCCTTCCCACTCGTTTTCTTCCGCAATGGTCGCGATTTCTGCATCGATAAGGGCTTTACGTAGGGAACCGCCACCGTCAATTAACAAAACGCGACCAAGTCCATCTTGCTCTAATGTCTCGCGGATCAATGAATTATCTTCAAAACACTTGATGGTGGTGATTTGCCCGGCAAATGAAGCGCGGCCGCCAAAGTTACTGAACATTGGTTCAACCACATCTACCTGATCGAGGTAGATATCACAGAGTGCTGAGGTATTGTATTCCATAGCGTACCTTTCTAAACAGAAATTGGTTGTCTTTGAGTATATCTAGGCATTAAGTCAATGCAATGACAATCCTTTTTTAACTTACTAGAGTTTGAGCTACCACAATTGTTGCAAACAAAACGTTGGTGACTAGAGAACATTTCACGATGACTGGCATCATTGGTGCTATCTGTGCGGGCTTTTGTGTATGCCAAACTGCTTTACCATGATCGGCCACGAAATAAATACTAAGTAAAAATGGCAAGCTAATCCAAACGGGTTTGTCTTGAATTAACAAGTAAGCTGCAAAGGCAAGTATAGCTCCGCCAAGTAAAATAAAGTGGTACTGTTTGGCTTTACGTTGACCTAAGCGTACCGCCACCGTGCGTTTACCACACTCTCGGTCGTTCTCTATATCACGCATATTGTTGATATTGAGTACTGCAACGGCGATTAAACCGCAGCCTAAAGCAGGTAAGAATAGCGTGGTGTCTACGTGACCAGTATGCAAGAAGTAGGTACCGGATACGCCGAGTAGACCAAAAAACAAGAACACTGATATATCGCCAAGCCCCACGTAACCGTATGGTTTGCTACCCATGGTATAAGCAATGGCTGCGAGAATGGCCAAAATTCCCAGCCCGATAAAAGTGACAATGCTTTCCAATGAACTTAGTGAATAGAAAACTAACACCAAGCCTGAGATAGCGGTCAGAACGATGTTAAAGATAATTGCTTGTTTCATTTGTTTCGCACTTACCGCGCCAGACTGCATCGCTCGTAATGGGCCGAGGCGTTTGTCGTTATCTGTACCTTGAACGGTATCGCCATAGTCGTTTGCCAGGTTGGACAGAATTTGCAGCAATGTCGCGGTTACGAAAGCCATGATGGCAATCGTCAGTGAGAAATGACCCGCCGAGTACGCGAGCACGCTACCTGTTAAGATAGAGACCAATGCCAGAGGTAATGTTTTTGGACGAGCGGCTTCAAGCCAGATCTGTAGAGATTGTTTCATGGAGATTTCGTGCTAGTAACCAATGTGCCCAGTATAGACATAAATTTTTATGTACACTATTAACTTAAATCAAATAGGAGACGATTAAGTAAACTAATATGAGTATTAAAAGCAATACAGCGAGGTTCCTATAGCCTTAAGTATTCATTACTTATGAGTGATTCTATAACTTTATTTCTTTTCATGTTTTTTGAAATTGATATAGCTTTAAGTTTTTCATTGCTGCTTTCAGATAAGTTTATACAATATTGCTTTTTAGATTGAACTTTATCTCTAAACTTCTTTTGATCCCATGCCTTTTTTATCCTCTTAATAGTGATTTCTCTTTTGTTCTCTTCAATTGCATCAAAAAAAGCGATAATGAAATCTTTCAGGTCTTGCGTTGAGCTTTTATTATTCCAAATGTATTTAATAACCAAAGGCTCATGTTTAAGTATGTAGCTCCATGCCCACTTTATTTTTTCTTCATCATCTTTCAACCATGAAATGATCTCAGTTTTATCAAGTGATAAATACCACTTTCTTACAATCCCCCTCTCTAGTTCAATATGGCTATGCTTGCTTCTATTTACCTTTCTTATATATGATACTACCCAGTCTACTCTTTCTTTAAAACTGCTTCCATTTGGATTTAATGATAGTTTTCCGGATAGTTTCTTTTGAATGTAAAACCATGAAAAATTACAAAATCTTTCATTTTTTCGTATTTCATTTTTTATGTATAAAATTGAATTGTATTTTTCTTCTATTTTCCCGACAATCCTTTTGCAATCTTCAAATGAGTATGATTTAAGAGTAGTATTTATTATGTTTTCATTTTCTTTAATACTTAATGATTCGTCCCATACTACTCTAATACCATGTGTTGATAGCTGATTAGTATAGAACTTTCCCATGTTTTCATCTTTAATCATTACATCGTAATCTTCCATAATTAAACCCTCTTAAATAGTAATTTTTATCAGCCAGTATCTTACATTTACTACAATGTAGTTTCAATCTGCTCAACCTTTATCTTTCAAACTACAATGTAGTTTTTTCAGTGATGTAAGTTAAAAGTTGATTGTCACTAATCATTCATGGTTGTAGCTAACTTCAGAGTCGCTCTTTCGCATGTGTTGTACAGGGGGCTTAGAATTAACGCTTACTAGATATGTTGGTATGGTTAATATACATACATAAATACATAAATACATACATAATTAAATATATAGTTAACCATACATACTCACTTAACTAAGTACTTATATCCTATACACTCTACCTCAGTAGAATTGGTATGCTCTCCTTAAATACCATGTATTAAATAACACAGTAATTCATATCTTTGGATGAATACCAAAGAGAATGAATGATGACTTATACTTACAAAGGTTTAGAGGTTCTTTATCCGGTCGATCAACTCAATAAACACTATCTAGATCGTATTATATTAACCATGTCTAAAGTATTAAAAGACTATAAGAGAGTTCATGCGTTAAGACTGGATCTGAGACTTCCTGTTTCTGACAGTGAAAAAGACATACTTTTCAGAGATGAGATTTTGAACAATACATTTAATCAAAAAAATATCATTAAACGATTCTTTGAATCCTTGAAGGCAAAAATAAAAGCGCAAGAAAAAAGAATGAAAGCGAGTGGTAAAAGGGTATATCCATGTCACCTACGGTATGTTTGGTGTAGGGAAAGGAATAAATCTACAAATGACCACTATCACCTTGTCCTGTTTTTTAATAAAGATAGATATTGGAGTAGCGGTTATAGAGATAATGAAGAAAGTTTAGCAAGACTCATTATGGATGCATGGAATAGCGCACTAGGAGAGTGTGTTGATAATGCAGATAGGTTGGTTCAACTTGTTTATAAAGGTACGCATTATTTAGAACAAAATAAATACGACTTCGAGAACAAATACCAGGCCCTCTTTACAAGACTCAGTTACTTTGCCAAAAATAGAACGAAGCATTATGGTGAAGGAAAACGTTGCTTTGGAACTAGTCAGGGATGATAGCTAATATTAATCTGCTCATCTGTTTAGTATTTCGAAACGTGATTGCTCTATAGATTGATTATAAGTGTAGAGATAACTGGAGAAGCATATGGTCTCTTAGGTTCAACTTGCCATTCGGGGTATGCTAAATAAGCACGCAGCATTCGGTGGTACGGTCATGCACTGTTGGTAGATTGGCCTCGATAACATCAGTAGTGTTAATGGTATCCGTTCTCAGGCCCCTACGTCTGTGTCAGTGTAAATGCCGTCTCACGTACTTAGTTATTCATGTATTATTTCTGAGTACGCTTCGTTGTGCTCTATAATGACATTGGGAGTCTGACAAAAAAATAGGAAGCTAGGCCTCCTATTTTTTCGATCTGCTGAAGATTACTATTTGGTTAGAGTTACACATGCCTTCCATGGAAAGTTAGCAGGTGCAGGCTTTACTGTATTAACCGTAACGCAGTCTTCGAATGACTGACCTTCAAAGTCTACATCCGTTAGACGATACCAAATACTAACGCCAGTATCAGTGTATTCAATTGATGCGATTTCACCGTGCTGGAATTCACCAATAACTTCGAACGTCATAGGACGACCTTGGTAGTCGATAGCCCATGCACCAGCTGGACGTAGTCCTCCGATTTCATCAGAGCCGATATTAACACCGCCAGTGTAAGCAAACACAGGCAAGTCTTTGTTAGGTAGCACGCCGTCACCATCAACATCGATAAAGTAATCTACGTGTGGAATATCAAAGTCTAGACCGTTGTCTGCGTAGTACTTCTGAGTGTTCTCGTAAGCTGCTGTTTTGTACAGTGCTAGGCTGTACTTGGTCAGAGCTTGTTTCATTTCTTCAAACTGAACGGAGTTAGGCTCTAACAATACCTGACCAATTTTCTCGATTTG
Organism: Vibrio sp. 1069; assembly: GCF_033340555.1. Classification (NCBI taxonomy): domain Bacteria; kingdom Pseudomonadati; phylum Pseudomonadota; class Gammaproteobacteria; order Vibrionales; family Vibrionaceae; genus Vibrio; species Vibrio sp. 1069. Next base: position 210,325 of record NZ_JAWOWP010000004.1, read on the forward strand.
TTGCTCTAACGTGAGTCCGTTTTCGGTTGCCATAGTTAAAGTACTTGCAGAGATCACGAGTAGCACAGTGCTGGTATCGCCAGCGTTAGAAAGGTTGACGTTATAGAAGTTAATGCCATCTGCCCATTGCTCAGGATCATAACTGTAAAGGCTTAGCAGCTCAGCGGTCGCCTCATGCACCGCCTCCTCAAAGGTCTGTCCGGCTTGTACCTTTGCCATGATACTTGCTTTCATGGCCGCTGTAGCAACATTGAAGTTCACTTGTGTCGTTGCGTTCATATCGACAAAAGCGCTCATGCGCATCTGCTCATCACTTTTTCCTGTCAGCTCATTAAAGTAATTCCCCTGTGCAACGAGCTCGACATAAGGCGTATTGAATCGCTCATTCATGTTGTAATTACCTTCATAGTCCTCTATTTGAGTGGTGTAAGAGATGTCGGTCTTTTCTAAGTCTTGGTTAAGTTCATATGTGGTGACGACTGAACCAGGCTGTAGAGGACCTTTCTGTACTGCACCACCAAATTGATATGATTGCCCTGAGTCGTTATTGTCACGCCCGCCAGAAGAGCCGCCACATCCGATTAAGGCTAAAGGAACCGTAAAGAGAGCGATGGTAAGCAGGGGTTTAGATAGGTTCATTCTATTTCTCCATAATAAGTTTTAGACGGTACTATTTTGTTTAATTCAAGATGAGAGTCAGCGATATCAAACAGCTCTTTAACTTCAGACGAGAGCAGAGTCGCATCTGTTTGAAGCTCAAAGCGAAAGCTCGACATGGTGGCCTCCTGGATGTTGCTAAGAAGTAAGGTGTTCAACTTGGTATGCGTGTGTGTACGCCAAACGAGATAAGGGCAGCCGTGATGGAGTACGAGACTTATTGGTTGAACGTTAGTTAGGTGTAGAGTGCCGTCTCCTTTGTTTATCTTTAATGAGATAAGACGTTGTTGAAGTGTCGCTAGACATACAATCTGAAAAATTTGGATATCGACTTGAGCGTGTTTACTCAATGGGGTTGGGGCTGTGATAGGAACTTTGGATGACCAATGATTTTGAATGTTATTGATGTCTTCAGGAGTTATGTTCGAAAGGAGGTCATCTAAGAGTGGAGCAAGGCTGCTAGGCAGATGATGCTTGGTTGACTCGATGAGCCAATAGATCAATACCGCTTCGTGAGCCGTCGTGCTCATCTTCAGAGTTTCGGTTTTTTGGTAACCAAAGGGTTTGTCTCTATCATCCACCATTACATTGGGAAACATGGCACAGATAGCGGACAGATTACGTTGGATAGTACGCAAGGAGCGCTCTAAACCAAGCGGGGAAAGTTGAGCTTGAATTTGCCTGGCGGTGACTTTCTTATTGTAAGGAATAAGGTTGTAAATCGCCAAGATAAGCTCAAGGTGATACTGAGTTTGGTTAGGTGGCGTCATGGTCAGTTCAACAAGGTTCGTTTTGTTGGGTATGACAATATCAAAAAGGCGCGACAAAGCTTGTCGTATCAATGCCTTAAGCAAAAATGATACGACGAAATTTGTCACACCTACGTCATGAAGTGTCGTGATTAAGGGGGCAGAGGCTTACTTTCCAACGATGGATAAATCGATTTCGTCAAAATCCATGCTTGAAAGATGCCGAGCGAACGTTTTCATCCATACCTGAAGAAGGTCGATTACTTCTGGATGTTCAAGGTTTACCGCCCCTGTATCGGGCTGATAACACCATCCCTTGGCAAGATGAAAGTACAGTTCAGGCTGAACGTTGAGCGCGCTCTCAAATGGGTAAGAAAAGCTGATAAAGAAGACAATCTGCCAGGGCTCTGAATTTGCAGTGCGTTGGAACTGCACTTCAACAGGGTGAATGCCTCGGCCATGGCGGTAGTAGCTTAATTGGCGGCAAGTCAAGAGCAACTGTTTGGCATTGTCAGGTAAAGAGTACCCCTTCAATAGCTTCTCCAACTGCTGACGCAATTGTGGCGCTAAAGAAACACCACCATAAATAGTGTTGATCATATCCACCCCTTTTCTGCAAACGAGACACTACTTTCTCCCACAACGATATGGTCAAGCACCCTTACATCCACTAACGCTAAAGCGTCGATAAGCTTGCGTGTGATACGCCTATCCGCTTGAGATGGGGAAGGGTCACCAGAAGGGTGGTTATGCGCCAGAATGACTGCCGCTGCATTCACTTCCAAGACGCTTTTGACGACCTCGCGCGGATAAACGCTGGCGGAGTCAATGGTGCCTTTAAAGAGTGATTTAAACTCGATGACACGGTGCTGGTTATCAAGTAGTAGCAGAGCGAAAACCTCGTGCTCCGCGCTGGCTAGTTTGAATCTAACATACTCTTTGGTTGCTTCAGGGTTACAAAGGGCATTACCTCGAACGTAGCGGTTAGCTAGGATTTCAGCAGCATGCTCTAGGATTTCATTTTCTTGGTGTTTCTTTTGTTTATGGTAGTGAAGGTTATCGGTCGGCATAGGTCCTCCAAGAGTGAAACGATAGGAACTTCACTAAGAGGACATATATCTGAAAATAATTGATTCCAAGGGAAGTTGGAAAGAATTCTAAATGTTTAACAACTAAGTAAGTTTTCAGAGAACATTTAATTTTGAGCTTAGACTATTTAGTTCTGGCTATGTTGAAATTGCTGTTACCTACTTTGACTTAGGAGACTGTTCAATAATGGAGAGATAAAAGTTGTGAAGTGAACGATAGAATTAAGTTCACCTAATAAGAGTACGGATGTTGGAAATTTATAAATATATATCATTTGATGCATACGGTGCTCTTGTTAGATAACGAGACGTTGCAAAGTTTGTTTTTCCATAAAAAGGGTTGCCGACGGCAACCCTTTTTCTACTTATTAATAATGGAGTTTTTATGTCTTTGTATCAAACGCTTGGTAGGGCTATTACTGGAACAGCGAGTGTTGCAGGTGTGATCGCTTCTGCGCCAGTATTTGGTCCGAAAGGAACTATTACATCTAGTGGTGTTGTTGTGTCTGTTTTGGTTGGAACATCAGCAGCATTGCTTGACCAAACAGTGCAATCCACATCTTTGCAAGACCTTACTGTCAAACCTAACGAGCATTGTGACGAACTATAAGCTACAAAATCTTAGGTAGATAAAGAAAGCCATTACACAGTGTCATCCCTATTAAAAGTGGCGTGACGGTAATGGCTTAAATGAACTTACATTAACCAAATGAAAGTTTCCAAGTGTGCACATTTACACAATGTAATTCACTAGGCTAATTGAATCTTACTATTTATAGGATAAATCGGCTTAGATCTTCATCTTCAATCGTATCGCCTAGGCGCGCTTTCACGTAAGCGGAATCAATAACGAATTTAGCGCCAGATTGCTCCGCTGCGTCGTAAGAGATTTCATCCATCAAGCGTTCCATTACGGTGTGTAAGCGACGAGCACCGATGTTTTCTGTGCTTTCGTTGACCGTCCATGCCGCTTCCGCGATTTGCGTGATGCCGTCTTCTGTGAACTCGATGTCCACATCTTCCGTTTTCATCAACGCAACGTACTGCTCTGTTAGAGAGGCTTTCGGCTCTGTTAGAATACGTTTGAAGTCGTTGCTGCTTAGTGCTTCTAGCTCAACACGAATTGGTAGACGACCTTGCAACTCTGGGATCAAGTCAGACGGTTTTGCCACTTGGAATGCACCAGATGCAACGAACAGAATGTGGTCTGTTTTTACCATGCCGTGCTTGGTTGATACTGTGCTGCCTTCAATTAATGGAAGTAGGTCGCGCTGAACACCTTCGCGTGAAACGTCTGGGCCTGAGCTCTCACCGCGTTTACAGATCTTGTCGATCTCATCGATAAATACGATGCCGTTGTTTTCAACGTTGAAAATCGCTGCTTCTTTTAGCTCTTCTTGGTTTACCAGTTTCGCCGCTTCTTCTTCCGCTAACGCTTTCATTGCGTCTTTGATTTTCAGCTTACGTTTTTTCTTTGTGTCGCCAGCGAGGTTTTGGAACATGCCTTGCAGCTGGTTAGTCATCTCTTCCATACCAGGAGGCGCCATGATCTCTACGCCCATTTGTGGTGCGGCTACGTCGAGTTCAATTTCTTTATCGTCTAGTTGGCCCTCACGCAGTTTCTTACGGAAGATCTGGCGAGTGTTAGAAGACTCTTCCGTTTGCTCTGCTTGACCCCAGCTATCACGTGCCGGTGGCAGTAGCGCATCAAGAATACGTTCTTCCGCTTGCTCTTCTGCGCGGAACTTCACTTTTTCCATCGCTTGTTGATGCGTCATTTTTACCGCGACATCTGTTAGATCACGGATGATGGTTTCAACTTCTTTACCAACGTAACCCACTTCGGTGAATTTTGTCGCTTCAACTTTGATGAAAGGGGCATTTGCCAGTTTTGCGAGGCGTCGTGCGATTTCGGTCTTACCAACACCAGTAGGACCAATCATCAAGATGTTTTTGGGCGTCACTTCGGCACGCAAGTTTTCTTCAAGCTGCATGCGGCGCCAGCGGTTACGAAGTGCAATCGCAACCGAACGCTTGGCTTTTTCTTGACCGATAATGTGGCGGTTCAATTCATGAACGATTTCGCGAGGCGTCATTTCAGACATATTCTTTCCTTACTTCGTTACGATTACGCGGTTGGTTTTTCAGGCTCTACTGTTGAGTCTAGCTCTTCTACCGTGTGGTGATGGTTAGTGAAGACACAAATATCACCCGCGATATTGAGAGCTTTTTCCGCGATCTCACGAGCATCTAGATCTGTGTTTTCTAGTAGGGCGGTTGCTGCTGCTTGTGCGTAAGCACCACCAGAGCCAATCGCAATCAGGTCGTGTTCTGGCTGTACGACATCACCATTACCGGTAATGATTAACGATGCGGTTTCGTCGGCAACGGCAAGTAAGGCTTCGAGCTTGCGCAGAGCACGATCGCTACGCCAGTCTTTGGCTAGCTCAACTGCTGCTTTGGTTAGGTGACCTTGGTGCATTTGCAGTTTGCTTTCGAAGCGCTCAAAAAGGGTGAAGGCATCCGCAGTACCGCCGGCAAAGCCCGCTAGTACTTGGTTGTTGTATAGGCGGCGAACTTTGCGCGCATTACCTTTCATTACGGTATTGCCTAGAGATACTTGGCCATCACCCGCGATGACGACTTTATTATTTCGACGTACAGATACAATGGTAGTCACAGTCGACCTCTTGATTATTTCTCTTTGGATTTAATTCAGTATATGGGGGAGGAGAAATGGGGATTCAAGGGGGCAAAAAGAAAGGCCCTAGGATCTTAGCTCCTAGGGCCTGAGTTTAAAGATTTTCTTTCCAAATCGCGCACGGCTCGATTTTCGCGCGTTGCAGTTTATGACGGTCACGTTCTGCATCACGTTTGAACTTATACGGACCTAGTACCACGCGATACCATGAACTGCCTTCTTTCTTACGAATCTTGCTCGACATCCCTTGGAATGCGATTGCAAGCTTGCGCTCTTCTGCTTGTGCCTGGGTTTTGTACGCGCCACACTGCATGATGTAAGGAATTTTAGAAACTTCAATTTCTTTGGCCACAACTTCAACTTCACGTTTCGGTAGTGACTCAACATATTCCCATTTTTCTTCTGGTGGTGGCGGCAAATCTTTTTTCGGTTTTGGTTTACTTACAGTGGTTGTTGGCTGTTTCACTACAGGCTGTTTAGGTTCTGGATCGCTACTCAAAAGGTAAAGACCATAGCCAAAACTACCCACTAGCAAGATAGCGAGCAGACCACTACGCCAAGGCTTTTTTCTTATCGGCGGCTGTTTTTTTGTCGACTTTTTTGGGGCGCCTCGCCCCCGTCTTACATAATCTCTATTTGCCACGGTTATTTCTGGTCATCAAGGATTCTTGCAAATATGTTAATCCAGAACGAGTTGAGAAAACACCCTATTGATAGAATCTTGATAGCTAAAGCGCGACAACGCCCGAGTATAGGGGTGTGTTTCAGTTCTCGCTTATATTTATTCAGGGATACACAAAAAGCAGGAGGGTAAATAAAAAGCGGCGCCTTAGCACCGCTTTAGGGATGAATACTAATCTTTAGGTTAAGGGCGCTGTGGTGGCGCTGCACTTCCGCGAATGACGAGATTAGTTTCAAGCAGACGCGAGCCTGAATGCACGTCGTGGCCTTTTAACATCTCGAGCATCATTAGCATTGCTTGTCGACCAATCTCATAGCGAGGCTGAGAGATAGTGGTCAACGGTGGATCGCAGTACTGAGCGAAGTTAATGTCATCAAAGCCCACAACAGAGAGATCTTGCGGGACTCGTAAGCCAAGCTTTTTCGCTTCTTGAATTGCGCCGATGGCCATTGTGTCACAGTGACAGAAAATAGCCGTTGGTGGCTCTGGCAATTCGAGCAGTTTACGAACGGCTTTTGCTCCGCCATCAAAAGAGAATTCAGTAATGACACTATATTGTGGATCTTTATTGATGCCGGCACGGCGCAGGGCTTGTTGGTAGCCTTGTTGGCGGAACTGACACAATATTGCTGTATCTGGTCCAGAGATTTGAGCAATGCTTTTATGACCTAATTGGGTCAGGTAATTCACCGCTTCAAATGCTGAGGTCAGGTTGTCAATATGTACTGTCGGAAGCTCGAGTTCAGGCGCAAATTCACACGCCATTACCATCGGAGGTAAGTTCTTTTGTTCTGGCTTACTGACATCGAATGGTAGATCTGTACCAAGCAGTAGCATTCCATCTGCCTGCTTAGTAAATACGAGATTAACGAAAGAGCTTTCGCGTTTCTTCTGTTGTCCGCTATCGCCCAGAAGGACTAGATAGCCATGTTCCATGGCTGCATCTTCAATACCGCGAATAATTTCAGAAAAATAAGGATCACAGATGTCGGGAACGATAGTAACAATGGTTTTTGATTCGTTTCTACGTAAGTTACGCGCTAATGAGTTTGGAGAATAACCCGCTTCAAGTACGGCTTCTTCTACTCTCTTTCTTGTAGAAGAAGAGACCTTCTCTGGATTCATTAAGGCTCGAGATACCGTAGCCGTAGACACTCCCGCAAGCTGGGCAACATCCTTCATTGTCGCCATAGTTTTTAACCTCTCATTTATTTTTTGCCAAGGTGACGTTATTCCGGTTTGAAATCAGAGTAATCAACCGAGTTAGAGCTGTGTTTGCTCTTCGCTCAGTTCGTGTTAACGAGTGGGAAAATGGATTCTTCACCGCGATATCAATTTATGGGAATAGTCATTGTTTTAATTTAAGCCTGTGCAAACAAGTCACTTTAGACTTTTCTAATTTGGATAGTCTATTCATTTCTAAAGTGAAAGTTACGGTCTGTTTAACAAAAATTGCAATCTCGGTGTGATTTTGGTCACATTAAATGGTAATTCATTACATAGTTAAACGTTTGCTAGCTGAGATCTTGTGGTTCTATGTCTAAATTCCAGCGTACTTTCTTAGCATTTGGCAACAACTCAATAGCAGGTTTGGCACTGGTTAATAACTTTTGCATCAATGAACGATGTTGAGTTTGTAGTAATAGTTGCCAGCGGTATTTACCAGCCCGCTTAGCCAAAGGTGAAGGAGTTGGGCCTAATACCATACAAGAACCATCGAACAGAGGGTGTGACTCTAACGTAAAACGAACCTGACGCAGGAAGTCTTCAACTACCTCACTTTGGTTTGCCTCTGCTTTGAACAGAGTCAAGAAACTATAAGGCGGAAGCTGAGCCAGTTTGCGTTCTTCCAGAGCAGTCATAGCAAAGTGGCGATAGTCTTTTTGAAGCAGGGCCTGCAGCAAGCTGTGCTCAGGATGGTGGGTTTGTAGGATAACCTCGCCAGGTTTACTTGCGCGGCCGGCACGACCTGCGACTTGAATAAACAACTGCGCTAGTCTCTCGGAAGCGCGGAAGTCGCTACTATAGAGAGAGCCATCAACATCCAAAAGAGCAACGAGCGTTACATTTGGAAAATGGTGCCCCTTAGCCAGCATTTGGGTGCCAATCAGAATTTGATGTTCACCTTTACGAATTGATTCAAGGGCATCTTCCAAACTACCTTTGCGACGTGTGCTGTCTCTGTCGATGCGAATAGCGTTGTATTCTGGAAATAACTGAGCCAATTGTTGTTCGAGTTGTTCCGTTCCTACGCCGACGGTAACCAGTTGAGTTGAACCACACCCCTGACACTGATGAATTACCGGTTGTTGTGAGCCGCAGTGATGGCAGCGTATTTCGTTGCTGTAATGGTGGAACGTATAGTACGCATCACAGCGTTTACATTCTGCAATCCAACCGCATTCATGGCACATCAAAGCGGGCGAAAAGCCTCGGCGGTTAAGAAACAACATTACTTGATTGCCAGCTTTTAAATGCTTGCGCATTTCGGCAATCAGTTGGGCAGATAAGCCACTTTCTAAATACTGACCTTTTACATCTAACACTTTATTGGTGGTTGGTACGGCAGAGCCAGCTCGTTGGGTTAGTGTTAAATGGTGATACTTGCCTGACAAGGCATTGTGCAATGTCTCCAGTGCAGGTGTGGCTGAGCCCAGAACAATAGGCACTTGCTCCTTGTGCGCACGCATGACCGCGACATCACGAGCGTGGTAGCGCAAGCTGTCTTGTTGCTTATATGAGGAGTCGTGTTCTTCATCGACAATAATGATGCCCAGATCCGCAAAGGGAGTGAGTAGGGCAGAGCGTGTGCCGATAATGATTCCGGCCGCTTTGTCGCGTGCAGAAAGCCACGCATTCAGACGCTCCGTCTCGTTTAACCCGGAGTGGATGACGTCAACTGGCACATTAAAACGGCGTTTAAAGCGGTTGATGGTTTGGGGCGTTAGACCGATCTCAGGTACTAAAACTAATGCTTGTTTCCCTTGCTCTAAAACTGGCTTGATAAGGTTTAAGTAAACTTCTGTTTTACCAGAGCCAGTTACTCCCTCTAATAAATAGCAAGCAAAACCTGTTTGGCTATTTACACTCGCAATAGCCAGCGCTTGTTCGTGGTTGAGCTTTGGCTTCTCGACGTCGCATTCAACGTGCTGTCCCCACTGGATGATTGCAGGCTTCTTCTCGATACGTTCAATCCAGCCTTTCTCTTCTAAAGACTTTAGTACTGTTGAGGCTATCTCTTGGTCGACAAATTCCTGGTGAGGCAAAGCGCCGTTAACCAACATTTGCAAGACCTTCTGTTGTTTGACCGCTCGACGATCAAGCCCTTGCATCAGCTTGTCTTTACCGGATTCGGTAATTTGCCACTCTTGTAGCGTCGCAAAATCTGCAGGCTTTCCTTTACGTAGAGCTGCTGGCATCGCATTGTGTAGCGTATCTCCAAGTGGGTATTGGTAGAACTGGCTGCACCAAGTCAGCAACGAATAAAGCTTTTCAGACCATATCGGCTGAGAATCAAGAACTGCTTTGATTGGCTTGAGTTGATCTTTGGGAAAGTCCGAGTGATTAACCATCGCGGTGACGATGCCAACTAACGTTTGGCGTCCAAAAGGTACGGAAACGCGTCCACCAATGATCGGAAACAGGTGCCCCGGAATGGCGTAATCAAATTGTTTGTCGAGCGGAACGGGTAATGCCACTCTAGCAATGGTTGGACGCATAAATTCTTAGCTATTAAAAAAGAGGGAAAGGAAATGAGAGTCTATTAAAATCGGTATGGAAATTCGAGTAAAGCAATATGATTCAGCGTGAATCGTGCCTCTATGATTAGTCTGGCTAAAAAAGTGGCGAAAAAGTTGCCAAATGTGTTGATCCGAGCAATGTGATTCTTTACTATATCGCGCCTTGAGATATGGCTTCGGCAATTAGTTGATGCGGTATCCCATTTTATTATTAATTGCGTGTGGTGTGCGGCTTAGATTCGTATAGCGACACGGCCTACTATTGAGGTTATCCCATGAAAGCTGGTATCCACCCAGAATACAAAGCAGTAAAAGCGACTTGTTCTTGCGGCAACTCTTTTGAGTTCAACTCTACTCTAGGTAAAGAGTCTATCCACCTAGACGTATGTGACAAGTGTCACCCATTCTACACTGGTAAGCAACGTATCGTTGATACAGGCGGCCGTGTTGATCGCTTCAACAAGCGTTTCGGTGCACTATCAAGCGGTAAGAAATAATAGCAGCCGCTATTACGATTACAGTTTAGAAAAGGGCGCTTCGGCGTCCTTTTTGTTTAATGGCTACCAAGCGAAGAGGGATGTATGGGGTTTGGAATATTCCCGATTATTTTTCACTCAGCGCTTGCAACCTAAAGTGTGATCTGTATAATGCAGCGCACTGGTTAAGCCAGTTGTGAACCAATGAGCAGTGAGGAGCGAGCAAATCTAAGGATTTGCAAGGTAATGTATACTCAGCTTATGTTCGCGGTTAATACAATTAGCTATCTTTTCTTCGGAAAAACTATCCTCAAAGGTGACTTTGGCATATAGGGATAGTTAATCGAAAATTAACTGACAATGCGTCCTAATCTTGGATGCTACGGTTTCACATAAATCAATCGGCATTCTCTCGTCTTGACGAGTTTGAGTGGCGATATTGTTTGTGTAATTTATTGAATTTGGAGCTCTGTCTCATGCAGAACCAACGTATCCGTATCCGCCTAAAAGCTTTCGATTACAAACTAATCGATGCTTCTACAGCGGAAATCGTTGAAACAGCTAAGCGCACTGGCGCACAGGTTCGTGGTCCAATCCCACTGCCAACTCGTAAAGAGCGTTTCACAGTTCTTATCTCTCCACACGTTAACAAGAAAGCACGTGACCAGTACGAAATCCGTACTCACAAGCGTCTAATCGACATCGTTGAGCCAACAGACAAGACTGTTGATGCTCTAATGCGTCTAGACCTTGCTGCGGGCGTTGACGTTCAAATTAGCCTAGGTTAAGGGAGATTAGAAGTATGATTGGTCTAATCGGTCGTAAAGTGGGCATGACCCGCGTATTTACTGAAGAAGGCGTTTCTATCCCAGTAACAGTTGTTGAGGTTGAAGCTAACCGTGTTTCTCAAGTGAAAACTCTTGAAACTGACGGCTACGCAGCAATCCAGGTTACAGCTGGTTCTAAGAAAGCTAACCGTGTAAACAAAGCTGAAGCAGGTCACTTTGCTAAAGCTGGCGTTGAAGCTGGTCGCGGTCTTTGGGAATTCCGTTTAGAAAACGGCGAAGAGTTCGAAGTTGGTTCAGAACTAACTGTTGAACTATTCAACGAAACTAAGAAAGTAGACGTTACTGGTACATCTAAGGGTAAAGGTTTCCAAGGCGCTGTTAAGCGTTGGAACTTCCGTACTCAAGATATGACTCACGGTAACTCATTGTCTCACCGTGCTCCTGGTTCTATCGGTCAATGTCAGACTCCAGGTCGCGTATTTAAAGGCAAGAAAATGGCAGGTCACATGGGTGCTGAGCGTGTAACGACTCAAAACCTAGAGATCGTACGTGTTGACGCTGAGCGCAACCTGCTTCTTATTAAAGGTGCAGTCCCAGGCGCAACTGGCGGCAACGTGATCGTTAAACCAGCTGTTAAAGCATAACGTCTCAGGAGTAAGTAATGGAACTAATGGTTAAAGGTGCCGATGCACTAACTGTTTCCGAAACTACTTTCGGACGTGAGTTTAACGAAGCTCTTGTACACCAAGTAGTTGTTGCGTACGCAGCAGGTGCTCGTCAAGGTACTCGTGCTCAAAAAACACGTTCAGAAGTTTCTGGCGGTGGCGCTAAGCCATGGCGTCAAAAAGGTACTGGCCGTGCGCGTGCTGGTACAATCCGTAGCCCAATCTGGCGTACAGGTGGTGTTACTTTTGCTGCGAAACCACAAGATCACAGCCAAAAAGTAAACAAAAAAATGTACCGTGGTGCTATGAAGAGCATTCTTTCTGAGCTTGTTCGTCAAGAGCGTCTAATCGTTGTTGATAACTTCTCAGTTGAAGCACCAAAGACTAAAGAGCTAGTTGCTAAGCTTAAAGAGCTTGAGCTAACTGACGCTCTAATCGTGACTAGCGAAGTAGATGAGAATCTATTCCTAGCTGCTCGTAACCTATACAAAGTTGACGCACGTGATGTTGCTGGTATCGATCCAGTATCTCTAATCGCGTTTGACAAAGTTGTAATGACTGCAGAAGCAGTTAAGCAAGTAGAGGAAATGCTAGCATGATCACTGAAGAGCGTATCCTAAAAGTTCTACGTGCACCGCACATCTCTGAAAAAGCAACTATGGCAGCTGAGAAAGCGAACACTATCGTTTTCAAAGTAGCTAAAGATGCGACTAAAAAAGAGATCAAAGCAGCTGTAGAAAAGCTATTTGAAGTTGAAGTTAAGTCTGTAAATACTCTTATCACTAAGGGTAAGACCAAACGTCAAGGTCTACGCCAAGGTCGCCGCAGCGACGTTAAGAAAGCGTACGTTACTTTGAAAGAAGGTCAAGATCTTGACTTCGTTGGCGGCGCGGAATAACAGGAGTAGTTAAAAATGGCTATTGTTAAATGTAAGCCGACTTCCCCTGGTCGTCGTCACGTTGTTAAAGTTGTTAACGCTGACCTACACAAGGGCAAGCCATACGCACCTCTTCTAGAGAAAAACTCTAAGAACGGTGGTCGTAACAACAAGGGTCGTATCACAGTACGTCACATCGGCGGTGGTCACAAGCATCACTACCGTGTAGTTGACTTCAAACGTACTAAAGATGGTATTCCAGCGACAGTTGAGCGTCTTGAATACGATCCAAACCGTAGCGCAAACATTGCTCTAGTTCTTTACAAAGACGGTGAGCGTCGCTACATCCTAGCACCTAAAGGTGTTGTAGCTGGTGATGTTATTCAGTCTGGTGTTGATGCACCAATCAAAGCTGGTAACACTCTACCAATGCGTAATATCCCAGTAGGTTCAACAGTACATAACGTTGAACTTAAGCCTGGTAAAGGTGGTCAGCTAGCTCGTTCGGCTGGTGCTTACGCTCAAATCGTTGCTCGCGACGGTGCGTACGTAACTATCCGTCTACGTTCTGGCGAGATGCGCAAAGTTCTTTCTGAAGGCCGTGCAACAATCGGTGAAGTTGGTAACTCTGAGCACATGCTACGTGAACTTGGTAAAGCAGGTGCATCACGTCATCGCGGTATCCGTCCAACGGTTCGTGGTGTTGTAATGAACCCGATTGACCACCCACATGGTGGTGGTGAAGGCCGTACTTCTGGTGGTCGTCACCCAGTATCTCCTTGGGGTATGCCTACTAAAGGCTTCAAGACTCGTAAGAACAAACGCACTGACAAGTACATCGTACGTCGTCGTAACAAGTAATCTATATAAAGAGGAATCGCCATGCCACGTTCTCTCAAGAAAGGTCCTTTTATTGACCTACACTTGCTGAAGAAGGTAGAGAAAGCGGTGGAAAGCGGAGACAAAAAGCCTATTAAGACTTGGTCCCGTCGTTCAATGATCATCCCTACGATGATCGGTTTGACCATCGCTGTCCATAATGGTCGTCAGCACGTACCAGTATTTGTAACTGATGAAATGATCGGTCACAAACTGGGTGAATTCGCACCAACACGCACTTACCGCGGTCACGCTGCGGATAAGAAAGCTAAGAAGCGCTAAGGAGTAGATAATGGAAGCAATTGCTAAACATAACTTTGCTCGCATTTCGCCTCAGAAAGCTCGCTTAGTTGCGGATCTAATCCGTGGTAAATCTGTTGACCAAGCTCTAGAAATCCTAACGTTCAGCAACAAAAAAGCTGCTGCACTAGTTAAGAAAGTTCTAGAGTCTGCTATCGCTAACGCGGAGCACAACGAAGGTGCAGATATTGACGATCTGAATGTCGCAAAAATCTTTGTAGATGAAGGCCCAACCATGAAGCGTATTATGCCTCGTGCTAAAGGTCGTGCGGATCGTATCTTGAAGCGTTCAAGCCACATCACTGTTGTTGTAGCAGATCGCTAGAGACTAGGAGAGTAAGCAATGGGTCAAAAAGTACATCCAAATGGTATTCGTCTAGGCATCGTTAAGCCTTGGAATGCTACATGGTTTGCTAACACCAAAGATTTCGCTGACAACCTAGACGGCGACTTCAAGGTACGTCAGTTCCTTACAAGTGAACTGAAAAAAGCGTCTCTATCACGTATCGTTATCGAGCGTCCTGCTAAGAGCATCCGTGTGACTATTCACACTGCTCGTCCAGGCGTTGTTATCGGTAAGAAAGGTGAAGACGTTGAGAAGCTACGCGCAGCTGTAGCTAAAATTGCAGGTGTACCAGCGCAAATTAACATCGCTGAAGTACGTAAGCCTGAACTAGATGCGCAACTTGTTGGTGACAGCATCGCGTCTCAGCTAGAGCGTCGTGTTATGTTCCGCCGTGCTATGAAGCGCGCAGTACAAAACGCAATGCGCCTAGGCGCTAAAGGTATCAAAGTGGAAGTAAGCGGTCGTCTAGGCGGCGCTGAAATCGCACGTTCAGAGTGGTACCGTGAAGGCCGTGTGCCTCTACACACTCTACGTGCTGACATTGATTACGCAACTTCTTCGGCTCACACTCAATACGGTGTGATCGGCATTAAAACTTGGATCTTCAAAGGTGAAATCCTAGGTGGTATGCCAGCAGCTAACGCTGTAGAGCCTAAAGGCGACAAGCCTAAGAAGCAGCGTAAAGGCCGTAAGTAAGGAGTCGACAGATGCTACAACCTAAACGTACTAAGTTCCGTAAGGTTCAGACTGGTCGTAACCGTGGTCTAGCTAAAGGTACTGATGTAAGCTTCGGCGAATTCGGTCTTAAAGCTGTTGGCCGTGGTCGTCTAACTGCTCGTCAAATCGAAGCGGCACGTCGTGCAATGACACGTCACGTTAAGCGTCAAGGTAAAATCTGGATCCGTGTGTTCCCAGACAAACCAATCACAGAAAAACCACTTGAAGTTCGTCAAGGTAAGGGTAAAGGTAACGTTGAGTACTGGGTAGCCCAAATCCAACCTGGTAAGGTTATGTACGAAATGGGTGGTGTACCTGAAGAATTGGCACGTGAAGCGTTCCGTCTTGCGGCACGTAAACTGCCTTTCAAAACTACATTTGTAACTAAGCAGGTGATGTGATGAAAGCACAAGATCTACGCGAGAAAAGCGTTGAAGAGCTTAACGCTGAGCTAATGAATTTGCTACGTGAACAGTTCAACTTGCGCATGCAAGCTGCGACTGGTCAGCTACAGCAAACTCATACTCTGAAAGCTGTACGCCGTGATATCGCACGTGTGAAAACTGTTTTGACTGAGAAGGCAGGCGCATAATGAGCGAAGTAAAACGTACTCAACAAGGTCGTGTAATCAGCGACAAGATGGACAAGTCTATCACTGTTGCTATCGAACGTTTCGTAAAACACCCAATCTACGGTAAATACGTAAAACGTACGACTAAAGTACACGCACATGACGAGAACAACGAGTGTGGCCTAGGCGACACAGTTGAAATCGCAGAGTGTCGTCCACTGTCTAAGACTAAGTCTTGGACTTTGGTAAAAGTTCTAGAAAAGGCGAAGATTTAATCTCGTTAATTCTATGAAACTAAAGCGGCTCCAAAATATTTTTGGAGCCGTTTATTTTTTGACTACCCAATCACAAAAAAGGGTGGTACAATTCGCGTCCCTTTTAAAGAGGCAGCCCGACCCGTGATGGGTCTAGTTATTAATATTTAGCGGAGCACTAACATGATCCAAATGCAAAGTATGCTGGACGCAGCTGATAACTCAGGCGCACGCAGCGTAATGTGTATTAAGGTTCTGGGTGGCTCTCACCGCCGTTATGCACATATCGGTGACGTCATCAAAGTTACTGTGAAGGAAGCAATCCCTCGCGGTAAAGTTAAAAAAGGTGATGTTCTGAAGGCGGTGGTAGTGCGCACCCGTAAAGGCGTACGTCGTCCTGACGGTTCTGTCATTCGCTTCGACCGAAATGCTTGCGTATTGCTAAACGACAATACTGAGCAACCAATCGGTACACGTATCTTTGGTCCTGTGACACGCGAACTTCGTGGCGATAAGTTCATGAAGATCGTTTCACTGGCTCCAGAAGTTCTGTAAGGAGCACGTAGAAATGGCAGCTAAAATCCGTCGTAATGACGAAGTAATCGTTCTTGCTGGTAAAGACAAAGGCAAGAAAGGTAAAGTAACTAAGGTTCTAGCAACTGGTAAAGTTATCGTTGAAGGTATCAACCTAGTTAAGAAACATCAGAAACCTGTTCCAGCTATGGGTATCCAAGGCGGTATCGTAGAGCAAGAAGCAGCTATCGACGTTTCTAACGTGGCTATCTTTAACGCAGCTACTGGTAAAGCTGACCGTATCGGTTTCCGTTTTGAAGACGGCAAAAAAGTTCGTTTCTTCAAGTCTAACGGCGAAACCGTTTCTAACTAATAGAAGTAATTTGGAGTTCTACTATGGCGAAACTGCATGATTACTACAAGTCGTCTGTAGTCGCTGAACTGACCAAACAGTTCGGTTACACAAGCGTCATGCAAGTCCCTAGAATCGAGAAAATCACCCTAAACATGGGTGTTGGTGAAGCAATCAACGATAAGAAACTGCTAGAAAACGCAGCGTCTGATATGGCAACGATCTCTGGTCAAAAGCCACTTATCACAAAAGCGCGCAAATCTGTTGCAGGTTTCAAAATCCGTGAAGGCTACCCTATCGGTTGTAAAGTAACCTTGCGTGGCGAACGTATGTGGGATTTTCTTGAGCGTTTAATTAACATCGCTCTTCCACGTGTACGTGACTTCCGTGGTGTTAGCGCTAAGTCTTTTGACGGTCGCGGTAACTACAGCATGGGCGTTCGCGAGCAAATCATCTTCCCGGAAATCGACTTTGATAAAGTTGATCGAGTACGCGGTCTAGACATCACTATTACGACGTCTGCTGGTACTGATGAGGAAGGCCGTGCTCTGCTGGCTGCCTTTAACTTCCCATTCCGTAAGTAAGGTGAAGGGTTACTGTTATGGCTAAAAATTCAATGAAAGCACGTGAAGCAAAACGTGCGAAGCTAGTAGCTAAGTTCGCTGAAAAGCGTGCAGCGCTAAAAGCTATCATCAGCGATGTAAACGCATCTGAAGAAGATCGTTGGAACGCGGTTCTTACACTGCAATCTCTTCCACGTGATTCAAGTGCATCACGTCAGCGCAACCGTTGCAACCAAACTGGTCGTCCACACGGTTACCTACGTAAGTTCGGTCTAAGCCGTATTAAGGTTCGTGAAGCTTGCATGAAAGGCGAGATTCCGGGTCTTCGTAAGGCTAGCTGGTAATTGCCACTTAATCATTTGGAGTAAATCATATGAGCATGCAAGATCCGATTTCGGATATGCTGACCCGCGTTCGTAACGGTCAGGCAGCAAACAAAGTTGCTGTAAAAATGCCTTCTTCAAAGCTTAAAGTTGCAATTGCTGCACTACTAAAAGCTGAAGGTTACATCGTTGACTTCGCTGTTGAAGGCGAAGCAAAACCTGAGCTAGAAGTTACACTTAAGTACTTCCAAGCTAAACCAGTAATCGAGCAACTTAAACGTGTTTCTCGTCCAGGTCTACGTGTTTACAAGAAGAAAGATGAACTTCCTTCTGTAATGGGTGGTCTTGGTATTGCTATCGTTTCTACTTCCAAGGGTCTTATGTCAGACCGCGCTGCACGTAAAGCAGGTCTTGGTGGTGAAATCATCGCTTACGTAGCTTAATAAGGAGTAGACTATGTCTCGTGTTGCAAAAGCACCTGTCGCTATTCCAGCTGGCGTAGAGGTGAAACTAAACGGCCAAGAAATCACTGTAAAAGGTGCGAAAGGCGAACTAACTCGCGTTCTTAACAACGCAGTTGTAATCGCTCAGGAAGAAAATAACCTGACTTTCGGTCCTAAAGAAGGTGTTGCTAACGCATGGGCTCAAGCAGGTACTGCTCGCGCTCTAGTTAACAACATGGTTGTTGGTGTTACTGAAGGCTTTACTAAGAAGCTAACTCTTAAAGGTGTAGGTTACCGTGCTGCTATCAAAGGCAACGCTGTAGGTCTAACACTAGGCTTCTCACACCCAGTTGAGCACGAGTTGCCAGCGGGTATTAAAGCTGAATGTCCAAGCCAAACTGAAATCGTGATCACTGGTGCTGACAAGCAACTAGTTGGTCAAGTTGCGGCTGACATTCGTTCTTACCGTGAGCCTGAGCCATACAAAGGCAAAGGTGTTCGTTACGCAGATGAAAATGTGCGTACTAAAGAAGCTAAGAAGAAGTAAGGTAACACTATGGATAAGAAAGCATCTCGCATCCGTCGTGCTACACGTGCACGTCGTAAGATTGCAGAACTGGGTGCGACTCGCCTAGTTGTACACCGTACTCCTCGTCACGTGTACGCACAGGTTATCGCGGCTAACGGCTCTGAGGTTATCGCAGCAGCTTCTACTGTAGAAAAAGCGATCCGTGAGCAAGTGAAATACACTGGTAACGTTGATGCAGCTAAAGCAGTGGGTAAAGCTATTGCTGAGCGCGCTCTAGAGAAGGGCGTAACTGCAGTTGCATTTGATCGTTCTGGTTTCCAATACCACGGTCGAGTAGCGGCGCTAGCAGAATCTGCTCGCGAAGCTGGTCTGAAATTCTAAGGTAGGGTTGGAAGATGGCTAAAGAACAACAAGTTCAAGCGAATGATTTGCAAGAAAAGCTAATCGCAGTTAACCGTGTTTCTAAAACGGTTAAAGGTGGTCGAATCATGAGCTTCACTGCACTAACAGTAGTTGGTGACGGTAACGGTCGTGTAGGTTTCGGTTACGGCAAAGCTCGTGAAGTACCTGCAGCGATTCAAAAAGCAATGGAAAAAGCGCGTCGTAACATGACTACGATCGCTCTAAACGAAGGCACTCTTCACCACCCAGTGAAAGGTCGCCATTCGGGCTCTAAAGTTTACATGCAGCCTGCTGCAGAAGGTACTGGTGTTATCGCAGGTGGTGCGATGCGTGCAGTACTAGAAGTTGCTGGTGTACACAACGTACTATCTAAAGCGTACGGTTCTACGAACCCTATCAACATCGTTCGTGCAACGATCGATGCACTAGGTAGCATGAAGTCACCAGAAATGGTTGCTGCTAAACGTGGTCTAACTGTTGAATCTATTTCGGAGTAAGAACACCATGGCAACTATTAAAGTAACTCAAACTAAAAGCTCAATTGGTCGTCTGCCAAAGCACAAAGCTACTTTGCGCGGTCTAGGTCTTCGTAAAATCAACCACACAGTAGAACTTGAAGATACTCCGTGTATTCGCGGTATGATCAACAAGGTTTACTACATGGTTAAAGTTGAGGAGTAATCAGAATGCGTTTGAATACTCTAGCACCGGCTGCTGGCGCGAAAACTTCTGCGAAGCGAGTAGGTCGTGGTATCGGTTCAGGCCTAGGTAAAACTGGTGGCCGTGGTCACAAAGGTCAAAAATCACGTTCTGGCGGCAGTGTTCGTCCAGGTTTCGAAGGCGGTCAGATGCCTCTGAAACAACGTCTACCAAAATTCGGTTTCACTTCTCGTAAGAGCCTAGTGTCTGCTGAAGTTCGTCTAGCTGAGCTAGCGAAAGTTTCTGGTGACGTAGTTGATCTAAACAGTCTTAAAGCTGCTAACATCATCACTAAGAACATCGAATTTGTAAAAGTTGTTCTTTCTGGTGAAATCAACAAAGCAGTGACTGTTAAAGGTCTACGTGTGACTAAAGGCGCTAAAGCTGCAATCGAAGCTGCAGGCGGTAAAATCGAGGAATAATCTCGAGGAACGAGGTACAGATGGCTAAGAAACCAGGACAAGATTTTCGTAGTGCTCAGAGCGGCTTAAGTGAACTAAAGTCGCGCTTGTTATTCGTAATTGGTGCACTTTTAGTATTCCGAGCCGGCTCTTTTGTGCCGATTCCTGGTATTGACGCTGCTGTACTTGCCGATTTGTTCGAACAGCAAAAAGGTACCATCGTTGAAATGTTTAACATGTTCTCCGGTGGTGCTCTTGAGCGTGCATCTATATTAGCATTGGGCATCATGCCGTATATTTCGGCATCTATTGTTGTCCAATTGCTAACTGTAGTTCATCCAGCGTTAGCTGAACTCAAAAAAGAGGGTGAAGCAGGCCGTCGTAAGATAAGCCAATACACACGCTACGGCACGCTTGTACTTGCAACCTTCCAAGCTATAGGTATTGCAACTGGCCTACCAAACATGGTCGACAATCTGGTTGTTATCAACCAAACCATGTTTACGCTAATTGCTACCGTAAGTTTAGTAACCGGTACCATGTTCTTGATGTGGTTAGGTGAACAAATTACAGAGCGCGGAATTGGTAATGGTATTTCGATACTAATTTTTGCAGGTATTGTTGCTGGATTGCCTTCTGCAATCGGTCAAACAATCGAGCAAGCGCGTCAAGGTGAATTGCATGTACTTCTTCTGTTGCTAATCGCGGTATTAGCTTTTGCAGTAATTTACTTCGTTGTTTTCATGGAACGTGGTCAACGCCGAATCGTCGTTAACTATGCGAAACGTCAACAAGGTCGTAAAGTATTTGCTGCGCAAAGCTCGCACTTGCCTCTTAAAATTAACATGGCAGGTGTAATTCCAGCGATTTTTGCATCAAGTATTATCTTGTTCCCAGGAACATTGGCTCAGTGGTTTGGTCAAAACGGTGAGAGCAGCGCGTTCGGTTGGTTAACTGACGTGTCTTTGGCTCTTAGCCCAGGTCAACCGTTGTATGTAATGCTTTATGCAGCAGCAATTATCTTCTTCTGTTTCTTCTACACGGCGTTGGTTTTCAACCCACGTGAAACAGCAGATAACTTGAAGAAGTCTGGTGCATTCGTACCCGGTATCCGCCCAGGTGAGCAGACAGCGAAATACATTGATAAAGTAATGACACGTCTAACCCTTGCTGGTGCACTGTACATTACCTTTATCTGTCTGATTCCCGAGTTCATGATGGTCGCGTGGAACGTACGTTTCTACTTCGGCGGTACATCGCTACTAATCGTAGTTGTTGTAATTATGGACTTTATGGCACAGGTACAGACTCATCTGATGTCTCAACAGTATGATTCTGTGTTGAAGAAAGCGAATCTGAAAGGCTACGGCCGTTAATCCGGCGGTAGACTCAGTTTCATTTACGGAGTTTAGCAATGAAAGTTCGTGCTTCCGTTAAAAAAATCTGCCGTAACTGTAAAGTAATCAAGCGTAACGGTGTCGTTCGCGTGATTTGCAGTGAGCCAAAGCACAAACAGCGCCAAGGCTAATTAGCAGAAATTTTTACTTGAAAATGAAGGTTGGGTCGAGTATATTCCTCGGCCTACCTTTTGCGTGCAAAAGAAGTAGTATTCCGCAGCGTATCCATAACGGGCTTTGCTGCGGCTAATTCTTTTATAGAAACACTTAGGAGTGAATAATGGCCCGTATAGCAGGCATTAACATTCCTGATCAGAAACATGCAGTAATCGCTCTAACAGCGATCTACGGCATCGGTAAAACTCGCTCTCAAGCTATCCTAGCTGAAGTGGGTATTGCTGAAAATGTTAAGATCAGTGAACTAACTGAAGAGCAGATCGATCAACTGCGTGATGGTGTAGCTAAGTACACTGTAGAAGGTGATCTACGTCGTGAAGTATCTATGAACATCAAGCGTCTTATGGACCTTGGCTGTTACCGTGGTCTTCGTCATCGTCGCAGTCTACCACTACGTGGACAGCGTACTAAAACCAACGCTCGCACCCGTAAGGGTCCGCGTAAGCCGATCAAGAAATAATCGGGAAGGTAGAGTACAATGGCTAAACAACCAACTCGCGCTCGTAAGCGCGTACGCAAGCAAGTTGCAGATGGCGTTGCGCACATCCATGCTTCTTTCAATAACACAATCGTAACCATTACTGACCGTCAAGGTAACGCTCTTGCATGGGCTACTGCAGGTGGTTCTGGTTTCCGTGGTTCTCGTAAGTCTACTCCGTTCGCTGCACAGGTTGCTGCTGAGCGTTGTGCTGAAATGGCTAAAGAATACGGCCTAAAGAACTTGGAAGTTATGGTTAAGGGTCCTGGTCCAGGTCGCGAATCTACTGTTCGTGCACTAAACGCCGCTGGTTTCCGCATCACAAACATCGTTGATGCTACACCAATCCCTCATAACGGTTGTCGTCCACCTAAGAAACGTCGCGTATAACGTTTCTAGGACAATTGGAGAAGAATCATGGCAAGATATTTGGGTCCTAAGCTGAAGCTTAGCCGTCGTGAAGGCACTGACTTATTCCTTAAGTCTGGTGTTCGCGCGATCGATACCAAGTGTAAAATTGATAACGCACCAGGTGTACACGGCGCTCGTCGCGGTCGTCTATCTGAGTATGGCGTTCAGCTTCGTGAGAAGCAAAAAGTACGTCGTATGTACGGCGTTTTAGAAAAACAATTCCGTAACTACTACAAAGAAGCTGCTCGCCTAAAAGGCAACACTGGTGAAAACCTACTTCAGCTTCTTGAAGGTCGTCTTGATAACGTAGTTTACCGCATGGGCTTTGGCGCAACTCGCGCAGAAGCACGTCAGCTAGTTAGCCACAAAGCTATCCTAGTAAACGGTAAAGTTGTAAACGTTCCTTCTTTCAAAGTAGCGGCTAATGACGTTGTTTCTATTCGCGAGAAAGCTAAACAGCAAGCTCGTATCAAAGCAGCTCTAGAAGTTGCTGAACAACGTGAAAAACCAACTTGGATTGAAGTAGATGGTGGCAAGATGGAAGGTACATTCAAGCGTATGCCTGAGCGTTCTGATCTATCAGCTGACATCAACGAACAATTGATCGTCGAGCTTTACTCTAAGTAAGGTTTAAACTAAAGAGAGGACACAATGCAGGGTTCTGTAACAGAATTTCTTAAGCCACGTCTAGTTGACATCGAACAAATCAGCTCGACTCACGCAAAAGTAACTCTTGAGCCATTAGAGCGTGGCTTTGGTCATACTCTGGGTAATGCACTTCGCCGCATCCTTCTATCTTCTATGCCAGGTTGTGCTGTAACAGAAGTAGAAATCGAAGGCGTACTTCATGAGTACAGCACGAAAGAAGGCGTTCAAGAAGATATTCTTGAAATTCTTCTAAACCTTAAAGGTTTGGCTGTGCGCGTTGCCGAAGGCAAAGATGAAGTGTTCATTACTTTGAACAAATCAGGCTCGGGCCCTGTGGTTGCAGGTGACATCACCCATGATGGTGATGTAGAGATCGCTAACCCTGAACACGTAATTTGTCACCTAACGGATGACAACGCTGAGATCGCAATGCGTATCAAAGTTGAACGTGGTCGTGGTTATGTTCCAGCTTCTGCGCGTATCCATAACGAAGAAGACGAGCGTCCTATCGGTCGCCTACTAGTAGATGCTACTTACAGCCCAGTAGACAAAATTGCCTACGCTGTAGAAGCAGCTCGTGTAGAACAGCGTACTGATCTAGACAAGCTTGTTATCGATATGGAAACAAACGGTACTCTAGAACCTGAGGAAGCAATCCGTCGTGCAGCTACAATCCTAGCTGAACAATTGGATGCATTCGTAGATCTTCGTGATGTACGAGTTCCTGAGGAGAAGGAAGAGAAGCCAGAATTCGATCCGATCCTACTGCGTCCTGTAGACGATCTTGAACTAACAGTTCGCTCTGCTAACTGTCTGAAAGCAGAAGCGATTCACTACATCGGTGATCTAGTACAACGTACTGAGGTTGAGCTACTTAAAACGCCTAACCTTGGTAAAAAATCTCTTACTGAGATTAAAGACGTACTTGCGTCACGTGGTCTGTCTCTGGGCATGCGCCTAGAAAACTGGCCACCTGCATCAATCGCTGAAGATTAATCGATACTAGTTAGAAGGATTAGGTCATGCGCCATCGTAAGAGTGGTCGTCAACTCAACCGCAACAGCTCACATCGCAAAGCGATGTTCAGCAACATGGCTAGCTCTCTAGTACGTCATGAAGTTATCAAGACTACTTTGCCAAAAGCAAAAGAGCTACGTCGCGTAGTTGAGCCTTTGATTACACTAGCTAAGACTGACAGTGTTGCTAACCGTCGTCTAGCATTTGCACGTACTCGTGACAACGAAGTAGTTGCAAAACTATTTAACGAACTAGGTCCACGTTTTGCTGCTCGTCAGGGCGGTTACACTCGTATCCTAAAAGCTGGCTTCCGTGCTGGTGATAAAGCTCCAATGGCTTACATTGAGCTTGTAGATCGCCCAGCTGCTGAAGAAGCTGCTGAGTAATCAGTTCGTAAGAACGAGAAAGCCGAGCATTAGCTCGGCTTTTTTGTATCTGTAATTCAGTAAACCTTTATATCCAGCCTGCATTTATTTCAACCCATGCAGACTGGCAATTTAAAAAGTGATTATCACTTGCGCTTATTTACTAGTATTCCACAACCCGCCCAACGAACTTAGAAGCCCTTCGCTAGCGCCTTGCTTGTTCAAGTAATCCAAGATTACTGGAGCAAACTGACTGATCATAGATGGGTCTAAACCTAACGTATCGAATGCACTTTTTACTGCACTGATATTCTCAATATTTCCTAGTAAGCTTTGTGCCCCTTGCAAGTTTGAAAGTCCAGGAATCAAAGACTGTAATTCACTACTATTTTCTTGCGAAAGCTGGCTTTGAGCCAAAGCGAGTAGCGCACCACTGCCTCCGGCTGCTTGCTCAGTGGATACTGGTAATTGGCTAGTTAGCATGTCTGTTAATGGAGATGACTCGGTGTTCAAGCTGCTGCCGACCATGTCCATCAGGCCACTTTCTTTACTTTTTTGAGTGACTGAATCTAAGAATGCGTGCGCACTACCAATGTTGATTGATAGGAGTGCTAGAGTTAGGAGTGTTTTACGCATAGTACCTCCAAAGGTTGAGCGTTTTTTAAAAGTGATTTTATTTTTAAAGGCTATCAGAGTGAAAGGTTCAGAGGTGAGAAAGTCTATTCAGTTTAGACAAAAAAACGGCGCTAATGCGCCGTTTTATTAAATCATAATTGAAAATGGTTTCAATTAAAGAATATCTAGTAGTTCTACTTCGAAAACTAAAGCTGCAAATGGAGGGATAGCCGCACCAGCGCCACGCTCACCGTACGCAAGATCTTGTGGTACGTATAGCTTCCACTTAGAGCCAACAGGCATTAGTTGTAGTGCCTCTACCCAACCTTTGATTACACCTGTAACAGGGAATTCAGCAGGTTGACCGCGAGATACAGAGCTATCGAATACAGTACCGTCAGTTAGCTCACCGTGGTAGTGAACGCGAACTGAGCTTTCTGCTGTAGGAACTGCACCAGTACCTTCAGAAATGATTTTGTACTGAAGACCAGAGTCTAGAACATTAACTTCAGGTCGTAGAGCGTTGTCTTTTAGGAACGCTTCGCCTTCTGCTGCCGCAATTTTTGCTGCTTCTTGGCGAGCTGTTTCTGCACGAGTGTGAAGTTCTTGTAGTGCTTTGTTGATTTCATCAATTTCGATTGATGGCATGTCACCAGTTAGTGCTGTTGCAATACCCGCTGCGATAGCATCAACGCTAAGACCTTCAAGACCAGAGCCTGCAAGTTGCTGACCCATTTGCAGACCAATGCCGTAGCTTGCTTTTTGTTCTGCAGTTTCAAATTTAATTTCAGACATGAATGTCGCTCTTATTAGGAGTGATAAAGGCAACAGGATATCAGTTTCGAGCTTAGGTTTAAATGATTGCGACTGAATGCTTAATTGAGGCGGCCAGGTTGTGACTTATCTCTTACTCCAAGTGAAATTTCTGCTAATTTAATCCCAATTCCATTTTAGTTTGGTGAAAAACATATACTCTCCGCGTCGGTATTTTTATACTGGCCGTAGAAGTATTAAGGGACTCATTACAATGAATCGTCGCAGAAAGAAAAAGCAGCAAGTCGACTATGTCGAACTGGTTAAACAAAAATTCGCTGCTATCGACTGGAAGCAGCCGTTCAACAAAGAGCAATGGTTGGAGCGTACACAGCCTGTTAAGCAGTTTTGGTTGCGTCTGCCTAAATTTCATCAGCGTGCTTTGATGGTCTTAGTGCCATTGATTCTGGTACTCCTTGTTATTCCTTTGCCGAATAAAACAGACCAGCCAGTTGAGCAGACTGAGGTCGATCATCAACGCGTAGCGATTGAGCTGAACGCGCAGAGTTTAAGCCAGCAGAAAACCTCTCAGAACTCTGGACCGAAATCTGAAGACTGGAAAGAGTACACGGTTAAAAATGGTGATACATTAGCGCAGGTTTTCAGAAGTAATCAGCTCTCTATGGCGGATCTTAGCGCTCTGGTCAAAATAGAAGGCAGTGATAAGCCGCTAAGCCAAATAAAGCAGGGACAATTGATTCGCTTTAAGCTTAGTGACGAAGGTGAGTTAGATATGCTACAGCTGGAAAAAAGCGGGCGGTCCGTTATGTTTTTCCGTTTATCGGATGGGACCTTTGGACGTAACAAGTAAACGCTTCAAATGAAAAGACGCGAAGATATCGCGTCTTTTTAGTTAGTCTTTCATAGCGATTAGTTTTCATAGTAACCAATCGAATTGAAGCTTATTGCGCTACGGATTCTTTCCGCATATCCACATGAGGGATACCATCTTCAAGATAGCACTCTGAGATAACCTTGAATCCATGACTAGCATAAAACTGGATGAGGTGTTCTTGAGCACCTATATCTATTGTCTGCCCTGGCCATAATGTTTCGCATTGTGCCAAGGCCTTGTCCAATAACTTATGACCTAAGCCACCGCCTCGCGCGGTCTGCTTTGTCACCACTCGACCAATACTCACATTGTCATACGTAGTGCCTGCGGGCAGTAATCTTGCGCAAGCAACCAGTTCATCACCGTGATAGCCTATTAGATGATAAACGCCTTCCAGCGTGTCCTTACCATCCAGTTCAGGGTAAGGGCAGGTTTGTTCAACAACGAATACATCCACACGCAATTTCATCATTTCATACAGCTGTGTGGTTGTTAGCTGAGCAAAGGGCAAAGTAATCCAAGTGAGCATGTTGTTATCCGTAATGAGAATAGAGTGACTGACTTTACTTTGTTTTGAGCTCATACTCATTAACAAAGGTTAATTAGCACTGGTTTTCCCACCAAATCTGGTGATAATGTGCCCTCTTTCCATCTCACCTGAGGATATCCCCGTGAGCAAACAAACATTCGATCAAGTTGGGCTGAACCCAGCGTTACTCGCCACACTTGATTCCCTGAACTATACCCACATGACGCCAATTCAAGCTTTGAGCTTGCCTGCAATCCTAAAACATCGTGATGTCATCGGGCAGGGTAAAACGGGCTCAGGTAAAACCGCTGCATTTGGTTTAGGGGTTTTATCGAACCTCAACGTCAAACGCTTTCGTGTCCAGTCATTAGTATTGTGTCCAACGCGTGAGCTTGCAGACCAAGTAGCGAAGGAAATTCGTACTTTAGGTCGCGGCATTCATAATATTAAAGTGCTTACTCTCTGCGGTGGGATGCCAATGGGGCCACAAATTGGTTCTCTGGAGCATGGTGCGCATATCCTAGTTGGTACTCCTGGTCGTATTTTGGATCACCTTGAAAAAGGCCGAATTGATCTTAGCGAACTGAATACCTTGGTGCTAGATGAAGCTGACCGCATGTTGGACATGGGTTTCCAAGACGCATTAGATGCAATCATCGATGCAGCGCCAAAGCAGCGTCAAACTCTACTTTTCAGTGCTACTTTTCCAGAAAAAATTGAGCAAATTGCGCAGCGTATAATGCAGACACCGGAAGTGATTAAGGTGGAATCGACGCATGATACTTCAAGCATTGCGCAGTACTTCTATAAAGTTGAAGGCTCGGAAGCGCGTGATGAAGCATTGGCGAATTTGCTGCTGACTCACCAACCAGAGTCCGCGGTGGTTTTTTGTAATACCAAAAAAGAAGTTCAAAGTGTCGCAGATGAGTTGCATCACAAAGGATTCAGCGTTATCGATATCCATGGGGACTTAGAGCAGCGTGAACGCGACCAAGCATTGGTGCAGTTTGCTAACAAGAGTGTGTCTATCCTTGTTGCAACAGACGTTGCAGCGCGTGGTTTGGACGTTGATAATCTTGACGCAGTCTTTAACTTTGAGCTATCGCGCGATCCTGAGGTTCATGTGCACCGTATTGGTCGTACAGGTCGTGCGGGTAGTAAAGGTTTAGCGTTTAGCTTTTTTGGTGAGAAAGACGGTTTACGTGTAGCTCGTATTGAAGAATACCTAGAGATGGACGTGGTACCAGCAACATTGCCTGCCAAATCAAATCAGCAGCCATACCAAGCGAAGATGGTGACGATTAACATTGATGGCGGTAAGAAACAGAAAGTACGACCGGGTGATATTTTAGGTTGTTTGACAGGAAAAAATGGTATTCCAGGCTCTCAAGTCGGAAAGATTCACCTATTCCCTGTGCGCGCTTATGTTGCCGTCGAAAAGTCTGTGGCTAAAAAGGCTCTACAGACCATTAGTAACGGCAAGATGAAAGGGCGCCAGTTCCGGGCGCGAATTCTTAAATAGCTCAAATAGCAGAGACAAAGCTCTTCGTTTGAAGAGCTTTTTTCTTTTTTGAGTTTATTTGAGAGTGTGATCTTTGGTTAAGCGTGCTTTGATTCGACTCAAACTGATTGGCGTAATGCCCAGGTAGGCCGCAATTTGACTATCGGTAATACGTTGCTTTAAATCTGGGTAATGAGCGCAAAATAATTGATATCGTTCCTCTGGAGAGTAGAGCAACATAAAGCGTTCTTTATTCTCTTTATTAACCAGTTGGTTTTCGAGTAGCTTTAAGTAAATGGCGTGCTTTTCTGCTCGCCAGTGATGCAACGTTTCAATTGGCAAGCAAAATAGCTGACAAGCGCTCAGCGTTTCCAATAAGTAAGGCGAAGGTTGGTCCTTTATTATGCTCTCAAAGCCGATAACCCAGTCCTTCTCCCAATAAAATTCTTTACTGAATTCTTTGCCGTGCTCAGTGAGATAGCTTGCGTGGCATAACCCCTCAATGATGAAGTAAAGGTGTGAGCTCAACTCCCCTTGGTGATTAAGAATGTGGCGTGTAGGCAGTTCGAGCAACTCACCATTTTCAATAAGTTGGTTTGCTTCTGTCTCTAAAAAGCCATGATTGACTAAGTCTGAAAAAAGATCGCTGTGCATGTGATAACTCAGAAACGGTTTTCTTTATTTTAACGGGTTTTATTGATAACAAAAAAGCGGCTCATGAGAGCCGCTTAGTGTTGTTGTCAAATCAACCTTATTTATTCAGACCGATTTGATAAATTGCGAAACCAATGTCGTCTGTTGACACGCGTTTCATTGGGTATTGTCCTTTCTCTTTGATGAACTGCGCCGCTTTATCGCTAGGGGAGGTTTCGAAACGAATATCTAGCTTGTTATTGGACTTAATCGGTGCGAAAGACCAGTTGTTGTCAGCGCTTGGTGTCACTTCTCCTTTTTCTTCACTCACGCGAGAAATATAAGTGGCGACGACAGAGCGGTTTTCATCTGGTGCGTCAAATGCAATGAAATCTGGGCCTGTACCAGGGAAAGTATTGCTATAAGCACGGTAGTTATTGGTTGCGATGATGAAATCTTGCTTCGGATTGACAGGCTTACCATTGAACGTCAGATTCACAATGCGCTGAGAAGCTGGATTAATCACTTTACAATCCGCATCGTACTTCGGTGGTTGGGTAACGTCGATTTGGTAGTTAACCCCATCAATAACATCGAAGTTGTACGTACGGAAATTATCCCAATCAATCAAAGATTGCGGTTCAGGATTGTTGATGTCGATGTGGTTGAATTGACCCGCACTGCACTCTAGCCATTCGCGAACTTCTTTACCTTTCACTTTCATCGCAACCAAGGTGTTTGGATATAAGTAAAGATCGGCCGCATTACGGAAGGTGAGCTGACCGGATTCTACTTCTGTAAAGTTATTCGGATCGTTCTTACGACCGCCGACTTTAAATGGTGCTGCCGCACTCAGTACTGGAATGTCAGAAAGGTCTGGGTCGCCTTGAATAAAGCGTTCTACGTAGTCTTTCTGAGCAAGGTTAACGATTTGAATGGTGGGGTCGTCCTGCACTAATGCCAAGAAGCTGTACATGACATCATTTGCTTTGCCGATTGGTTGATTTACAAATTCACGAGTGCCTTTGTGATCTTCTTCTAACGCTTTCACAATATCTTCATCGGCTTTAGCTAATGACTTCTTATTTACTTTATCGAAGATAGGGCGTGCTTCTGCTTGGCCTTCGACGACTTGCCATCTGCCGTCTTTCTCTTTCAGCATCAAATCCATCACACCTACGTGACTTCCCCAGCGGCCCGGCATCACGGACGTTACACCATTGATGGTCCCTTTATCTATATCAACACCAGGTAGGTTTGCGAAGTCTTTCCCTGGGAAGACGGCGTGAGAGTGGCCAAAAGCAATCGCATCAATACCTTCAACTTCTGTGAGGTAGTAAACAGAGTTTTCAGCGCCTAGTTTGTATGGATCAGTAGAAATGCCCGAGTGTGGAATCGCCACAATCACGTCTGCGCCTTCTTTCTTCATTTGAGGAATCAGTTTCTCTGCTGTTTCCTTAATGTCTTTAGCAAAGACTTTGCCTTCTAAGTTCTTCTTATCCCAGACCATAATTTGTGGTGGTACAAAGCCGATGTAACCCACTTTTATTTGATGCGCTTCGCCGTTTGTGTCTTTAAAGGTGTGAGTTTTAATGAGGTAAGGTTTGAAGTAATGCTCACCGGTTTGTTCAACAAATACGTTTGCGTTGATGTAAGGGAAGTTAGCGCCCGCCAACGTCTTTTGTAGAAAGTCTAGGCCATAGTTGAACTCATGATTGCCAATGTTGCCCACATCGTAGTCTAGTTGGTTCATCGCCTTGTAGACTGGGTGCACATCGCCAGCGTTAATCCCTTTCGCCGCCATGTAATCGCCCATTGGGCTGCCCTGAATTAAATCACCGTTATCTACTAGTACCGTGTTTTCTGTCTCGGACTTAGCTTGTTTCACTATTGTCGCTGCGCGACTTAAACCGATTTGCTGTGATGGTTGGTCTTTGTAGTAATCGTAATCCATCACGTTGGTGTGAATGTCGGTGGTTTCGATAATACGAAGCTTGATGGTATCGGCCATTGCTGGGCCAGCAAGCGTTAGCATGCCACTTAATACTGCGAGGGAAATAGGATGAACTGCCACTTTCATTTGGTGCTCCAATTCAATGATAAGGGGAAATCGTACTGCGTAATGTATCAAACACAGGTGCAACTCGATGATAAAGATACAGAAAACTGTGAACATTAATCAGTTTACTGAACCTTATTCATATTAACCGCCGACTTTTTCACGCTTTTGAATGAGACCAAACAAAAACTTCTTAGCAGATTTTTGAATAAAAAATGAAATTTTAGAATTTCAGGTAATATAAACGCCCCGCCATAATGCTTGCATAACGATATCAATGGACGATGAGCAAGCACATGGCAACGAACGATTCAGTCACTTCTTTTCCTAAACCAAAGCCCCGGTTAGTTTCTGACAACCCAGTCGCTGGTGTTACTCGTTTTGCAAAGCAATCGCTACAGCCTGGTGAAGTCGCCTTAGTCGGTGCAGGACCAGGCGATCCTGAACTTCTGACGGTGAAAGCACTGAACTGCTTGCAGCAAGCTGATGTGGTTTTGTACGACTACTTGGTGTCTGAAGAAATCATGGCATTGATTCCAAGCGATACGATTTTGGTGTGCGTTGGGAAGAGAGCTGGGCATCACAGTGTGCCGCAGGAGAAGACGAATCAGCTTTTGGTGGATTTTGCCAAGCAGGGCTACAAAGTAGTGCGCATTAAAGGTGGGGATCCGTTTGTATTCGGTCGTGGTGGTGAAGAGTTAGAAGTGCTTGCTGATGCCGGCGTTCGTTTTCAAGTTGTCCCTGGCATTACCGCAGCAGCTGGCGCAACCGCTTATGCTGGTATTCCACTGACTCATCGTGATTATGCGCAATCGGCCATCTTTGTGACTGGCCACTTGAAAGAAGAAAGTGATGAGATGGATTGGTCCACGTTGGCGCGTGGGAATCAGACTTTAGTGATCTACATGGGGCTGATGAAATCACACTATATTCAGAATCAACTCATTAAGCATGGTCGTTCAGCGTCGACTCCGATTGCCATTATTGAGCGTGGCACGCAGATTCAACAAAAAGTATTTACGGGAGAACTCTCCCAACTCTCTGATTTATCGAAGGAAGCACAGTCGCCATCTTTGATTGTTGTCGGAGAGGTAGTGCGACTGTCTCAAAAGTTAGACTGGTTTTTGTCTAGTACTGAATTCAACAAAAGTGCTATTGCCAACTCCATATAATTTCAGACCAAAGATTAGAGACGTAATGCGCCTTCAAGCTTAAAAAGGAAATACAAAACATGGACCAACAACGTTTAACTCACCTTAAACAACTCGAAGCGGAGAGTATCCACATCATCCGTGAAGTTGCGGCTGAGTTTGATAACCCAGTCATGATGTATTCGATTGGTAAAGACTCATCAGTGATGCTGCACCTTGCGCGTAAAGCTTTTTACCCAGGTAAGATTCCATTTCCATTGCTGCATGTCGACACCGATTGGAAGTTCCGCGAGATGATTGAATTTCGTGATCGCACCGCGGCCAAATACGGTTTTGAGCTTTTGGTACATAAGAATCCAGAAGGTCTAGCCATGGGCTGTAGTCCGTTTGTTCATGGTTCTTCTAAGCACACTGACATCATGAAGACTCAAGGCTTAAAACAAGCGCTGAACAAGTACGGTTTTGATGCGGCCTTTGGTGGCGCGCGCCGCGACGAAGAGAAATCACGGGCGAAAGAGCGCGTGTATTCATTCCGCGATAAGAACCATACATGGGACCCTAAAAACCAACGTCCTGAGCTATGGAAGACGTACAACGGTCAGGTTAATAAGGGTGAGAGCATTCGTGTATTCCCGCTGTCTAACTGGACTGAGCTTGATATCTGGCAATACATCTATTTAGAAAACATCGAGATCGTGCCGCTTTACCTCGCGGACAAACGCCCAGTTGTTGAACGCGATGGCATGCTGATCATGGTTGATGATGATCGTATGGAGCTTCAACCGGGTGAAGTGATTGAAGAGAAGAGTGTGCGCTTCCGTACCCTTGGTTGTTATCCATTGACCGGGGCCATCGAGTCTGAAGCGAACACTTTAACTGGCATTATTGAAGAGATGCTGGTGGCAACGTCGAGTGAGCGCCAAGGCCGAGCGATCGACCACGATCAGTCAGGATCGATGGAGCTTAAGAAACGTCAAGGTTACTTCTAAAGGATCTAAGGAAAGATAATGAACAGTGCAGTTGAAGCTCAATTAGCCGAGCTTGGTATCGAAGGCTATTTAACACAACACCAGTACAAGTCGTTACTTAGATTCTTGACTTGTGGCTCGGTGGATGACGGTAAAAGTACATTAATCGGTCGCTTACTCCATGACTCAAAACAAATTTATGAAGATCAGCTAGCGGCAGTGCACTCAGACAGCCAACGTGTGGGTACCACGGGTGAAAAGCCTGACCTTGCGTTGTTGGTCGATGGCTTACAAGCTGAGCGTGAGCAGGGGATCACGATTGATGTGGCTTACCGCTATTTCTCGACGCAGAAACGTAAATTCATCATTGCAGATACTCCTGGACACGAGCAGTACACACGTAACATGGCTACAGGTGCATCGACATGTGACTTAGCTGTGATTCTGGTTGATGCACGTAAGGGCATTCTCGATCAAACTCGTCGTCACTCTTTCATTTCCAACCTATTGGGATTGAAGCACTTTGTTGTGGCGATCAACAAGATGGACTTAGTGGATTACTCCCAAGAGCGCTTTGAAGAGATCCGCGATGAGTATCTGAAGTTCTCTGAGAATCTGACAGGGGATATTGATATTCAAATCATCCCGATCTCAGCGCTTGAAGGGGACAATGTGGTGGATAAAGGCCAAAACCTGACTTGGTTTAAAGGCCCATCATTGCTTGAGCTTCTTGAAACGGTCGATGTGGATCAAGAAAAAGGCGCGGGTGAATTCCGCTTCCCTGTGCAATACGTTAATCGTCCTAACCTCGATTTCCGTGGTTTTGCGGGGACCATTTCTTCTGGTTCGATCAAAGTCGGTGATGCCATTAAAGCATTGCCATCGGGTAAAACGTCAACTGTGGCACGTATTGTGACCTTTGATGGTGATATCGAAGAAGCTCGTGCCGGATTAGCTGTCACTCTGACGCTAAGCGATGAGATCGATATTAGCCGTGGCGATTTGATTGTTCTAGATAATGCTCAAGTGGAAACCACAAACCATTTGCTTGCCGATGTGGTGTGGATGACAGAGCAACCCCTGCAACCGGGTCGTGACTATGACATCAAAATCGCAGGTAAGAAAACCGTAGGTCATGTTGAAGCGATTCGTCATCAATATGACATTAATAATCTCTCGACTCATAGCTCGGCAGAGCTGCCATTGAATGGTATTGGTTTGTGTGAATGGTCTCTTAATGAGTCAGTCGCGCTGGACAATTATCAAGACTGTGCAGATACCGGTGGCTTTATCATTATCGATCGTCTGACAAACGTGACGGTTGGTGCTGGCATGGTTAAAGAGAGCCTCGCCGTGGTTGAGCGCGATTTGACGGACATCTCTGCGTTTGAAGTTGAGCTTAATGCGCTTGTCCGTAAACACTTCCCACACTGGGAAGCAAAAGACGTCAGCCAGTTTCTGAAAAAGTAACTGGCTCACCCAAGTACGATAATTTCAGGCACTGTTTGCTGTTGTACTTGGGGTGTCGCTACCTAACTGAATTGCGAAATGTCGTTAGGTATTCTCCTAATACCAGAATGCTTCGGTGGAGCCCAAGAAACCGAGCATTCTGATGTTCTTTTCGCTTGCGCTGATTTTTGTCTGTTTGCTCGTTTGTCGGTGATTCATGGATAAATGAGTCGTTGTTGTGCCCTTTAGGGCTATTTGGTAAGGAAAGGCTATGTGGGAACAAGGGTTTGTGTTAGCGATTTTGCTTGGCATTATCACTTGCTTGCTTGTCACGAAAATTAAGCCTAGTTACGTCTTTGCGGGTGCCGCTTTTATTGCATTCATGGCTGGGATGATGGATTCAGCCACCATCGCATCCAATTTTACCAACTCTTCATTGTTAACCCTGGTTCTATTGATTCTTGCATCCTGTGCTCTAGAAAAAACACTGTTGATCAGTTGGGTGAGCCGAAGTATCTCTGAGGGCCAGTTAGGCAGCGTGATTGCTAAGCTCGGTGTGTCGACCGCCTTGCTTTCTTCATTTACGAATAATACCGCTGTGGTTGTCTCATTGATTGGGGCGATTAAGCGTAATCAGCAGCATGCACCTTCGAAATTACTTATTCCCTTGTCTTACGCCGCCATTTTTGGTGGCACGTTAACTTTGATTGGTACGTCGACTAACTTAATCATCAACAGCTTTGTCGAAGACGCAGGCTTACCGAGCCTGAGCTTTTTTACACCTACGATGATAGGTTTGGCTGTGCTGGTGGGAGGGATGCTGATTCTTATCCCACTGAGCTACTTGCTACCGAATTATGATGATCAAAACCAAGAAGATTTACCTTACTTTCTTGAGTCTCGCGTTGAGCCTGGCTCACCGCTAGTTGGGCGTACGATCAGCGAGAATAATTTACGTGCGCTGCGCAAACTGTTTCTTGCAGAAGTGGTGCGCGATGGTGTTACTGTTTCTTCTGTGGGACCGGATTTTGTGCTCAATGCAAAAGACCGCCTGTTATTTTGTGGCGATGTTGAGAGCGTCGCGACCCTGCAAGAAATTCCGGGCCTCAAGTTGTTTGGTCAGCAGCACTTAAATGGGCAAAACTTTATCGAAGTTGTGGTGAGCTCGTCGGCGACGTTTTGCTACAAAACCCTCAAAGAGAGCCGATTCCGCGACCGATTCGATGCCGTTGTTGTGGCGATTCGCCGAGGCCACGAACGCCTAGAAGGTGGCTTGGGTAGTATTACCTTAGCGCCAGGAGACACGTTAGTTCTGGTTCCAGGAAAGCGTTTTGAGTCTGAACGCCGAGCTCATCGTAAAGAGTTTGTTTTAGTGCATGACTTGGACTCTAGCGCTCGGCTTGATACGAATAAGTCTTCCATTGTATTACTGGGCTTTGCAGCCGTAATTGGATGCGCTCTATTAGAGTTAGTGCCGATTATTAAAGGTCTAGCTGCGTACCTTATCGCGCTTATTGCGTTTGGTATTGTGCAGATTTCAGAACTGCGCCGCCGTTTTCCGATCGATATCGTCGTGATTGTCGGTTCCGCTTTGTCTATTGCTCAACTGATGATCTCTTCTGGATTGTCAGAAAGAATGGGAGTGATGTTTATTGAAGCGTTTAATGGCTGGGGAGTATTTGGTGCCTTGGTGGCGACTTATATCATGACATTGGTACTCACTGAATTGGTGACAAACAATGCCGCGGCTGCGCTTTCTTTTCCTATCGGCTATAGCATGGCGGTGGGTTATGGCGTGGATCCGATGCCATTCATCATGGCGGTTTTGTTCGGCGCGAGTGCGAGCTTTATCTCTCCCTACGGTTACCAAACTAACCTGCTGGTGTACAGCGTAGGAAATTACAAATTGACCGACTACGTGAGAATTGGAGTGCCAATTTCGATTGTGTACTCTGTATTAGTACTTACTTTGATCCCGGTCTTTTTCCCGTTTTAATTCCGATATTTACAAGGATACGTTATGACTGCCGAAACGACGGTAAAAGATGAAAACATTGTTTGGCACCAGCATTCGGTTGATAAACAGCTTCGTGCTGAATTAAAGAAGCAAAAACCTGCCGTATTGTGGTTCACTGGTTTATCTGGAGCGGGTAAATCAACCGTAGCAGGGGCGTTGGAAAATCGCCTTGCAGCATTGGGTTACCACACCTATTTATTGGATGGTGACAATGTACGACATGGTTTGTGTAGCGATTTAGGTTTTTCTGAACAGGACCGTCGCGAGAACATTCGTCGTATTGGTGAACTGGCGAAGTTGATGGCAGATGCGGGTTTAATTGTTCTGTCGGCGTTTATTTCACCGCATCGTGCAGAGCGGAAGTTAGTGCGCGATTTATTGCCAGAAGGCGAGTTTATCGAAGTGTATGTCAATGCATCTCTAGAGGTTTGCGAAGGTCGAGATCCTAAGGGTTTATACCGTAAAGCCCGTGCGGGAGAGATTCCTAATTTCACTGGTATTGATTCGGAATATCAAGCGCCAGAGAACCCTGAAATCGATTTGCCCGCGGGAGAAAAGAGTGTCGATGAGCTGGTGGATTTGTGCTTAATCGATCTTAAACAACGCGGTGTGATCCGATAAAAAAGCATTTAGATCATAGGTGACCTAAAGCTCTTTGAGCAGCTGGAGAAGTATTTGGATCATAGGTGATCAAATGCTTCTCAAGCTGGCTAGACGGTATGATGAACCGTACTTTTAGCTTCACTATGGACACTAAATCTATGATTTAACAGTGCAAGCATTTGATCGTAGTATTCGGCATGTGGTTTGTTTCCGAGCAAGGTACAGAGCTCATTGCCTGTGGGTGTGAAGCGGTAATATAAAAGGCGGACACCTTTACTGTTTACGTTCAGTGACAAGTTTTTACCTTGGTAGGTGAGGACCAACGGTGTTTCGATACTAATTTCGCCAGATTCAAGTTCGGCACTGTGCAGCAGCCCTAATTCAATTAAGAGCAACAAGCTTGAATACGGCAGTTGAAAACTTCCCATATTTAGGCTGTTAGCGACGTCTCGCTTGCCGAAGCTAAATATGCCTCCTTGGGCTTTGTAACCAATCAGCAGTTTTCTGCTGTGATCCCCTCCAAAACTGCACGCTAAAGAGGCGGCTCTTTGCAGAGTTTGTGCTTCCTTTGGTGACATATCCTTGAGGGTTTTCAACGCTTTCATGGACGTTGAACCCGGATTGGTCACTTCACGCTTCATCACTTGAGCCCATAGCTTTTGCATCGCGCTGTTATGGATGTCTTGAGCCATCTCAAAAAATCGATGCAACCAATCTTGGTCTGGCTCTCCCGCTGTCTCATCTCGGCATGAACTGTGCGCTAATTTTAAAATCTGTTCTAAGTTTTTTTGTCGCTGTTCTTGGCGTCGTTGCTCTCGCAATTGGGCTCTTTCAAACGCAGATTTGGCTGGCGGTTCGGTTTGCAGTAAGGCGTCAAGACCGTGTATTTGGGCTATGGTTTTTACCTTACTAGCACTGTCTTTTATGTAGCCTTGTTTCTTTTCTTGTTGCGTATTTTTTTTTGTGTCTGACTGATGTTCGATGACAACAGGTTGCTTTGTCGGGTCTGCCATTCGTTTTCCTACCAAGAACTGCGCGGTTCGCACGTTTAAATTTACACCTTATCTGACCAAGCGACCAGACAGGAGTTCTCAGTTTTTGAACGAATAGGGCTATTCAAAATGATAATGAGTTGTTAAAATTGTTATCGTTATTTTGGAGGGGCTATGAAGTTCTCAGAAGCAGGTAAACTCAAAAAGCACCTGTCGATAGCGTTTCTTTTGGTTATTTATGTGGGCGTGTTAGCGTATTTATCTCGTTATATCGTGTAGCACAAAGCTAAAAAAGGCGCCAGTGTGACGCCTTAGGTGTAGCGAGGCTTATCGACGACTTAAATTACATATCGTCGTAGGCTTCTATTTCTGATCCCTCAATAACGTAAGCCGTTTCTGCCAGTTCGTGGTTTATCGTCTCGGTTTTCAACGTTCCAACCACATATATAACATCCCACAACTCTTGAACAGGCGCGCCTTTCGGAAACTTCACGTAAATGATCTGGTTTGGAGGCGGTGGTGGCACGTGAATACAAGCTCCAAAATATGGCACCAATAAAAATTCGGTGACGGTATCGGCATCACCTTCAAGTGGGATAACAAACCCCGGAATTTTAACTTGGCTTCCGTTCAGTTCTGGTCGAACGTTACCAATCTTGGACTGCTGGGCTGCGCCACCACTGTGATCAGATGCGGGCATGCCTATACTGTCGAACAATTTACGCTCTTTTTCTGGAACAAGGTCAATCCAGTCAAGCTTTAATGGTTCTTCGCTGGCCATAACAGGCGCTGTGAATGCGACGACCAGCAAGCAACTTGCGAGTATTTTTTTCCACATTTTATTAAATCCTTATTGTCATTCCGTCAC
The DNA here is from genome assembly GCF_033340555.1 of Vibrio sp. 1069. Taxonomy (NCBI): domain Bacteria; kingdom Pseudomonadati; phylum Pseudomonadota; class Gammaproteobacteria; order Vibrionales; family Vibrionaceae; genus Vibrio; species Vibrio sp. 1069. The sequence continues at coordinate 249,566 of NZ_JAWOWP010000004.1, forward strand.
TCAGTGACTGTCGGTAGGCGCGGAGTGCGGGAATGAAACCAATCACAATACCAGCGCATTGTACGAAACCTAATAGCATCCACTCATAAGTAGATAAGATGCTTAAGGTGAGATGTATTCCATAGTGCTGTTGGATGATCGGCTGCGCGATAGCAAGAATGGCATACAGCCCAGTAACGCCAGTAATAATACCAGCAGCAGTAAGCAAGCTGGCTTCACTAATTAAGAGTGAGAAAACATGACGAGGCCTTGCTCCCATGGCACGCAAAATCGCCATTTCACGGCGGCGTTCCTGTAGGCTAGTTAATAGACTGCTTAACATACCTAACAACCCTGCGATCACGACAAAACCAGATACTGCCATTAGGGCTTGCTCTGCAACCGACATCATTCCCCATAACTCATGCAACGCAACGCCGGGCATAATGGCGCTGAGCGGCTCTTTGGGGTAGGTGTTAATTTGTCTTTGCAGGGCGAAAGTTTGAATACGAGATTTCAAACCAACGAGCATAGCGGTAATTTGTTTGGGCTGAAAGTCTCTGTTTTTGAGATCTTGTGCCTTGGGTGTCGGGCCCAAACGCGCACCACTTTCCCATCCGACGTGAATGGCTTCGATGGCTTCCAATGATACATGGACAGTTTTGTCGACTGGTGTTCCTGTAGGTGCAAGGATACCGACAACTTTAAATGGCAGATTGTCATGACGGCTAAAGCCAACGTCGCTAATGCCGTGGGCAATGATGATTTCGCTACCGATATCATAACCAAGTTGTTTAGCGACATCAGAACCTAGCACGGTTTCAAATAAACCATTGAATTCTCTACCCTTGCCAAATGTTAGTGGTTGCTTACTTCCAAACTTGTAATGCTCAAAGTAACTGTGATTGGTTCCCATAACTCGGAAGCCTTTATGCGAGTCGCCAAGCGAGATTGGAATAGCCCAATCGACTGAACGATGATTGGCAAACTCTTGGTAGCTTTTCCAATCGATGTTGTTGGTCGCATTACCAATACGAAACACAGAATAGAGCAATAGGTTCACTTGCCCAGAGCGTCCACCAATAATGAGGTCTGTGCCTGAAATTGTATTGGCGAAGCTATCCTTGGCTTGAGTTCGGATACGCTCGACGCCCAAGAGGAGTACCACAGAAATCGCAACGGTCATGATGGTTAGAATTGCCGTCGCTTTGCGGTTCATCAAGCTTTTCCAGGCGAGCTTTACAACAGCACTCATGATATGGCTCCTAGGCTAGATACTTGATTAATGTCGGGTAGATTGAGCGTGCGATCGAATAAGGGTTCGAGTGTTGGGTCGTGGCTAACGAATACCAGTGTGGCATTGGCTTGATTCGCTTGCTCCATAAGGAGCTCAATAAATGCTTTACGATTGTCATAGTCTAAAGCTGAGGTTGGTTCGTCAGCGATCACTAACTCTGGATGTCCTATCAGAGCTCGAGCCGCAGCCACACGTTGTTGTTGACCAATACTCAATTCAGAGACAGGGCGTGTATGAAGCTCGTTTGGCAAGTGCAGTCGTTCTAGTAGGGCCTGAGCCTGTTCATTTAACGTTTGAGATGAGGCACCTAAATGGGCACGGTCACGTCGTATTTTACTGAACTGACATGGCAATAATACGTTTTCAAGTACGTTAAGGTACGGCAATAAATTGAACTGTTGAAAGATGTAGCCAATATGATTGGCGCGAAAGCGGTCTCTCTGACTGGCACTTAAACTAGCAAGGTCAGTATCGAGTACAGATAGAGAGCCTGAAGTTAATGTGTTAATCCCCGTCAACAAAGCGAGCAAGGTCGATTTACCGCAGCCACTTGGACCTTTGATAAACACATGCTCGCCTTGTGTAATGTGTAATTTGGGGATGTGGATGGTTGCGTTGGTTGAACCGGGCCAGAAAAATTGGGCATCCTCTAGCTCGACAACATTTGGTGTGGTTTCAGTCATATTAAATCACCAAAGCTGTGGCGTGTAAGTGGGTACTTACACGCCACTCGTGTTATTTGATTACGATTTGGGTGTTATCTTTGCTTAATTTAATTGCTGATTGCATGGTATCAGTGAATATATTGACGCTGATGGACTCTGTAGTTGGGAATTGGTTAAACCAATCGGTTTGGATTTGGCTAAGCTGATTAACTTGTTCGCAACTGAAGCGATATTGCACCGAAAATTCACCGTGACCGCCATGATCGTGCGCCTCATCATGATCGTCATGGTGGTCATGTTTATCATTATGATCATGATGTTCGTGCCCTTCATGATCGTGATGTGCATGGTCATCATGGTCGTGCTCACTATGATCATGTTCCTCATGAGTTTCGCTTAGGTTGTGGCTCACGTAAGCTTCTTCAATATTACAATCAGCTTGTGAGTTAATAGCGAACAATGCGTTGCTGTCTTCGAGTGTAGCGACGGCTTGTTTAAGCGCTTGCTCTTGTTGCGCGTTTTCTGGAGCATGCTCGAAACCCACAACATCAGCTCCAGGAGCTGTGATCTCTACTAACAGATCTTTGCCATCTTGGGCGATATTAAACTCGACGTGACCATGCACATGAGCACCATGCTGGCGGTATTCGTTTGCATTCGCTGCTGTCGATAAAGTGAGGCCAATAGCAAGGGCTAAAACGTGTTTTGATGACATTGTATTTTTCCTAATTTTACTGGCATTAACCAAAGGCGGTATTGCTCAGATTCGAGTTTCACTAAGTTATTGTTCCCTGACACACTAGGTGCGGGAATGAACTCAATAATTTTGAGTGTGGAATAGTTTGGAAATTAAGCAAAATAAGGAGGGGCACGAGCAGCGCCAAGAACTTCTTCGCCGTACACGAGATGCAAAAAAACATGATGATGCTGGGCGCGCGTAAAAGTCGGTGTAGAGAGGGTTGGTTGTACCTTTGCTATACCGTGCTGAACACCAGAAAATAATTGGCAATGATGATGGGTATGATGGTCGGGCGTCAGATCGACTTGATGGAGTACGACCGCAAAGTTCCAAGCGATCAGCAACGCAACACTGAAAAATAAAGCAGTGCGATACCAATATCTTAGTATTTTTTGCTGGTGGTGGTACATCTGAGCTCCTCTTACCGACTGTTATAATATAACACCCATAATGAATAAAAGTTCACTCTTTTGTTGGCTAGCAGAAAAATTTAACTCAACACATACGTGCCGAAAAATATTGGTAATACTCTCTGATGGAAGTGTCGCACTTATAAAGAGCAGAGTTATCACTGCCCATGCTTCTAATCAAATTCATATAGCTCCTTACAACAAGAACAAGGAGCCATTCAATGAAGCTAGATGTTCTGTTTAATAAGCTCAATGACTTTTGTTATCTCATCTTGCTCAAGTGCGCCCTCTTTGACAAACAGAACTTTGCCCGTTTTGTCTTGAACAATAATGGCCGAGCTTTCTTCTTTCAGGTCCCAAGTATTAGCAACTACGCCATTTTCATCAAGAACCATGGATGACCAAGGAAACTCTTTTTTGCTGTCTTGAGCTGAAGACTTCACGAAAGAGCCTGTCCCCCAAATTGCATCATCTTGGTTGATGATAGTCGTCGTCTGGTAGCTTTCTTGTGGAAAATTTGCCGCTGTTATTGCCGACATTAAAGGGGCATTCATTTCTTTTGAACTGCTACGGCCTGCAATGGCTTGAATGACACGAACTTTGCCTTGCATATGTTGAGTTGCCCAGGGTTGGTATGCAACGCCTTCGCCTTGTAAAACAATCTCGCCGTAAGCGGCAACATTGACAGGAGGAACGCTTTTTCCCACTGACAAGTTGTGTGCAAAGGTCAAGCTTGGCGTTAAGGCCAGTAATAGAGGTAGGAGAGTCTTAGTTTTCATATTGTTATATTCCGTACGAGGTTTGGAAGCTTCCAGTATATATCCAGAACCTAGAAATTTGTAGGACCGTTGATAACATTTATTTAACGTATGGAGTGGTGTAATCTTGCGTTATATTTAGAATTTGCTAAAATGAGTTCCGTCGCAAATTGCGCATTAAGATTGCAGAGGAAAAATAAGCAATCCGTGTTTTCTCAAAGGAATTGAGGTGAGTTATGCTACGTGAGTTTGCTGTATATCGACCATTACAAGTGGCCCGTTTTGTTAAAACGTTGTTCAAAGGTCAGTTTTTTATTGTTGGGGTTGGCTGTTTTCAGTTCGACAATGGCAAAGTGTTACTACCTGACGTCAACGATCATAAAAGGCTCACCATCTTTAAAGAAGTCAACCAAGTGATAGCATCATTATCGGCTTAGTTAGCTTGGTACCCACTTAGATTTAGAAAAGAGCGACCATATCGGTCGCTCTTTTTGTTGCTGGTTAGGTTTATCCTTGGAGGCTTGGTGGGAAGCAAACTCCCGTTCCTCCGATGCCACAGTAACCATCAGGGTTTTTCGCCAAATATTGCTGGTGGTAGGTTTCCGCAAAGTAATACGGACCTGCTGGTTGTATTTCGGTGGTGATGTTCGCGCGTTGCTCTTCTTGCAGTGCTTGTTGATACAAGAGTTTCGATTTCTCTGCGCTCTCGAGTTGCTCCGTCGAATAAGTGTAAATTGCAGAACGATATTGAGTACCTAAGTCGTTACCTTGACGCATTCCCTGAGTTGGGTCGTGTTTTTCCCAAAAAACAGCCAGTAGCTTTTCTAATGAGATGACGCGTTCATCGAAAACGACTCGTACGACTTCTGTATGACCCGTTTTACCTGTACAGACCTCTTCATAGGTGGGATTGGGTGTATATCCCCCAGCGTAACCGACCGAAGTGGATACAACGCCGTCGAGTTGCCAAAATACGCGCTCAGCGCCCCAAAAACAGCCCATTCCGAGCAAAATCTGCTGTTGGTGTGACGTCAGAGGCGCCTTTAGGTTAGATTTATTTACAAAATGATGATCGTCAATCTGCATTGGTTGATCTCTACCTGGCAAGGCATCTTCTATACTGATCAATGTTTGTTTGTTGAGCATGGTATTTGTCCTTCAATACGTGTCTTAAATTTGCGAACTTTTTCATTTCGTCTGTATCTGATGCTGTGATGACATAGACCGCGTTAAACCTATTAATATTACAGACTTAGAATCTAATTGGCGTTATCATTATTTACGTTTACTTAACCTCATTCAGCCATAAAAGCATGATAAAAAAAGCTCTCCCCACCATTGTTGGCCTATTTGCCTTTTCTCATGGTGCCTATGCCGATGTTTCTTTGACTTTGAAAGGCATTGATGGCGCTTTAGAAGAGAATGTCAGTGCGTATCTGTCATCTATTCCAGAGAAGGATTACTCCACTTCTCTGCGTTTTCAAGCGAGATTAGATCAAAGTATCACTGAAGCGCTTAACGCGCTTGGGTATTATCATGCAAAAATTTCATACTCTATTCCTGAAGCGAATGATGAGTTAATTGTGCTCATCAAGCCGGGCTTGCCAGTGAAAGTGAAAGTCATGGATGTGGTCATCACTGGAGAGGCCAAGGACGATGAAGAGTTTGCAAAACTTATTGAGAGCTCTCCGCTCAAAGTTGGCCAAGTTTTGAATCAAGGCCAATACGACAGCCTTAAGTCAGGCATTCGTAACTTGGCGCTTCAGCGTGGTTACTTCAATGGTGAGTTTACGCTAAGTCGATTAGAGGTTATCCCTGATCTGAACGAAGCTAATGTCCGTTTGCACTACAGCAGTGGAATACGTTTCAATTTTGGCGACGTTTCTTTTATTGGCAACCACATCTGGGAAGACCGTGTCGCATCACTACAACCTTTTAAAGAAGGGGACCCATACAACGTTTCGAAGCTGGGCGAGTTTAACCAGAAGCTATCAAATACGGAGTGGTTTTCCTCAGTTTTTGTTGAGCCTGAATTGGATAGGCTTGATGATGGCCGAGACTTGCCAATTAAAGTGTCTTTATCTCCTGCTTCTAAGAATCAGATCGAGACGGGTATTGGTTACTCAACGGATGTCGGCGTTCGAGGAACGTTGAAGTGGAAGAAACCTTGGGTGAGCTCCCGAGGACACAGTTTCAACACCGCTTTATCCCTATCTAAGCCAGAGCAAACCGTGACTGCTTCTTACAAAATTCCTTTAGAAGATGTCGCTAACGATTATTATCAAGTTCAATATGGGCTTAAAAACCTAGACAACCGTGACACACAGAGTATCGAGTCTAACCTTGCAGTGGAACGTCATTGGTTAGCAGACGGTGGTTGGCATAATACCGTTTATGTTCGTCATTTGTACGAGAGCTTTACGCAAGGTTTACAAGATGATGAATTCAACTTCGTACTTCCAGGTGCGACATTTTCTCGGACTAGGGTTCGAGGGGGCAATATGCCAATGTGGGGAGACAAGCAAAGCATCACTATTGAGTATGGTGATACCGCTATGCTTTCTGAAACTAGAGTGCTCCGCTTAATTGGCTCGACTTCTTGGATTCGTGGTATTGGAGAGAATCATCGTGGTTTGTTCCGCTTAGAAGGTGGTGCGAATATTACCGATGAACTTGAAAAACTATCACCGTCGCTGCGTTTCTTCGCTGGTGGTGACAATAATATTCGTGGTTACGGCTATGAATCTATTTCACCTGTGGATGAGAGTGGTGCTTTGACGGGTGGTAAATACATTGTTAGCAGTACATTAGAATACCAATATCGTGTTTATGGAAACTGGTGGGCTGCAACGTTTTACGATATTGGTGATGCGTTTAATGAAACACCAGATTGGAAATCAGGCGCAGGTGTTGGTATCCGCTGGGCGTCTCCGGTGGGCCCTGTTAGTTTTGATTTTGCATGGGGGTTGGATGCAAAACCAGAACGAGAGTTTCGTATCCACTTCTCATTGGGGCCTGAGCTATGATCAAAATGATGTTTAAGTGGACCAAATGGCTGTCGCTCAGTTTGATTGGTCTATTGCTGTTGCTCATCATTATTGTCGCGACAGTTTTATTTACCCACCCAGGCCTCAAATTTGCCTTGTGGGGAGCCGAAAAAGCACTACCACAATTGCAGATTGAAAAAGTGCAGGGTTCATTGTTTCCTCGCTTCGAACTGCATAACGTCAGTTTTGTCGATGAGTCTTTGAATATCGACGCCAAAGTCGAGCGTTTAGCATTGGCAGTGAACTTCCGCTGTTTCTTTGACCCTAAGGTCTGTGTCGATGAGTTAAGACTGCAGGGGCTTGACTTTAAGATGCCAGAGCTACCGCCAGCAAGCGAGGAGCAAGAGGAAACACCACCACTGCGTTCTATCAGTACGCCAGTGCCAATTTTTGTTAATAAAGTCAGCTTTAATGACATCAATGTCAATGTGCTGGGCAATCAAATTGATTGGCAAACATTCTCGACCGCTTTGTCGATGCAGGGTGATCGTTTGGTGATCGCACCTACCGCGTTGAAAGACATTAATGTGGCTTTAGCACCAAGTGAGGCTGAACCTGAAGCGGCTGCCGAGGAGCCGAAAGAAACTGACGTTACGCCGCAAGATATTGTGTTACCCGAAGTATGGATTCCACTGACGGTTGAAGCGCGTCGTCTTGATATTCACAATTTCAAACTGGCGGGTGAAACGCCAGTGATCGTCAATCATCTTGGTTTGGTTGCAAGAGCAGGCGGTGAACGTGTTGATGTCAAAACGTTAGAGCTCGACATGCCAGAAGTGGAAGGCAAGTTGAGCACACAAGTGACGCTTTCTTCTGATTACCCTATCAAAGCGCAATTGGACGCGTTAGTGAAGCAAGCGGATGCGAAGGGACAAAAACTGTCGCTTTCGGTCTCGGGTTCGGTTGGTGATTTGTCACTAAATGCTACGCTTTCTGAGCTTGTACAAGCGGAGATCAAAGGTGATATTCAACCGCTTAAAACGCAGTTACCGTTTGATGTCGCGATTAAAAATGTACAGGCGCAATGGCCGCTATTTGGACAAAGCGATTACCAGGTTTCTGTACCAAGCTTGGCGGCAAAAGGCTCACTTGATGGCTACGAAGTCGCATTAGAAACCAAAGCTTCGGGCAAAGATATTCCCGCCGTTGATGTCGCACTAAACGGCAAAGGTACGTTAGAGCAAATTGACCTCGAAAGCCTTGTAGTGAAAACCTTAGGGGGCGAACTCTCTGGGAAAGTCATGGCCAATTGGGCCGCGCCAATCAACTGGCAAGCTGACTTAAACCTGAAGAACATTCAACCAGGATTGCAGTGGAAAGAAGCCGAAGGGGATATCAGCGGTAATCTTTCGACTTCGGGGTCGTTAACAGAACAAGGCGGTTGGCAAGTCAGTTTGCCTAAGTTAGACATTGACGGCATTTTGCGAGGGTATCCGCTGAATGTTGAAGGGCAACTTGAAGCGTCTGATAAGAACGGCAAAGGCGAAGACATCCAACTTACCACTCAGGGTTTAGCGCTTTCTCATGGCCCGAACCAACTGAGTGCAAAGGGTAAGATCGATAAGCAAATTCTGATGGATGTTGAGGTTAACTTCCCTGATTTTGCAAAAAGTGTTCCGGACCTTGCAGGTAAAATGCAAGGTAAAGTCGCACTACGTGGTAGCTTGAAAGAACCAGACATCAATCTTGATCTCGCTTTAAATCAGATAAACTGGCAGCAACAGGCGAACGTAGAAACGATCACCTTAAAGGGTGATGTGAAGCCTCTGCCAGCACCAAAAGCGAACATAAGCCTAATTGCGAACAACATTACCTATGACGACATAAAAGTTGATAGTGCTGACCTTGAAGTCTCTGGGGATGAAAAACTGCATCAACTGACGCTCGATGTAGTGTCTGACCTGGTGTCGACCAGTTTAGAAATTGAAGGGACATTCCAGCAGAAACCAGAAATGATTTGGGATGGGGCGCTGCGCCGCTTGACGCTGAGCTCGCAACAAGGCCCGTGGGCGTTGCAAAAATCGACCGCGGTGAAGGTCAATATCGACAAACAGATCGCGAACGTTCAAGCGCATTGTTGGTTGCAAGCGGAGTCGAGCGTATGTCTAACCGAAGACATTAGTGTCGGTAAGAGTGGCCAGGCGAAGTTAGCTATCAATGATTTTGATTTTGACCAAATCAAACAATTCCTGCCGCCAGAAACCAAGCTGCAAGGCTCGGTTAATGCACAGGCTTTTGCTAAATGGGCACCAGAGAAAAAGCCTGAAGTAACCTTAAGTGTCAATATGCCAAAAGGCCAAATTGAACAAGCGCTTGAACAGCCAATTAAAGTCGGTTGGGAAAGCTTCAACTTTAAAGCAGCATTAGCGAAAGACAAGCTTGATGCCGAGTGGCTATTTGATGTGAAAGATAACGGTGACTTGTCTGGTAAGGTTTCTTTACTGAATGTCTCGTCTGAAAAGCCCACTATTGATGGTAAGGTTTCACTCTCTACGTTCCACTTGGATTTCTTGGCACCGTTGATTGGTGAGTACAGCTTGTTTAAAGCAAACATGAATACTGACCTAGCGATATCAGGTGACGTCATGCATCCGAAGGTGAATGGTCAGTTCTTGATTGACCAAATGAAGCTACAGGGTGAAGTCACACCGATAGATATAAACTCAGGGCAGGTCGTCATCAACTTTAAAGGCCATCAAGCGGACTTGGATGCCGGAATTTTAACCCCGGATGGTGAGTTGAACGTTACCGGTGATGCCGACTGGCAGGACTTACAGAACTGGCGTACTAAAGCGCGTGTATTTGCTAAAGAGCTCAATGTTGATTTGCCTCCAATGGTAAAAATCAAAGTTGAGCCTGACATGACAATAGATGTGACTCCTCAGCTTGCGAAAATTGAGGGTGATATTAATTTGCCATGGGGCAGAATTGTCGTCGAAGAGCTTCCACCAAGTGCGGTAGGCGTATCGAGTGATACCGTTATTCTCGATAAAAACTTGCAGCCAGTGGACGATGTGGCTGCGATGCCGTTTGATGTGGAAACGAACATCAACATTAAAATTGGTGATGACTTCCAACTTGCCGCTTTTGGCTTAAAAGGTGGGTTGAAAGGGAACCTAAACGTGACACAAAAAGACAAAGGTCCTTTCATCGTTGGTGAAGTGAATGTTGTCGACGGTTCTTATCGTTCGTTTGGTCAGGACTTATTGATTAAAGAAGGTAAGATTCTGATGAATGGTCCACCAGATCAACCTTACTTGTCTATCAAAGCGATTCGTAATCCAGACAATACCCAAGATGATGTCATTGCGGGGGTACAAGTGTCAGGCCCAGCATCTGATCCGAGTATAGAAATTTTCTCAGAGCCCGCGATGAACCAAGCCAATGCACTTTCTTATCTACTTCGTGGTCAAGATATTGATGGTGAAGCCGGTGGTAATGCAATGACGACTACCTTAATTGGTTTAAGCTTGGCGAAGAGTGGGCGTGTGGTTGGTGAAATCGGTGAAGCCTTTGGCGTACAGGATTTACAGCTGGACACTGCTGGGTCGGGCGATGATTCGCAAGTGACGGTGAGTGGTTATATTCTGCCTGGTTTGCAGGTGAAATATGGTGTCGGCATCTTTAACTCCCTAGGTGAGTTCACTGTGCGTTACCGATTGATGCAAGACTTGTATTTAGAAGCGGTATCTGGTGTAGATAGCGCCGTTGACCTACTCTATCAGTTTGAGTTCGATTAAAGTGCTTTAACCTAAGCATACACAGTCATGACTAAGGAGTGGTTATGCAGCATTTGATTTTTGTCTACGGCACGTTACGCAAGGGAGAGTACAACCATCAGTATTTGCGCTCGGCGCAGTTTCTTGGTTTACATGAAACGGATGCTCAATTTGCAATGTATGACTTAGGCCCTTATCCAGCGTTGTCTGTTGGGCAACGCTCGATTCAAGGTGAAGTGTATCTGATTGATGATGAAACCTTATCTGAGCTAGATAGGTTAGAAGATGTGCCAGTGGAATATCGCCGAGAGAGCATCGTCACGCCGTTTGGCCAAGCTTGGATCTACTTATATCAAGATACTGAGCAATTAACCGAAGAAATCGCTTCCGGCGATTGGTGTCAAAAGGTGTGAGCTATACTGACATTATCAATAGCAACGAGCTAAACACTAAGGAGTCACGATGAAAACATTCGTAATTGGAGTAATGGCGTTGCTTCTTGCTGCATGCGCACAAACAACACTACCGACTTCGAATAATGTGACCGATTGGCAAGTGTTTGGTAAGCAGTCAGCTTTAGATGGATTACGGGAGTTATCTGAGGAGCGAATTGCGAAGCTGGATGATGTTAACCATGCGACGCCAGAACTGATAATGGCTTATCAAGCGGGTTACCAGCAAGGCAAGCAAGAGTATTGTGAGCAAAGTGCTTATATGCTCGGTGTTATCGGGCGTCCGTATTTTGGCATTTGTGATGATGTTGACCCCTTCTTTCAACATGACTACGACGCTGGACGAATGTCTTCAGCAGGCGCACCTATCTAGTTGACACAGGTAAGATGAAAGCAAAAGAGCTGCCCTAGAGCAGCTCTTTTTAATTTTGTATCAGCAGTGATGCTTATTTTTTCTGAGCTCGCTCGTAAGATTCTAGGATTTCAGCTTTAGCGGCAGCAACATCTGCCCACCCATCCACTTTCACCCATTTGCCTGCTTCAAGCTCTTTGTAACGCTCAAAGAATTGCGTGATCTGCGCTTTCAGTAGTTCTGGGATATCGTCCACATCTTGGATGTGCTCGTACTCTTTCGAGATTTTTGAGTGGGGAACCGCAAACACTTTTGCATCTTCACCCGATTCATCTGTCATCTTCAAAACGCCAACAGGACGGCAGCGAATGACTGAACCTGGCATGAGTGGGTATGGTGTTGGTACCAATACGTCGACTGGGTCGCCATCAAGAGACAGGGTATTGTTCACGTAGCCATAGTTGCATGGGTAGAACATTGGTGCAGACATGAAACGGTCGACAAATACAGCACCAGAGTCTTTATCTACTTCGTACTTGATTGGATCTGCATTTGCTGAAATTTCGATAACGACATAGATATCTTCAGGCAGCGACTTGCCTGCTGGTACATGGTTTAAGCTCATTAGAATATTCCTTTTCATTAACGATGAGTCACACAAAAGCGGCTTCATCTGATGATAAATTCGCGTTTCACTTTAGCGACAAAAACGCGGCAGGTAAACACCTGCCGCGTTGGACAAAGGTCTGAAATTATTCTTCGTCGCGGTGCAGTTCAAGGAACTCTTCAACTTTGCGAACCATGTTCTTCGAACCCACAAAGAAAGGTACACGCTGGTGCAACTCAGTAGGCTTGATGTCCATAATGCGATTCACGCCGTCCGATGCAATGCCGCCAGCTTGCTCAATGAGGAATGCCATAGGGTTACATTCGTAAAGCAGGCGTAGCTTGCCTTGTGGGTGGCTTTGTGTGCTTGGGTAAAGGTAGATACCGCCTTTCAGTAGGTTGCGGTGGAAATCAGCAACCAGCGAGCCAATGTAGCGAGAAGTGTATGGGCGACCGTCTTCTGGCACGTTTTCTTGGCAGTACTTGATGTACTTCTTCACCCCTTGAGGGAAACGAATGTAATTACCTTCGTTGATGGAGTAGATCTTACCATCATCAGGAATCATCATGTTTTCATGAGAAAGACAGAAGCTGCCGATAGATGGGTCGTAAGTAAAGCCGTTTACGCCGTTACCTGTTGTGTATACCAACATGGTGGAGGAGCCGTAAATTACGTAGCCCGCAGCCACTTGTTTGTGACCAGGTTGTAGGAAGTCTTCTTCAGTTGGTGGAGTACCGATTGGAGAAACACGACGGTAAATCGAGAAGATAGTACCAACAGAGACGTTCACATCGATGTTAGAAGAACCATCAAGTGGGTCCATCAGTACTACATATTTGGCGTTTTGGTTGAGTTCTTTATTGAACGCAACTGCTTCGTCTTCTTCTTCACTGGCAACGCCACACACTTGGTCACGAGCTTCAAGCGCGGCTTTGAACTTATCGTTCGCGTAAACATCGAGCTTTTGCTGATCTTCACCTTGGACATTTTCCGTGCCTACAGCACCAGTGATATCACCGAGACCCGCTGCGTTGATTTCGCGGTTAACGATTTTTGCAGCTAAACGAATGGAGGCTAAAAGGGATGATAGATCACCGCTAGCGTGGGGGAAATCCGCTTGTTTTTCGACAATGAACTCGCCTAGGGTGCGCAGTCCTGACATGGTTAATCCTTACATTTTCATTTCATTGGGGGTAGTGCGCAAGTGAGCATCTCTTTATGGATGTTAAACGATTGCGCTGGATGTAAGTTTAAGTCGCAGATCTTTTTAATGGTAATGAAGTAACTGTTTGAGATCTCAATTTATTTGTAGACTTGTTTGAGGGATTCATCAGTAAGCAAGAGGTTGTACAGTCTGTGTTCAACCTTGTCATATTTGTGAAAGGGACTGCAAGAAGAAGGCTAAAGTCACTCGCTTTTCAGGCGGTAATCGCGATAATGAAAGCATTAAAAAACGCATTACAAGGTTTAGTTTATGCACATTCATATCTTGGGTATCTGTGGCACATTTATGGGCGGCGCAGCGATTCTAGCGCGCCAATTAGGACATAAAGTCACTGGTTCTGATGCCAACGTTTATCCGCCAATGAGCACACTGCTTGAGTCTCAAGGTATTGAAATTATTGAAGGCTTTGACCCGTCTCAACTCGACCCCCAACCAGATCTTGTGGTGATTGGTAATGCGATGAGCCGTGGCAACCCTTGTGTCGAGCATGTGCTCAACACTAACATGCGTTACACCTCTGGCCCGCAGTGGCTCAACGAGTTTTTGCTGCATGATCGTTGGGTATTGGCGGTATCGGGTACACATGGGAAAACGACCACGTCGAGCATGCTTGCTTGGATACTTGAAGATTGTGGTTATCAACCGGGTTTCTTAGTCGGTGGGGTACTCGGTAACTTCGGAGTGTCTGCTCGTTTGGGTGAAAGCATGTTTTTTGTCGTTGAAGCGGACGAATATGACAGTGCTTTTTTCGATAAGCGTTCTAAGTTTGTGCATTACCATCCTCGCACTTTAATCATGAATAACCTTGAGTTCGATCATGCTGACATCTTCGATGATCTAGAAGCGATCAAGCGCCAATTCCATCATTTAGTGCGAACTGTACCGGGCAATGGATTGATCTTAGCGCCGAGAAAAGATCAGGCGTTAGCGGATGTATTAGAGCGTGGCTGCTGGACTGAAAAACAGTTCTCTGGTGAGAATGGTGACTGGCAAGCGCACAAATTAGTGCTTGATGGCTCAAAATTTGACGTTGCGTTGCAAGGCGAGAAGGTTGGTACCGTCGAATGGAATTTGGTGGGTGACCACAATGTGGATAATGCACTGATGGCAATCGCTGCTGCACGACATGTTGGAGTCACTCCGGATCTTGCTTGCCAGGCATTAGGGCGTTTCATCAATACCAAGCGCCGTTTAGAGCTGAAAGGTGAAGAACAAGGTGTGACGGTTTACGATGATTTTGCGCATCACCCAACGGCAATTGAACTTACTGTCGGTGGTTTGCGTAACAAGGTAGGTGAAAAACGCATCCTTGCTGTGTTAGAGCCGCGTTCTGCCACCATGAAGCGTGGTGTACACAAAAACACACTTGCAGAGTCACTACACAGTGCAGATGAAGTCTTCTTGTTCCAGCCAGATAATATCGAGTGGTCTGTGCAAGACATTGCCGACCAATGCACACAGCCAGCGTTTGTCGATGCGGATATAGATAACTTTGTAGCCAAGATCGTCGAACGTGCGCGACCAGGTGACCAAATTCTAGTCATGAGCAACGGTGGCTTTGGTGGTATTCACGGAAAACTTCTTGAGCAGTTAAAACAAAAAGCCTGATTGATATGCAAAACAAAACACAACCCTCTCATAAAAAAGCCATCACGTTGGCATTAACGGGTGCTTCTGGTGCTCCCTACGGCCTTCGTCTTTTAGAATGCTTGGTTGCGGCGGATTATCATGTCTACGTTCTGATTTCTTCGGCGGCTCGTGTCGTGATGGCAACCGAGCATAATCTTAAGCTACCAAGTGGCCCAGAAGCGGCGCAGCAAGCATTGGTAGAGCACCTGAACTGCAATCCCGATAACATCACCGTTTGCGGTAAAGATGACTGGTTCTCACCGGTTGCGTCTGGTTCTGCTGCACCAAAGCAAATGGTGGTTTGCCCATGTTCTGCGGGAAGCGTTGCAGCGATTGCGCATGGTATGTCAGATAACTTGATCGAGCGGGCCGCTGATGTGGTAATGAAAGAGCGCGGGCAGCTGTTGCTCGTGGTTCGCGAAACACCATTTTCAACGCTGCATCTGGAGAACATGCACAAACTGTCGCAAATGGGCGCCACCATCATGCCAGCAGCTCCAGGCTTCTATCATCAGCCAAAGAGTATTGAAGACTTAGTGGATTTTATGGTGGCGAGAATTCTTGACCACTTAGGTATTGAGCAAGGTTTGGTGCCTCGTTGGGGTTATGACCAGCGCTCGTGAGCTGATTGTGTAACCACTCAAATACCTTTACAATCCATCCAACTCATCGGGGAGCAAACCCATTTAGCATTGAGTCAATCAATGCATTGGGGCGCTGAGACCTAAGTGTTTAACTAGGGACCCGTATTACCTGAACCAGATAATGCTGGCGTAGGAATTGAGTCTGGATATTGGAAGTCCTTAATAGCCGCCTCAAACCCTGTGCCGCTCAACTTATTTCTCTGAAATACTCATGGAGAGCGAGCAGTGAAACCCACTCTAAATCTGATTGCCCTAGCTGCAATCACCTCTACTTCAGCGTTTGCCGCTGAAAACACATTAACCATCTATACCTACGACTCTTTTGCCGCAGATTGGGGGCCGGGTCCTAAAATCGAGCAAGCTTTTGAAGCAAAATGTGGCTGTGACGTTAACTTCGTAGCGTTGGACGATGGTGTGTCGATTCTGAATCGTCTTCGTCTTGAAGGCGGTAATAGCAAAGCGGACATCGTATTAGGTTTGGATAACAATCTGATGGCAGAAGCGAAGAAAACCGATCTGCTTGCCGAGCACAATGTGGATACGGCTAACACAGTGTTACCAAACGGTTGGAGCGACACGACGTTTGTACCGTACGATTACGGCTACTTCGCGTTTGTGTACAACAAAGAGAAACTCGCTAATCCGCCGAAAAGCATGAAAGAGCTGGTGGAAACGCGCGACGATCTGAAAGTGATTTACCAAGATCCGCGGACTTCAACGCCGGGCCAAGGCTTAATGCTATGGATGAAATCTATTTATGGCGACGATGTGACGCAAGCGTGGCAGAAGCTAGCGAGCAAAACCGTAACGGTCACGAAAGGTTGGTCTGAGGCGTATTCTATGTTCCTCAATGGTGAGTCCGATTTAGTGCTTTCTTACACCACTTCACCTGCGTACCACTTAATTGCGGAAAACGATTCGAAGTTTGCTACGGCGAATTTTGCTGAAGGCCACTACATGCAAGTTGAAGTAGCCGCCAAAGTGAAAGGGGCAAAAAATTCAGAACTTGCTGATCAATTTATGAGTTTCATTTTAAGTGATGAGTTCCAATCGGCGATGCCAACGGGTAACTGGATGTACCCAGTCACTGACGTTGAGTTACCTAAAGGTTTTGAAACTTTGAGTGTTCCAAGCAAGTCGTTGAGCTTTAGTGCTGATGAAGTGGCAAAAATGCGTAAGTCTTGGATTCGCGAATGGCAAAGCGCATTGACGTTTTAGCTGACGTTTCCATCCTCATCTGAATGAGATAGGTTTTACCTTTGAATTCTGTTCCAAAAATAGGTTTAGGGGTCGCGATGATCATCGCGACCTTTGTTATTTCTGCCCTAGGTGCTTTGATTGTTCAAGCCCCTTCACTTGATGTGTCTGTGGTATGGGGCGACCCGTACTATCAACATGTCACCAAGTTCAGTTTCTACCAAGCGTTTCTTTCCACATTGCTCAGTGTTGGCTTTGCCATTCCAGTAGCGCACGCACTTTCGCGTCGCCAATTTATTGGTAAATCATTACTGCTTAAGCTGTTTGCATCGACACTGGTTTTGCCGGTTTTGGTTGGTGTTTTTGGGCTGTTAGCGATTTATGGCAACAGTGGTTTGTTGGCGCAGTGGTTGCAAAGTTTCGACACTAAACTGCCATTCTCTATTTACGGTTTGAACGGCATTTTACTCGCCCATGTGTTCTTTAATTTACCTTACGCGGCACGATTGCTTCTGCAAGCCTTGGAGTCTATTCCTGCCGAGCAGCATAAGCTTTGCGCGCATCTTGGGATGAGTCATTGGGATAAGTTTCGCTGGGTAGAATGGCCGCGTTTAAGGCAGCAGCTTCCCCACGTTTGTGGGTTGGTGTTTATGTTGTGCTTTACCAGTTTTGCCACTGTAATGGCGTTGGGGGGCGGGCCAAAATCCACCACCATTGAATTGGCCATTTACCAAGCGATTAAGTTTGATTTTGATTTACAAGCTGGGGCGTTATTGGCGCTGTGGCAGATGCTGTTATGTGGACTGCTTGCTATTGGAGTGCAGAAGTTAACAAGGCCTGTTTCTATCAGTGCTGGAAGCACATCGGTACAGCAATATTTAACGAAGGATCATGGGTGGTCAAAAGCTTGGGATAGCTTTTGGATCATAGGTGCCTTTTTACTGGTAATACCGCCGTTATTGATGGTGTTACTGAGTGGCATCAACCAACAAGTTTGGACAGTATTAACCGATGAGCGTTTTTGGTCTGCGCTATTGAACTCCCTCAAAGTCGCCTGTGTCGCTAGCGCGCTTGCGGTCGCTGCAGGGGTGTCCATACTATTGACCAGTCGCCGTTGGCGGTTGCAGTACAAAAACACGCGAGCCGATCAGATTGAGTTAATCGGCACCGTTATTTTGGTGACTCCAGGTCTGGTGATTAGCACCGGTTTATTCTTACTACTGCGCGCATTTACCGATGTTTTTAGCTTGGCATTTTTTGTCGTGATTTGGGTGAACGGTTTGATGGCTTTGCCTTACGTGATCAAAACGCTAGCGCAGCCAATGCTGCACATTGAACAACAGTATCAGTATGTATGTGCCAGCTTAGGCATGCGTGGCTGGCAACGGTTTAAAGTGGTGGAGTGGCAGGCGCTACGCAAGCCGTTTGCACATGCGTTTGCGATCAGCTTTATGTTTGCAATAGGGGATTTAAGTGCCATAGCACTGTTTGGTGGACAAGAGTTTCGTACCTTACCTCTGTATTTGTTCCAGTTGCTTGGCAGTTATCAGATGGACGCAGCTGCGGTGGTATCGGTGACCCTATTGTTGTTGAGTGTGGGCTGTTTTGCCTTGATTGAGAAAGTATTGAAAACGAAGGAGAGAGCGTAATGTTAGTGTTGGATGATGTGCAGTACACCTACCAACGTGAACTGTTTCGTTTTGACTTAACGATTGAGCAAGGACAGATTGTGTCGCTGATGGGACCAAGTGGGGCAGGGAAGTCAACCTTGCTGGCGTTGGTGGCAGGATTCATCCATCCTGACCGTGGTGATATTTGTGTTGATGGTGAGTCCATTGTGCGTAAAGAGCCTTATCTGCGTCCGTTCTCTATGTTGTTCCAAGAGCACAATTTGTTTGCTCATTTATCGGTGCGTGACAACATCGGTTTGGGCTTACACCCGGGGCTAAAGCTCACGGTGGACCAAAATCGTCAGATTGAACAAGCCGCGCAGCAAGTTGGTGTTGCAGAGTACCTCGACCGTTTGCCAGAGCATCTTTCTGGTGGCCAGCGTCAACGTGTTGCCTTAGCGCGTTGTTTTGTTCAGCCTCATCCCATGTGGCTATTGGATGAGCCGTTCTCGGCGCTTGATCCGGTGTTGCGTGAAGAGATGCTGAGCTTGGTAAAAAAACTGGCAGCAGAGCGGGGAATAACCGTATTGATGGTCACGCACCATTTAAGCGATGCCAAAGCGATTGCCAGCCACTTTGTGTTTGTGGCGGATGGGAAAGTGGAAGCCGCGGGTGATATGTCTGCATTGAGTGAACAGCATGCTAGTGAGAAGCTTGCGGCATTTATCCGAGCCGCATGCTAGTGCCTGATAGTTGCTAGGTCATGCTTCTCCGCAACACAAACCATGCCTAGGGCCAAATTCAAATTGAGATCTTAAGCTCATGATATGGTCAATCATTGCTTGTACGCGCCGTGGGCGGTTTGCTCCAGGACGATAGACTAGATAAATAGGCATTGGTACCGTGTGCCATTGCGGCAACACTCTGACTAAGGTGCCACTTTCTAGCTCTTGCGTCATGTTTTGCACAGGTAAGTTAGCGATGCCTAGTCCTTTAAGTGCGCCTTTCAATATTGCTTCTACAGTTGTACTTGAGAAGTTACTGGTTATTGAAACATTGACGGTATTATCGTGTGAGATCAGCGTCCAAGGCCCTATTTCTGAAACATATTGATACCTCAAACAGTTGTGTTTTGTCAGGTCTTCTGGCGTTTCAGGTACGCCGAACTCAGCTAAATACTCAGGGCTAGCAGCCAGAACTCGAGTGGTATAGCCTAATTTTTTTGCGATCAATCGATCATCAACTATCTGACCGACTCGAATTGCCATATCAAAGCCGTGTGAAAAGAGATCAACAAAATCGTTCGATGCTTCTAACGCAATTTGTACTTTTGGCCATTGTTTTAAAAATGGCAAAAAGATGTGTTCCGCCATATACGCATCCAACGCTGGTGGCGCGGAAATACGCAGCCGGCCTTGGATCTGTTGTTCCATCTCCTGAACGTCATGGCCAATTGAGTGGAATTCCTCAACTAAGCTTGCAGCACGCTCTAAAACCATTTGGCCAGCTTCGGTGATCACTAACTTTCGGGTTGTGCGCTCTAGCAGTTTGGCTTCAAAGTGTTGTTCGAGTTTGGTTATGGCTTTACTAACAGTAGATTTTGGTAGGTTTAACTCCAGCGCGCACTTGGTTAAGCTCAGTAGTCGACAGCTTGTGACAAAGATAGAAAGCGTTCTAAAGTCAATTGTTTCTAAATTGCGAACAATCACTTTCAATTATCCATATTGTTTCAATATTAATCTGATTATAGTCTGGCACCTCATCCTTAGCCATCAAGTTATTGTCATTTGAGGTAAACACCATGTCCAACTCTGTAGACTTATTTTCTCCTATCGAACTCGGTCAATTAGCATTAGATAACCGTGCCATTATGGCGCCTTTAACGCGAGCTCGTGCTGGCGCAGACCATATTCCTAATGACCTTATGGTTGAATACTACGCTCAACGTGCGAGTGCCGGACTTATCATCGCTGAATGCACCATGGTGATGGAAGGTACGTCTGCTTTCATGGCAGAGCCGGGCATTTACAACGAAGAGCAAATCGCAGCTTGGAAAAAGGTAACGGATGCGGTTCATGAGAGAGGCGGTAAGATTGCACTGCAAATTTGGCATGCGGGACGAGCTTGTCATCCTGATCTGAATGAAGGAAAAACACCTGTAGCGGCGAGCGCATTGGCCATTCGTGATGAATTAGTCCATACCCCTTCGGGTAAGCAAGCATATACGGTACCACGAGCACTCGAAGTGGATGAGATAGCTTCCATTGTTGCGGCGTTTAAACAAGGTGCAGAAAACGCCAAGAAAGCCGGCTTTGATGGGGTCGAGATACATGGCGCCAATGGTTATCTTATTGATAACTTCCTTCGTGACGGTTCAAATTTACGTACCGATGAATACGGTGGTTCGGTTGAAAATCGTGCTCGATTTTTACTTGAGATAGTGAAAGAAGTCGTTGAGGTGTGGGGACCTGGAAGAGTCGGTCTGCGTACATCTCCGCTAAATGGATTTAATGACATGAAAGACAGTGATCCAGTTGGCTTGGTGCGTTACTTAGCAGAGCAACTTAATTCTTTCGATCTTGCTTATTGGCACGTGATGCGTGCGGATCTGAAAGGCGTACAAAAAGCAGATGTTCTCAAGCCAGCACGCGAAAACTATCAAGGTCACTTAATGGCGAACGTGGGCTACAGTGCACAAGAAGCGGCAACAGCAATTGCAGAAAACAAAGTTGATGTGGTCGCATTTGGCGTTCCCTTTATCGCAAACCCAGATTTAGTCGAGCGATTTAAGAAAAATGCACCTCTTAATGAGGCGAAACCAGAACACTTTTATTTGGGTGGAGCAGAAGGTTATACCGATTACCCAGTGATGGCATAACCCTTACTTGTTTAATATAAAAAGGACGCTAATGTTAGCGTCCTTTTTCGTTTCTGTATTTACTTAGCCTTGCGGTTTTACGACCATCACATTGATTGGAGAATATTCCACAACCTTACTCGCGACAGAGCCAAGCATTACTTTATTGATTTTAGAGCGCTTGTGACTTGGCATAATGATGAGATCAGCGCCTAAACGTTCTGCATAATCAAGAATGGTCGCGTAGGCCTTGCCTTCAGCAACATGCACTTGGTAAACCACATCTTCAGCAATATGCTCATTAGCGAAAGTTTTTAGTTGCTGCTTCACGTCTTGCTTCATTTTGGCCGCAGCATCTTTCGGAAAGTATGTGGCAACCATCGACATGTGAATACCAGGTAGTACCGTCAGAAGATGGATTTGAGCATTTGCTTGCTTTGCCTGCCAAACCGCTAGTTCAACCGCTCGGTCTGAAAAGCCTTGGTCATTTAGATCAACCGGAACAAGAATTTGTTTGTACATTCAATGTCTCTCATTAAGGCCCCTTTATCCTCGGGGCCAAATCGGTTATGCGCTCAATTGTTCCTTACGAGCACGACGTTTTTGGTTCATGGCAAGCACCAGCAAAATCATTAAGCATGGTACAAACACCCACTCTTTCATCGGACGGTCTGCATCCTGGATAACCCACTTGATTTCCCAATCAAAGTCGATACCTGCGGACTCTGCTGGACTACCAAATTCAACCATATCGACAATCATTTTGTTGTCACTTTCGGTCAGCATCAGACCCATAGATGAAATACGTGCGTCTGCTGTTGTCGCACTGTCTTCGAATGGAAGACGAACCGTTTTCTCAATGTAGTCGCCCTCAAGGTTTTCACCGGCAACACGTAACTCCAATGATTCTCCTACATTTAGTGTTTCCGTGATTTGAGCTACCTCAACGCCAGGAGAAAGAACTTTCGCTGGGTACAGCATGTCCCACCAAAAACCTGGACGGAAAAACGAAAACGTCAGTACTAATAATAGGACTGTTTCCCACCACTTGTTACGCGTGAACCACCACCCTTGAGTTGCCGCAGAGAATATCAGCATTGCAATGATCGATGAGATGACCGTGAGTGCCAAATGCCACCAAGAGTCGATCCCCATTAACAATAACTGGGTATTGAACACAAACATGAACGGCAAAATAGCGGTTCGAATATCGTAAGTAAAACCTTGGATACCGGTACGAATTGGATCTGATTTCGCAATTGCGGCTGCTGCAAAAGCTGCAAGACCTACAGGTGGGGTATCGTCGGCCAAAATACCAAAGTAGAAAACGAACAAGTGCACCGCTATCAACGGAATAATCAAGCCATGCGCCGCGCCGAGCGTAACAATAACCGGCGCCATTAGCGTAGAGACCACGATGTAGTTCGCCGTTGTTGGCAGACCCATCCCCAGAACCAAGCTAATGATGGCGGTAAAGAGCAGCATAAGAATGATGCTGCCACCAGAGATAAACTCGACGAAGTCGGTCATCACTAGGCCGATTCCCGTTAGTGTAACAACACCAACAACGGTGCCCGCTGCCGCAGTTGCAACGCCGATACCAATCATATTGCGCGCACCAGAAACTAAGCTCTCGGCAAGATCGACAAAGCCATCTTTGGTTTGCTGAAGCATGTCACCTTGCTTTGACAGCAGTGCAATCAACGGACGTTGAGTCAGCAAAATGAAAATCATGAACACCGTTGCCCAGAATGCCGAAAGGCCAGGTGAGAAACGTTCGACAGTCAAACACCAAACCAATACGACGATAGGGAGTAGGTAGTGCAAGCCTGACTTAACGGTTGGGCCAGGATCAGGTACTTCTGTTAATTCTGCATCAATCTCAATTGCGCCATCTTGCACGTGATTTGCTGAGACTTTCACCAACCCAACGTACGCGATTAATAGTGCGACGGTAACAATTGGTGTCGCGGCATCACCAAAGACGTCCTTTGTCCAACCCACTCCGTAGTAAACCAATGCGCTGATCACACACAATCCTAAGATTGTGCCAGTAAAGGACAGCAGACTTTGTACTAGTGTTGGGTTGTGGCGACGAGGAAGGCCTGTCATGCCTGCTTTACATGCTTCAAGGTGAACAATGTAAATTAAAGCAATATAAGAGATTAGCGCTGGAAGTAGGGCAGCTTTAATCACCTCAACGTAGGAGATACCGACGTATTCCACCATCAAAAATGCTGCTGCACCCATGATTGGCGGTGTTAACTGACCATTGGTTGAAGCCGCTACCTCTACCGCACCCGCTTTTGTGCCGGGAAAGCCAACACGCTTCATCAGTGGAATGGTAAAGGTGCCAGTTGTTACTACGTTTGCGATTGAAGAACCAGAAACCAGACCAGATAAACCTGATGCAACAACGGCCGCTTTAGCTGGACCACCTTTCATATGGCCAAGCAACGAGAAGGCAACTTTAATGAAGTAAGCACCAGCACCAGCGCGTTCCAGCATTGCTCCAAACAATACAAACAAGAAGACAAAAGAGGTAGAAACACCTAGCGCAACTCCAAATACGCCTTCAGTTGTTAGCCACAAGTGAGACATGGCCTTGTTCAAGCTTGCCCCTTTGTGCGCGATAACGTCAGGCATGTAAGGGCCTGCAAAGGTGTAAGTAAGGAAAACAGCAGCCACGACCATTAATGGTGGACCAAGTGCTCGGCGTGTTGCTTCTAAAAGGAGGAGCATACCGATAACAGCAACAACGATATCAACTGTTGTCGGTGCGCCTGAGCGTCCTGCTAGCTCGGTATAAAAAAGGTATATATAGGCTGCTGAAAAGCTGCCAGCCAACGCGAGTATCCAATCAACAAGAGGGATATGATCGCGAGGAGAGTTCTTCATCGCTGGATAAGCAGTGAAAGCCAAAAAGATCGCGAAAGTAAGGTGGATAGATCGCGCTTCCGTGTCGTTCAGTACGCCAAAATTGAAAATAAATGGTAACGGGGATGCGTACCATAATTGAAATAGTGACCAACACAGAGGAACAAACCAAAGGATTCGTCCTTGCATTCCCGAAGGGCTACGTGCACCTGTGTCTGCCTGAGCCACCATTTCTTGCACATCTTGTGACGGAGCTTGATTCGTCGCCATGTACTTTTTCCTTATTATTGATGGTCCTGTCTGATTTTTATCGAGAACCACACTTCGCCTCTATCAGTGTAGTGAATGGAGCGAAGTTTGCTTTCGAGTATTTTGCTGCCTGAACTCAAAGTGTTGATTGTTGGATACTCTGTTAGGCGGCGTTTAAGTTTTCTTGGGTATGAGCTCGCAGTTTTCAGAAGAAAACTGGCGAATGAAGCATATAGTTAGAACGTGCTACAACCTGTATGCTCAAACAGGCAGAAAATATTCTTTCCTGCCTGTATGTAGAGTCTGAGGAAATTACTTAATTAGACCCATTTCTTTGTAGTATTTTTCTGCACCTGGGTGAAGAGGAATAGAAAGACCAGCTTTCACCATGTCTTCTTTCTTCAAGTTTGCGAATGCAGGGTGTAGACGCTTGAAGGTGTCAAAGTTTTCAAACACAGCTTTTGCCACGTTGTAAGCGACATCGTCTGAAACATCAGAGGTCGTTACCATTGTTGCTGCAACACCAAAGCTGTTTACGTCTTTGTCTGTACCGCGGTACATACCAGCCGGTACTGAGCTAAAGGCGTAGTATGGGTTGTCGGCAACAATTTTATCGATTTTAGGGCCTGTTGCTGAAACTAGCTTCGCATCACATGATGTGGTTGCTTCTTTGATTGAACCGTTCGGGTGGCCGACCATGTAAATGAAGGCGTCAATTTTGTTATCACAAAGTGCCTGAGAGCGTTCAGAGCCTTTTAGCTCAGACGCCAATTTGAAGCTGTCGTTTGTCCACCCCATCGCTTCCATGACAACGCCCATCGTTGCACGGTCACCAGAGCCTGGGTTACCGATGTTTACACGCTTACCTTTCAGGTCTTCAACGTTTTCAATACCTGAATCTGCACGCGCAATGATGTTGAAAGGTTCTGTATGAAGAGAGAACATTGCGCGTAGCTTCTTGTACGGGCCTTGTTCTTCAAACTTGCTCGTACCGTTGTAGCCGTGGTACTGCCAATCCGATTGCACGATACCAAAATCTAATTCGCCTGCACGGATAGTGTTAACGTTGTAAATTGAGCCACCAGTTGATTCTACTGAACAACGGATGTTGTGGTCTTTACGACCTTTATTTACCAACTTACAGATAGCACCACCAGTTGGGTAGTAAACACCAGTCACAGAGCCAGTACCGATGGTAATAAACTCTTGAGCGTTAACTGCGCCTGCGCCCATTACGGCTGCAGCGATAGCGCCTACTTTGAGAAGTTTGTTAAATGCCATGAATTTCCCTTCCTTATATTCATTATTTACCCGGAAATAACCATAAATCACTTCTGGAGTTTCCTATTTGGAAACGGCACCTTTTTCAATCCAATCGTTTGAAAAAGCGAGCGAATCATAACAAAAAATTGGCAGAAAATTATCCAATTGTTAAATGTTATAGTTGATAAGTCTGAATTTTGTATCAGGGGATAGGATTCAATTTGTGATTTAATTCTTTTTATAACAATTACTTAATTAACGTTTAGTGACTGAAATGAAAAAGATCAATTGCGTGATGTTAATCACAAAATGGGTGGTTAAAGAATGAGCGGAGTAAGCAAAAAATTTACATAAATTATGGGCTACAAAATGAGACTTCTTTTATAACCCACAATGAGTTAGCTGATTGAAGCTTTATAGAACTTAACCAGTATATTCGAACAGCTCGCACACTGATTTGAAGAGTTGCTCAGTCGTAATTGCCATGGTTGGCGTAATGAAAATGGTATCGTCACCTGCGACAACACCAAGAATACCTTCGGATTTACCGAGTGAATCAAGCAAGCGAGCAATCAACTGTGCTGCACCTGGGCCGGTGTGAATTACCACTAACGCTGCGTTACGATCGATGTCTAGTACCAGTTCACGCAGAGAGCTGCTGACTGTTGGGACACCTAGCTCAGCAGGAAGACAGTAAACCATTTCCATTTTTGCATTGCGCGTACGGACGGCGCCAAATTTAGTCAGCATACGTGAGACTTTAGATTGGTTGATACTCTCAAACCCTTGCTGTTTGAGTGCGTCAACAATCTCGCCCTGTGAGCCAAAGCTTTCTTCTTTTAACAGGGCTTTAAAGGCGCGAACTAAGTTGTCTTGTTTTTCTGAATTGCGCATAGTCATTACAAATCTCTTATTACGGGTAAGCAATTTTGCATATTCTCGCATATATATTCAGGCGGTGCCAAAGAGTCCCAGGATTATGTTAGATGCGTCACTGTAAACTATATACCACATAGAATTCTTTAGCGCGCTGAAGTAGGGCCGTATCTGTTTTCTTGAATTCCTTGTCATTTCAACAGAATAAAAGAATAATCCAAGCCCCATTTGTAGCACGGTAACAGCGAGTTGCGCGAGGTCGCAAAGCTAGCGTTAATTGATTGTAATCAAGTTGTGATTCCGATAGCTTTATTTAAGTTGGTTACAAACTACCCTACGAATACGTTTATAAGAGAAATACTCTCAAGGAGAACTACATGAAAGTAGCCGTTATTGGTGCCGCTGGTGGCATCGGTCAAGCCCTGGCCCTTCTACTTAAGAACCGTCTTCCTGCTGGTTCTGATCTAGCCCTATATGATATTGCTCCAGTAACTCCTGGTGTGGCCGCTGATCTTAGCCACATCCCTACGCCAGTTTCTATCAAAGGTTACGCTGGTGAAGATCCTACTCCAGCACTAGAAGGCGCGGATGTTGTGCTAATTTCTGCTGGTGTTGCGCGTAAGCCAGGTATGGATCGTGCGGATCTATTTAATGTAAACGCTGGTATCGTTAAATCGCTAGCGGAGAAGATTGCGGTTGTTTGTCCGAAAGCTTGTGTTGGTATCATCACAAACCCTGTAAATACAACAGTGCCAATTGCTGCTGAAGTTCTTAAAAAAGCGGGTGTTTATGATAAGCGTCGTCTATTTGGTGTAACAACGTTGGATGTTATCCGTTCAGAAACGTTTGTTGCTGAGCTAAAAGACAAAGATCCAGGTGACGTTCGCGTGCCAGTAATTGGTGGTCACTCTGGCGTAACGATCTTACCTCTACTGTCTCAAGTAGAAGGTGTTGAGTTTACAGCTGAAGAAGTAGAAGCATTAACGAAACGTATTCAAAATGCAGGTACTGAAGTTGTAGAAGCGAAAGCGGGTGGTGGTAGTGCAACACTATCAATGGGCCAAGCTGCATGTCGCTTTGGTCTGTCTCTGGTTCGTGCTCTTCAAGGTGAAGAAGGCGTAGTTGAGTGCGCTTACGTTGAAGGCGACGGCGAACACGCGACGTACTTCGCGCAACCTGTGAAACTGGGTAAAGAAGGCGTTGAAGAAGTACTAAGCTACGGCAAACTCAGCGATTACGAAAAGTCTGCATTAGACGGTATGCTAGAAACACTAAATGGCGACATCAACATTGGTGTTGAATTCGCAAAGTAATCTAGAAAGCCTATATAAGAAGAAAGCCGATCATTTTGATCGGCTTTTTTGATCCTTGATTTCTCAACTTCGTAAAAATGGTCGAATAAAACCACGTAGTGAAGGAGAAGATGATGGAAGCGAGTCGAATCCGTAAAGGCATGGTTGTTGAGTGCCAACAAGGCGTCGGTACGATATTAGTGGTCGATCATGAAGCAGAGACAGTATTGTTGTCCAAACAAGGGACTGAACAGCAGCTCGCCGTTAGCTTTGATGAAATAGAAGATGATCCACAACTGCATGGCGGTAGTGACAGATATTACTAGCGCCTCGGGGCGTCGTCATTAGGTATCAAACGTAAAAAAGGAAGAGCATGCTCTTCCTTTTTGCTATAAGTCTTGCGTTATGGGTAGCTATTGATTACTTCGTGCGTTGTACTGCGACATGAGCCAGAGTAACAAGCGCTTGTTTGTATTCAGACTCTGGCAACACTGATAGTTCTGCGATTGCTTTGTCTGCTTCTTCTAGAGCTTTTTGCGTTGTGTATTCCAGAGAGCCTGCTTCTTTCATGACCGCAAGAATTTCTTCTAAGCGATCCATGCCATTCGCTTTCTCAATCGCTTCACGAATCATGATGGCGTTTTCTGGTGTGGTATTACGCATAGCATGGAGTAGAGGTAAAGTTGGCTTGCCTTCGGCCAAGTCATCACCCACATTTTTACCCATGTCTTCGCCATCAGAAGTGTAATCCATGACGTCATCAATGAGCTGAAACGCAGTGCCTAGATACTTACCGTAATTTTGCATTGCGATTTCCACATGCTCAGGAGCATCATTTAAGATTGCACCGATTTGAGTTGCGGATTCAAATAAGCGCGCAGTCTTAGAGTAGATGACTTGCATGTAGCTTTCTTCTGTCGTGTCAGGGTCGTTACAGTTCATCAACTGCTGTACTTCACCTTCGGCGATCACGTTTACGGCATTGCTCATTAGTTTAAGGATCTTCATGGATCCTAGTTCTGTCATCATCTGAAATGAGCGTGTATAGATAAAGTCCCCAACTAATACGCTAGCCGCATTGCCAAATGCTGCATTCGCAGTGGCTTTACCACGGCGCATGTCTGATTCATCTACCACGTCATCATGCAGCAAAGTCGCTGTATGGATGAACTCAATAAACGCAGCTGCCATTGTATGACCATTGCCTTGGTAACCAAGTGCACGGGCTGACAGTATCGCTAAAAGCGGTCTTAGACGTTTGCCTCCACCACTCACGATATAAAAACCGAGCTGGTTGATTAAAGAGACATCAGAATTAAGTTGGGCTTGAATTGTTTCATTCACTTTTGCCATGTCATCGGCAGTAAGCGCTTGGATAGTTTTAAAATCCATCGTATATCCGGCTGAAGTTAGACCCTGCAAGGCTTATTCGATTTATATAATTGTCGAATAATACACTAAAAAACGTTGATTAATACATTACTAAAGGGCATGATTGCCGCACTTTTCTTTGGCGATTAGCTTTTCGCCAATTTTTTCAAAATATGGCTTGTCATAGGAGCATCTATTCTGTAGAATCTGCGCCCTATTGATGATTAGTTTAGCGCACACCCTCAAGAAAGGCTGTGCGGAAAAAGCGGAGTAAAATATGTACGCTGTTTTCCAATCTGGTGGTAAACAACACCGTGTAAGCGAAGGTCAAACTCTTCGTTTAGAGAAATTAGACGTTGAAACTGGTGCAACTGTAGAATTTGATAAAGTTCTTCTTGTTGCTAACGGCGAAGACATCAAAGTTGGTGCTCCTCTTGTAGAGGGCGGCAAAATTGTTGCTGAAGTTGTACAACACGGTCGTGGCGATAAAGTTAAAATCGTTAAGTTCCGTCGTCGTAAGCACTCTCGTAAGCAACAGGGTCACCGTCAGTGGTTCACTGAAGTGAAGATCACTGGTATCAACGCTTAATCTATTAGGAGAGTTTAACAATGGCACACAAAAAAGCTGGTGGTTCTACTCGTAACGGCCGCGATTCAGAAAGCAAACGTCTAGGTGTTAAGCGTTTCGGTGGTGAATCTGTACTTGCAGGTAACATCATCGTTCGTCAACGTGGTACTAAGTTCCACGCTGGTAACAACGTAGGTATCGGTAAAGACCACACTCTATTCGCTCTTACTGAAGGTAAAGTGAAGTTCGAAGTGAAAGGTCCTAAGAACCGTAAGTTTGTAAGCATCGAAGCTGAGTAATTAGGTTTTTAACCAAATTACTTAATAGCTTTAAGCTGAATTCAAAAGCCCTGCCGAATCGGCGGGGTTTTTTATTTGTGGCAGTCGACATATCGAAGTTTCTCGCTAAGATCCTAAGCGATTTGAATCTGGGAGCTTAGATCTGTCATCTGCTAAAATTGTCGGATGACATAGTAAGATTTAATCCACGCACGAAGTAGTCGGAGTAAAAGATGAAGTTCGTAGATGAAGCGGTAGTAAAAGTTCAGGCTGGTGATGGCGGTAGTGGCGTTGTCAGTTTCTGGCGTGAAAAATTCATCACTAAAGGTGGCCCTGATGGCGGTGATGGCGGTGACGGTGGTGATGTTTATATCCAAGCCGATGAAAACCTAAATACCCTGATTGATTACCGTTTCCAGCGCTTCTACGAAGCTGAGCGTGGTGAAAACGGCCGCGGTGGTAACTGTACAGGTAAGCGTGGTAAAGACATCGTTCTTCGTGTACCTGTGGGTACGCGCGCTGTGGATATCCACACAAATGAAATCGTGGCGGAAGTTGCTGAACACGGTAAGAAAGTGATGATCGCAAAAGGCGGTTGGCACGGTCTAGGTAACACGCGTTTCAAATCTTCAGTAAACCGCGCGCCTCGTCAGAGAACATTGGGTACAAAAGGTGAAGTACGCGAAATTCGCCTTGAGCTATTGCTTCTTGCTGATGTGGGTATGCTTGGTCTACCTAATGCCGGTAAATCAACCTTTATCCGCGCAGTATCAGCAGCAAAACCGAAAGTCGCTGATTACCCATTCACGACTTTGATCCCAAGCTTGGGTGTCGTAAGTGTCGTACCAGAGAAAAGTTTTGTTGTTGCAGACATCCCTGGTTTGATCGAGGGTGCAGCAGATGGCGCTGGCCTTGGTATTCGATTCTTGAAGCACTTAGAGCGTTGTCGAGTGTTGCTGCACATGATCGATATTATGCCAATTGATCAGTCCGATCCGGTGCAAAATGCATTGACGATCATTGATGAACTAGAACAATACAGCGAGAAACTGGCAAGTAAGCCGCGCTGGTTAGTGTTCAACAAAGTTGATCTAATGCCTGAAGAAGAAGCGAATGAGAAGATCCAAGAAATCTTAGACGCACTAGGTTGGGAAGACGAGTACTTTAAGATCTCGGCGATCAATCGTAACGGTACTAAAGAGCTTTGTTACAAACTGGCTGACTTTATGGATAACCTACCTCGCGAAGAGGAAGAAGTGGCTGAAGAAGATAAAGTTAACTTCATGTGGGATGATTACCATAAAGATGCGATGGCGGGTAAAGACGTTATCACTGAAGATGACGACGACGATTGGGATGACTGGGACGATGAAGAAGATGACGGTCACGTTGTCTACGTTCGTGACTAATCAGAACGGTCAAACAATGCCTGTTTGCCTATAATTCATTAAGCCGCAATTATTTATTGCGGCTTTTTTTGTATCTAAATCATATTTAGGTGATGTGATTTACGGCACAATAACCGATACGTCGTGTTTTTTGAGGGTTAGTTTGGCCCTCGCGCGTATGAATGAGTAACACCCTAAAAGGAATTAGACTTATTTATGACTCTAGAAACCATACCGCCTAGAGAGTTGGCGGTATCTACTCAACGATCGATTTCTCGTCTTGTCGCCCAAGCCGGACAAATGCTACTTGCTCATGGTGCTGAAAGTACTCTTGTGAGCGATATTATGCGTCGTATTGGCCTTGCTTGTGGGGTGAATGAAGTTGCGGTAGCACTATCAGCTAATGCATTGGTTGTGACGACGGTAATGGATGGGCATTGCATCACCACCACCCGAAGCTGCGCTGATCGTGGCATCAATATGCGCGTTATTACGCAAATTCAACGAATCTGTATCATGATGGAGCGTGGTTTGCTCGATGCAACCATGGCGCAGAAAAAGCTGAACGCTATCAGTCCAGAGCGTTATAACCGCTGGTTGGTGGTGTTTATGATTGGCTTGTCTTGTGCGGCATTCAGTCATCTAGCTGGTGGTGATTGGGGAGTCTTCATCATGACCTTTTTAGCTTCAGCTGGTGGCATGATCGTTCGCCAAGAAATTGGTCATCGTCATTTCAACCCTCTATTGAACTTTGCTGCGACCGCTTTTGTGACTACCTTAATTTCAGCACAGGCGGAAATTTACCAAATCGGTAATCTACCTACCGTAGCAATGGCATCGTCAGTATTAATGCTTGTACCTGGTTTCCCACTCATTAACTCTGTCGCAGATATGTTGAAAGGCCACATTAATATGGGGATTGCTCGATTTGTGATGGCTAGTTTACTAACGTTGGCGACATGTTTGGGGATCGTTGCTGCGATGAGTGTAACTGGAATTTGGGGGTGGGCAATCTAATGAGTTTATTTGAATTGATGTTTGGCCTGTTGAATGACATGTTTTTTGCGGCGATTCCCGCCGTAGGATTTGCATTGGTTTTTAACGTGCCACAAAGAGCTTTAGTGTATTGCGCTGTTGGTGGTGCGATTGGTCATGGTAGCCGCTACTTGATGATGCAGTTTGGCATTCCTATTGAGTGGGCAACCTTTTTTGCCGCGACGTTAGTTGGGATGATTGGTGTGTACTGGTCTCACCGTTTTCTCGCGCATCCAAAAGTGTTTACTGTGGCTGCTTTGATCCCGATGGTGCCGGGTGTGTTTGCGTACAAAGCAATGATCGCTATGGTAGAAATCAATCATGTTGGCTACTCACCCGAGCTTGTCGCAACCTGTATGGAAAACTTTCTTAAGGCCATGTTTATTATTGCAGGTTTAGCTGTTGGTCTTGCGGTTCCAGGGCTGTTATTCTATCGCCGCAGACCAATTGTATAAGGACCTAACATGATCATTAGTATGATTGCCGCGATGGCCGACAATCGCATCATTGGCAAAGACAATCAAATGCCTTGGCATCTTCCCGCCGATTTCGCTTGGTTTAAGCGTTGTACCATGGGAAAACCGGTTGTGATGGGACGCAAAACCTATGAGTCTATTGGTCGCCCTTTACCTGGTCGCTTGAATATTGTTATTAGCCGTGATGAGACACTAAAGATCGAAGGCGTCACTACCGTAACATCGATTGAGCAAGCTTTGGACGTGGCTGGTGACGTGGAAGAAGTGATGATCATTGGTGGTGGTGCGATTTACGCATCTTGTCTGCCTATGGCCAATAAACTGTATGTAACACACATTGAAGCGGCCATTGATGGTGATACTCAGTTCCCAGATTGGGGAGACGAGTTTAAGGAAACTTACTCAGAAATGTATCAAGCCGATGAGAAGAACGCCTACAACATGCGTTTTACGGTGTTAGAGAAGTAATTCGAGATTAAAACGGGGTAATGCCGTTCGTATAGCAGCGAGCGGTCATCCCAACCTACCGTCATCCTGAAAAGCGACGAACGAGCGAGGTTCAGGAGCCTCTATACGAGTACTTTGTTGTCAAAGGTATTTCTATCTATTCGCAGCGCGAGGATATTAGATTCCTAGTCTCGTTAAGGCTCGTTGGAATGACCCTACAGGAGGTGTTAAGTGACAGGTATTCCTCCTACTATGGATTATCGACTGTTATTCAGTGTTTAACTTAACGCATCCTGAGTAAAAATTTTCTTATCTTCCCAACGGATCATGGTTAGGCTTCCGCCCCAAACACAGCCAGTATCTAGCCCGATGACTTCGTTGTTCATATAACCTTGCAGTGCAGCCCAGTGCCCAAAGAGCACCGCTTTGTTTAAGTGGATACGTTTAGGCACCTCAAACCATGGAATAAGTTCGTTACCGGAAACTTGTTGCGGTGGCAATTTACAATCCATATCCAAACGACCATCAGGGAAACAAAAGCGCATCCGCGTAAAAGCATTGATAATATAACGGTATCGGTCCAAACCCTGTAGAGAGTCATCCCAGGAATCAGGTTGATTGCTGTACATGTTTTTTAATAGCCAAGGCAGCTCTTCACTTTGGATGATGCGCTCAACTTCACGGGCACACTTTCTCGCTGTTTTTAGATTCCACTGCGGTGATATGCCAGCGTGACACATCACGAACTCGTCATGCTCGGCCATTAGAGGTTGCTGAGCTAGCCATGTCAGTAGTTCCTCTTTGTCAGGGGCCGTGAAAATAGGTGCGGTTCTATCTTTGTCTTTGACCTTTTTTATCCCGTGAGCCACTGCGAGAAGGTGAAGGTCGTGATTACCAAGCACCACGATTGCGCTTGCGCCAAGTGACTTCACAAAGCGTAACGTTTCTAGTGATTTAGGCCCTCTGGCGACCAAATCACCAGCAAGCCAAAGTTGGTCTTTTTTCGCAGAGAAAGATACTTTTTCTAGTAATCGCTGCAATTCATCAAAACAGCCTTGGATGTCACCAACAATATAGGTAGCCACTGAATCTCCAATTTACTAATTTAAAACATTTGGAACAGCCAAGCGAAATGGTTCGATTTCGGTGATGAACTCTTGCCCTTTCTCATCCAGCATTTTGTAGTGTCCTTGCATAACGCCGACAGGGGTTTCTAACGCGGTTCCGCTACTGTACGTGTATTCATCATTGCTTGGAATAAAGGGCTGCTGGCCTACCACTCCGTCACCTTCAACCGTCATTTGCTTGCCATTCGAGTCTGTGATTAGCCAGCGGCGGCTCACTAACTGTACGGTTTGTTGGCTAAGGTTTTTGATGGTGATGATATAAGCGAAAACGTAGCGTTGTAGCTCTGGGTTGGACTGTTCTTCGATGTATTTGGTGTGAACTTGAATTTTGATGCAAGGTTGAATGACGTCCATGTGCACTCCTCAGAAACGTAATATCCCAATAATAATAAGCCAAACCTACAAGGGTTTGGCTCATTGTTTGAGTTCTTAGTGCTGCGGGTTATCCGCAAGCCAGTTCGCCATTGCGACGAATTGTTCTAGCGTCAGGTTCTCTGGACGCATGCTTGGATTAACACCTAGCTCTTCTAGTACTTCTGTGCTTAACAACGATTTGTAGCAGTTACGAACTGTTTTACGACGTTGGTTAAAGCCTTCACGACAAACGCGATCGAGCAAACGCAGATCTTTCGCCGGGCATGGCAGCTCTTCGTAAGGCACTAAACGAACAACGGCAGAATCCACTTTGGGTGGTGGAACGAATGCCGTTGGCGGTACTTCCAGTACCGGTACCACTTTACAGTAGTACTGAGCCATTACCGTTAAACGGCCGTAAGCTTTGCTGCCAGGGCCGGCGGCTAAGCGGTTTACCACTTCTTTTTGCAGCATAAAGTGCATGTCTTGAATGTCTTTATGGAACTCGAAAAGGTGGAACATCAATGGTGTAGAGATGTTGTACGGTAAGTTACCAAAAATGCGCAGCTTGTTGTTTGGCTTCACTAGTTGAGTGAAGTCAAAACGCATAGCGTCACCCTCATGGATGGTCAACTTATCTGCCAGTTCAGGGTGAGTACGTAGGCGTTCCGCCAGATCGCGGTCTAATTCGATAACTGTGAACTTATCTACTTCACGACCTACTGGCTCAGTGATTGCACCAAGACCAGGACCGATTTCAACCAGGTTTTGACCTGGTTTTGGGTTAATCGCTGATACGATTCCATCAATAATGTATGGATCGTTCAGGAAGTTTTGACCAAAACGTTTACGCGCTTTGTGTCCTAAATGGACATCATTTCTCATTGTTTCTTCTCTACCAAATCTATCGCATGCGTGAGCGCTGTTCGGAAACTCCCTGTATCCGCTTGACCTGTCCCTGCCAGATCTAATGCAGTACCGTGGTCCACCGATGTTCTAATAAAAGGTAGACCAAGAGTAATATTTACTGAACGACCAAAGCCTTTGTATTTTAATACTGGCAATACTTGATCATGGTACATGCCTAAAACAGCATCAGCATCATTTAAATATTTTTCATTGAAAATGGTATCAGCCGGCAGAGGGCCGATCAGGTTGATACCTTTTTCTTGTCGAATTTTTTCCAGTGTCGGAGTGATGGTCTCGATCTCTTCACGACCTAAGCAGCCATCTTCGCCAGCATGAGGGTTAAGCCCGCAAACGTAGATGTTTGGTTGTGCGATAGCAAACTTTTCTACAAGGTCTTTATGAAGAATATCGATGATTTTTTCTAATCGCTCTTCGGTGACAGCTTTGGACACATAAGCTAAAGGAATATGTGTTGTAACCAGCGCCACGCGTAGTCCTTCCGTTGCTAGCATCATTACGACTAGCGGCGTTTGTGACTTCTCGGCGAAAAATTCAGTATGACCACTGAATGCAACACCTGCGCGATTAATCACCCCCTTATGAACAGGGCCGGTGACAATAGCATCAAATTCATCATTCATACAGCCTAAAGCCGCTCTTTCTAGCGTTTTTAGTACATAGTGGCCATTCGCTTCATTGAGCTCGCCTGCGACCGCAGGTTCCGATATTTGGATATGGTCAACGATAAGCGTGCCCGCTTTTTGTGCTTTAGGTGCTTCTTCTGGATTGTAATCAGACAGTTGGACTTCGATGCCAAGCTGCTTGGCTCGCTCCGTCAGCATATTCTTATCGGCACAGACGACAATTTGGTGCGCCCAATCTTCTTTCGATAGGGCAAGCACTAAGTCTGGGCCGATACCCGCAGGTTCCCCTGCGGTTACGACAATTCTACGAATTGTATTAGTTGTCATTGTTGTCATCCACGATTTCAACAAACGCACTTGCGCGTAGCTCTTGCATCCATGCGCCCGCTTCTTCATTAAATTTACGGTTAAATAGAATACGGTAAGCTTTGTTCTTCATCGCTGAGTCAGTACGGTCAACTTGGCGACGATCCAACACTTCAACGATATGCCAGCCGTGAACGGTTTTGAACGGTTCGCTGATTGAGCCAACTGGCAGAGTTTCTACTTGGTGCTTAAATTCTGGCACGTAAAGATCTGGTGTTTGATAACCTAGCTCACCGTCTTGTGCTGCCGAGCCAGGATCTTGACTGTATTGTGTTGCCAATTGAGCGAACGTTGCTTCACCGGCTTTGATGCGGCGTACAAATTCATTCAGTTGCTTCTTCGCCCCTTCGTCGCTCAGAATCACTGTTGGTTTAATCAAAATATGACGCGCATTTACTTCCGTTACCGCAACCGTTTCTAGGCCTTTTACATCCTCTATTTTTAGGATGTGGAAACCAACGCCACTACGGAATGGACCAATAATGCTGCCTTTGTTTTGCATCTTGATCTGATCAGCAAAGATGGTTGGCATCTCTTCTTTACGCATCCAGCCCCAGTCACCACCTTGTAAAGCTTTAGGACCTTTTGAGTAGGTGTAGGCCATCTCCGTAAAGTCTGCACCTTCGTTTAGCTTTTTCGCGAGCGCTTTAGCTTCTGCTTCTACAGCAGATTTTTCTTTATCGTCAGAGAAGCGCAGTTGAATGTGTCCAATTTTGTATTGAACAGTCGCATTGGTTTCTTGTGATAGTTGCTCAGCAAGGCTATCGACCTCTGCTGGAAGGATATTAATACGGCGACGAACCAGTGCATTGCGAGCTTCTGATGCGGCGATTTCCTTACGAATTTGTTCGCGGAATTCTGGGTAACTTAAACCTTCACTTTCTACAGAAGCAGCGAGTTGTTCTACCGATTGCTCATTATTACGTGCGATCTCTGCAATCGCTTGGTTTAAACGGTTGTCGTCAATACGCACACCAATACGGTCTGCTTCTTGGCCTTGCAACGTGTCAATAATAAGTTTTTCAACAACTTGTTCTTTTAATACGCTGGTAGAAGGTAAGCTCTTTCCACTTTGACGTGCGTTGGCTTGCAGCGTTTTCATCGCTGTTTCGATGTCGCTTTGTAGAACTACACCGTCGTTCACGATGACCGCAACCTTATCGATCTCTACTGGTGCTGCAACCGCTCCGCAAGAGAGTAGGGTCGTGAATAAGATTGATTTCCAAATTTTCATTTAAAATTCCGTCAGTATTTTTGAATAGGCGTCTTATTCATTTAAGACGCCTATTTTGATTAATTGTTCAGATAGAATGGGCGGCCGTACTTAATCGCGTTGTCAGAACCATCCAGTTCTTTGACAGCAGTGTATTCACGCTGGTTGGTCGCAAAGCCTTGAATACCGAAGTTAACGCTGAAGTTATTTTCGTATTCAGGTGATGCCCCGGTGCTGCCGATAGCTTGGTCTTCCCAACCAAGCAATTGGTTTGAGTAAGTGACGCCAATGTACCAACAGTCAGATTGGTAACGTAGGCTCGCTAACCATTCTAGGTCCGCATTTTCATTGAGGTCGTAGTAGTATTGACCACTCGCAGACCAGTTCGGGTTGAACTCGTAGGCCGCTACAATACCTGCTTGAGAAATACCTTTACGAGTAATTGTGTCTAGGTTTTCGAGAATGATCGTATCTTCGATGTATTCACGCGTAACGTAGCGATAGTTACCCTGAATAAAGCCGCCGTTGAATTGGTATTCCAAGGTACTGTTTGCCAACTGCATGGAGCTCAAATCAATATCGTATTGAATTCCACCGTGATAGAACAAGTAATCGTTGTAGTTGAAATCAGCTTCAATTGCCCATGATGAGTAATTGGTTGTCTCATCCGGAAGATTTGGGCTGTTGCTCAGTTTGGTCTTTTTATCGAAGTAGTAAATCTGACCAAATGAAACGTTAAGACGCTCTTTATAGTCATCATCAAAGAAGCGAGTACTCGCACCGTAGCTTAACTGGTTCGCCGAGGCGATTTTATCAATGCCACTGTACTTACGACTGCGGAATAGCCCGTAGTAGTCGGTTTGTAGCAAGGTGGTATCGTAGTTGTAGATGTTGGTTTGATCTTCTTCAGGTACGTACAAGTACTGCAGCTGAGGCTCCAGTGTTTGTGTGTAGCCCTTGATCCAGCTTGTATCTCGCTCTAAGTAAAGTTGCGCATGCGTACGGAACTCAGGAATAACACGAGAAACTTCATCATCCAACTGGTTTTGCAAGTTTACATCTGTCAAACCCGTTAAGTCTTGAGAGTAATACGTAGAGAGCACACGCGCTTCTGTTGTCCACGTTGCCCATGAGTTTGAGAGTGGTAATGTAAGCCCTGGTTCAATGTGAACACGGGTCGCATTTGGTCGCGCAGCATCGCTCGTATCGAAGCGGCTGACTTGGCTCTTCACGTCAAAGTTAAGGTAATCTCCCCACAACGGCGTGTAGTAGTTCAAGTCTAACTGAGGAAGCAGGCGATAAGGGCGGTTCTCTTCTTTCAATAAGATTTGGAAGTCACGAACGGTTAACGAGGCATCCCAGAAGTCAGAACGATATTGTACTTGTCCTTCTTGAACCAGTTGACCATCTTCACGGTTACCAATGTCGGAGTCGAGATCGAGGAAGTAATCAATATCACTCACTTTTGAGTAATCGACTTTGACTATCCACTGTTTATTGATGATACCGTCGTGTTTAACTTGGTAGCCCCAACGAGACTCGTCCTGATATTTGCGATCACTATTGAGGTATTCGCCTTTGATTTCTCCATTTCCCCAACCATCTGTTAGGTAGCGGAAGTCAGTATCGAGTTTTGTACCACGTTGCTGCATATAGAGCGTGGTGAGTGTCATGTCATATTGAGGCGCGATGTTCCAATAGAATGGCACCTCGACTTCCATACCATCACTAGAACCGTACGATAAAGAAGGGAAGAGGAAACCCGTTTTACGCGTATCTCCAATTGGCATGGTTAGATACGGCACATAGAAAACAGGCACATCTAACACTTCAAATCGAGGATGGTGCAGCGTCGCTGTCTCTTCATCTTGGTCAACATCGATGCCTGACGCAACCAATCGCCATGAATTATCGCCTTGAGGGCACGATGTGATAGAGCCATCTTCGAGTTCATAAACCGACTGACCTGTGCGAGCGATATAGGCTGCAGTGCCTCGGCCTTGTTGGCAAAGGAACTGATAATCGGTGTTCTCAAGTGAAAACGTATCTTGATTAATGTCGTTAGTAACACGATCAGATCGAGCTTTGACTTGGCCGTCATTGAAAGTCACGTTGCCTTCGGCAACCACGACGTTGTCTTGTTGGTGCAGCGTTACGCTATCTGCGGTAATTTTCTTCTGGCCTTGGGTGACTTGTACATTACCTGAGTACTGAGCTTTGTCACCATTGATGGCTTGCAGGGTGTCAGCTTCTACCACTACTGGGGTATTAAGAGCGTCCTCCTCGCCACTTGTATCGACCAAACATTGATCTGTGGCGGGCATTTCCTGCACACTATCATGGATATTCGCTTCAGCTTGAGTGGTGGGTACAAACAAGGCGGTGCTGATAGAGGCCGCTAAAAATGTGCGGGAGAAATGTTGCATTGAATTGAACTTTCCTGTGTCACTACTACTCGATGGCTATAGGGCTTGTTGTACCCTAGCGTAATAGCCAAATGAATCAACTATAGTCGCATTTATCCCAGCGTATTGATTCACTGTGGCATAATGACGACAAAATAGCTGCAAAGATAAGCAGGCGAAATGGCCTAGCCGAAATAAAACTAATTCCATTATCATAAAGGAAATCGTTGCATCCGGCACTATAAGACCGCCGTCGTCGATAAAAATTCATTGATAGAGAACACATAATGCATATTTTTGGCAAAATTCTGGGTGCCTTTTTTGGCTTGTTACTTGGCGGGCCGCTAGGTTTACTCTTTGGCTTATTTATTGGCCATCAATTCGATAAAGCACGTCGCTTGAGTCAAGCCGGGTTCTCTACTGGCGGCTTTGGAAAAGGGCCAAGTCAAGCTCAACGCCAGGAAGAGTTTTTTAAAGCGGCGTTTGCGGTAATGGGACATGTGGCAAAAGCGAAAGGCCAAGTCACCAAAGAGGAAATCCAACTGGCTTCTGCCATGATGGACCGCATGAATTTGCATGGCGAACAGCGTCGCGCAGCGCAAGACGCGTTTCGTGAAGGTAAAGACAGCGACTTTCCGTTAGAAGATGTTCTTGTTCGTGTGAAAATTTCGACAGCTGGTCGCTTTGACTTGTTGCAATTTTTCTTAGAGCTGCAAATCTCGGCGGCCTTTGCAGATGGCTCAATCCACCCGAGTGAACGAAATGTACTACACAAAATTGCACGTGGTTTGGGTTTCTCTTCTGAGCAATTAGAGCGTCGTTTGCAAATGCAAGAAGCCGCATTTCGTTTCCAAAGCCAGGGCGGTTTTCATGGTCAGCATCAAGGCCAATCTTCTGGTGGTAGCTGGCAACAAGCTTCACAAGCAGATCAACTGGCTGACGCGTACAAAATTCTGGATGTGTCTTCAGATGCCGACAGTAAAACCGTCAAGCGTGCTTATCGTAAATTGATGAACGAGCATCACCCGGACAAATTGATGGCTAAAGGTTTACCACCAGAGATGATGAACGTCGCGAAAGAGAAATCTCAAGAGATTCAAAACGCTTACGATCTTATTAAGAAGGTTAAAGGCTTTAAGTAGCCGGACGTTTTCTATCAAACATTTGGATGTAAAAAAGGGCACTCAGTGCCCTTTTTTCATGTCTTAGTCTTTGAGTTGCCGGTGTCTTTAGCTTTTGGCCTATTATGTCCCTAATGCTAATTGACCTCACATCCCCCCAGTTTAGTTGGCTTGATTCAAGTCCCAATCGTATTCGTATTTCACTTTGCCAGAGAAGTTTTTGTATTGCGGTGCGTACTTTGCGATGTGTTTGAAGATTTGTTTTTCTCCACCAAAGTCCGTTGCAAACCAATCATAAATAGAAGACAGCTGTGCCGTGTTACCTTGGATAGATACGCCTTTGCTGCTGTTGATAAATGTTTTGGCGGCACTATCCAGTAGAGCTTGCGTGTTGTCAGCAGTGAATGCTTGAGCTTGTAGGTTAGGGCATCCCAAACTTGCACAATTTACGGCGTAATGCGTTCTTGGGTCATTCCAAATTGGACGCAAAATTCGATGTTCAATATCGTTTAAAGTTAGATCCTTCCCGTTGACCACGACCACATCGTCTCCCCAAGGACCAAAGCTAAATAAACCACCTAGCTTGGTGATTGATTCGACTGGATAGTTATCCAAAATAAGATCTACCGTGATGGCGTTGTAAAGGTTTACCCAATAGGCATATTGCTCTGCTTGGCTGTATTGTAGAGGGTCTAGTTTTGCCAAACGCTGGATGTATTGTTTCAGCTTGGTTTTATCGACAGAGGAGACTTGGCTGTAACGAAACAAGGTATTCTCGCCTTGTTCAACTAAATAAGTATCGAGTAGTTGTTGCCATTCTTGATGAGAAATTTGGGTTTGGTTGGCTTGATTCGATTGTTTCCAATATGGCCATAAGTCGGATTTTGGAGCGGAAAATGTCGAGAAAGAAACCAGAGCACACAACAGCAATAACAGACGCTTCATAGAGATACCTTTGAATGAGATATTGTTGATAGTGTAGACCAGTTTAGTGCTTGTTTTCTTTCAGTAATCAGTGGTCTTTATTCGCCGTCATTCCGAGGAGCATAAGCGATATCAGGAATCTAATACCCACAAACTCTTGAGTAAAGACAGTATGAATCTGCACAGTGCGCTCTGGCAGTAGATCCTGAATTACACTCCTTCGTCGCTGTTCAGGATGACGAATTTCAACAGAGGCGTTCGGTATTCTGTAAGCAAAGCGATATGAGAACAGTTACCCAAAACATTAAAAGGGCCGACAATTGCCAGCCCTTGATTTGTGTATTTACTAACGCGTCTTAACGCAAGAAGCTTGGAATATTCGCTTCGTACTCGGCAATCTTATCTTCGTGCTGAAGGGTTAGACCAATGTTGTCCAAACCGTTTAGCAAGCAATGACGACGGAACGAATCGATTTCAAAGCTGTACTCTTTGCCGTTGGCGCGAACCACATTCGCTTCTAGGTCGACCTCGACTTCTGCACCTTCATTTGCCTCAACAAACTGGAAGATTTCATCCACTTCTTGTTCAGTCAAACGAACTGGTACCATTTGGTTGTTGATCGAGTTGCCGTAAAAGATATCGGCAAAGCTTGGTGCGATCATCGCTTTTATGCCGTAATCCGCTAGTGCCCACGGTGCGTGCTCACGAGATGAGCCACAGCCGAAGTTTTCACGAGCCAGCAAGATAGAAGCGCCTTGGTAGCGAGGTGCGTTCATCACGAACTCTGGATTTGGCTGTTCGCCAGCATCGTCTAGGAAGCGCCAGTCATGGAATAGGTGCTTACCAAACCCTAGGCGGGAGACCTTTTGTAGGAACTGCTTTGGAATGATGGCATCAGTATCAACGTTCGCTGCATCTAGAGGAACAACTAAGCCTGTGTGTTGTTTAAAGCCTGACATTTGTTTGCTCCTTAGTCTAGTTCACGAATATCTACAAAGTGACCAGCAATTGCTGCCGCCGCTGCCATCGCAGGGCTCACTAGGTGGGTACGGCCATCACGACCTTGGCGGCCTTCAAAGTTACGGTTTGAAGTAGACGCACAACGTTCATGTGGGCCCAAACGGTCATTGTTCATTGCTAGACACATCGAGCAACCTGGTAGGCGCCACTCAAAGCCCGCTTCTTTAAAGATAACGTCCAAGCCTTCCGCTTCTGCTTGCGCTTTTACTTGCTCAGAGCCAGGAACGATGAGCGCTTGAACGTGAGGCGCGACTTTGCGACCTTTCGCTACTTCAGCGGCCGCGCGCATGTCTTCGATACGTGAGTTAGTACAAGAACCAACGAAGACTTTATCGACGTTGTAGTCAGACAATGACTTGCCTGCCTCTAGGCCCATGTAAGCCAATGCTTTTTCTGCCGATGCTTTTTCTACTGGGTCGGCAAAGCTTTCTGGTGCTGGGATCGGTTGATCTACTGCGATCACTTGGCCTGGGTTAGTACCCCAAGTGACTTGTGGTCTGATATCCGCTGCGTTTAGTGTCACGACTGCATCAAACTGAGCATCATCGTCCGTTTTTAATGTTTTCCAGTATTCTACTGCTGCATCAAAGTCGGCACCTTGGGGTGAGAATTTACGGCCTTTGATGTATTCGAACGTGGTTTCATCTGGTGCAATCAAACCGGCTTTCGCACCTAGCTCAATTGCCATATTACATACGGTCATACGGCCTTCCATTGAAAGGTCGGTGATCGCTTCTCCGCAGAATTCAACCACGTAGCCTGTACCGCCAGCAGCTGTGGTTTCACCGATGATCGCTAGCACGATGTCTTTCGCCGTGATGCCCGGAGCCACTTTGCCTTTCACTTCGATCTTCATCGTTTTAGCGCGCGCTTGTTTTAGCGTTTGAGTTGCTAATACGTGCTCAACTTCAGATGTACCAATACCAAAAGCGAGAGAACCGAACGCACCGTGTGTAGCCGTGTGCGAGTCACCACAAACAATGGTCATTCCCGGTAGGGTAATACCAAGCTCTGGGCCCATAACGTGGACAATACCTTGATATTTATGGTTAATGTCGTAAAGCGTAACACCAAACTCTTCACAGTTTTTCGATAGCGTTTCCATCTGGATACGAGCCATCTCACCGGATGCGTTGATGTCTTTGGTGGTTGTTGAAACGTTGTGGTCCATGGTGGCAAAAGTTTTGCTGACCTGACGCACCTTACGACCTTTTTCACGCAAGCCGTCAAATGCTTGCGGAGACGTCACTTCATGTACCAAGTGACGGTCGATGTACAAGATTGGGTTTTCCCCTTCTGCTGCGACGGCAACGTGTGCGTCGTAGACTTTTTCGTATAGTGTTTTGCCCAT
Organism: Vibrio sp. 1069; assembly: GCF_033340555.1. Taxonomy (NCBI): domain Bacteria; kingdom Pseudomonadati; phylum Pseudomonadota; class Gammaproteobacteria; order Vibrionales; family Vibrionaceae; genus Vibrio; species Vibrio sp. 1069. The sequence continues at coordinate 294,307 of NZ_JAWOWP010000004.1, forward strand.
TGTTTGCTTCCTTTCCTCGTTATCCTTGTTGCTTTGTTTTAGCACCAATGACTTAGAGGTAAGTCATTGGTGGATAGAGGATTTAGTATTTATTATGAATCTGTTCTGTATTACGAGTTTAAGATGTACTCAGCGATCTTATCGCCCATCTCAGATGTTGTAAGCGCAGGGTTGTCACCAGCAAGATCGCCCGTTAGCTCCCCAGCTGAAAGTGCTTTTGATACTGCGGCTTCAATGTCTTGCGCCGCAGTTTCTTCACCTAGGCTGTAACGCAGCATCAGTGCTGCTGATAGGATTTGCGCCACAGGGTTAGCAATATTCTTACCTGCGATATCGGGTGCACTGCCACCTGCTGGCTCGTACAGACCGAATTTGCTTTCGTTTAGACTTGCTGATGGCAACATACCCATAGAGCCTGTGATCATCGCACATTCATCAGAAATGATGTCGCCGAAGATGTTTGAACACAGCATTACGTCGAACTGAGCAGGGTCTTTGATAAGCTGCATAGTCGCGTTATCAATGTACATGTGTGACAACTCGACATCTGGGTAGTCTTTTGCGATTTCTTCGACTACTTCACGCCATAAGATAGAGCTTTGTAGAACGTTCGCTTTGTCGATAGAGCACACTTTCTTGCGACGTAGACGAGCAGAGTCAAAAGCGATTTTTGCAATACGTTCGATCTCAAAGCGGTGGTACACCTCAGTATCAAATGCTTTTTCTGTTGCGCCTTCACCTTCACGACCTTTCGGTTGGCCGAAGTAGATACCACCCGTCAGTTCACGGACTACCACGATGTCAAAGCCGCGACCCGAGATGTCTGCACGTAACGGTGAGAAAGCTTCAAGACCTGAGTGAATTTGCGCTGGACGTAAGTTACAGAACAGTTGGAAGTGTTTGCGTAGTGGAAGTAGGGCACCGCGTTCAGGTTGGTCGTTTGGTGGTAAGTGCTCCCACTTAGGGCCGCCAACCGAGCCGAATAGGACTGCATCAGACTCTTCACATGCTTTTATTGTGCTCTCTGGAAGTGGGCAACCGTGGTTGTCGATCGCGATACCACCTACATCATGCTCGTCACGCTCAAACGCAATACCATGTTTCTTTTCGATTGCATCCAATACTTTATGTGCCTGCGCCATTACTTCCGGGCCAATGCCGTCACCGGGTAGGACGGCAATTTTGTACGATTTGTCTGTCATGTTAATCCTTTAAGTTTTCTAATTTTGAGCTTAATTATTTCAACGAGCGTGTTCTTTCCTGAGCCGTGTAGCCCGGTTGTTATTACACAGTCGCAATCTTTTTCTGCTTCATTTCTTCGATTTTATCTGCACGATGAATGCTGTTAATAACGTGCAATAATGCTTGGCCGGAAGCCTCAACGATGTCGGTGGAAACACCCGTACCGTGGTATTTGCGACCTTTGTAGTTGGCAATGATGTCTGCTTGACCCAAACCATCTTCACCTTCACCTTTCGCGGTTAGGTCGAATTTATCCAGAACGATGTCGTAGCCTGTCACGCGGTAGATACATTGGTATAGCGCATCAACTGGGCCATTACCGACCGCTGCTTCACACATTTCTTCATCACCGCATTGCATTTTGATGCTGGTGGTGGCCATTACGCTGCCAGACTGCACGCTTAGGTAGCTCAATTTGTAGAAGTCATCTTCTTCACGCAAGTTCGAGAAGTGCATTAGGGCTTCTAGGTCGTAATCGAACACTTGGCCTTTGCGGTCAGCAAGTTTCAAGAAATCCGCATACAGTGCGTCTAGGTTGTACTCGTCTTCGTTGTAACCCATGGTGTCCATATGGCTCTTCACGGCAGCGCGACCGCTGCGGCTGGTTAGGTTCAGAGCTTGGTTTTTTAGGCCAATAGACTCAGGGGTCATGATTTCGTAGGTATTCTTATTCTTCAACATGCCATCTTGGTGGATGCCTGAAGAGTGGCTAAACGCATTTGCACCCACAATTGCTTTGTTGCTTTGAATAGGCATATTGCATAGCTGGCTAACCAACTTACTGGTGCGGTGAATTTCATCATGCTTAATGCCAGTGTGAACGCCCAAAAACTCTTGACGAGTCTTGATGATCATTGCGATCTCTTCAAGTGAACAGTTACCCGCTCGCTCTCCAATGCCATTGATCGTGCCTTCTATCTGACGTGCGCCAGCTTGAACGGCGGCAATAGAGTTGGCAACTGACATCCCCAAATCGTCGTGACAGTGAACGGAGATGATCGCTTTATCAATGTTCGGAACGCGGTTAAATAGGGTTTCAATAATCCCACCAAACTCACTTGGTACGGTGTAGCCAACGGTATCTGGAATGTTGATTGTACTCGCACCTGCATTGATGGCGGCTTCTACCATGCGACATAGGTTGTCGATTGGAGTACGACCAGCATCTTCACAAGAAAACTCGACATCATCAGTGTAGTTACGTGCATGTTTAACGGCGTTGACTGCCATTTCTAGTACATCGTCGTAGCTGCGGCGTAGTTTGTCTTCTACGTGAATGGTGGAAGTGGCTAAAAACGTGTGAATACGGAATTGGTCAGCCACTTTTAATGCTTCAGCGGCAGCATCAATGTCTTTCGCAACGGCACGCGAAAGGGCACAAACTCGACTGTTTTTTATGTTTTTTGCGATGGTTTGTACAGACTCGAAATCACCTGGTGAAGAGATTGGGAAGCCAGCTTCGATAACATCAACGCCGAGTCTTTCCAGCGCATAGGCAATCTGCAGTTTTTCTTTAACCGTCAAGCTTGCTGACAACGCTTGCTCGCCATCACGCAATGTGGTGTCGAATATAATGACCTGATCGTTCATGTTTGCTTCCTTCCTGATTTCTGCACTTTTGCGCAAGTGAATCGTTTACTTCCAGTATTTAGATATAAAAAAACCCGCATTCTCATGCGGGTTCTTAGAAATTGGTGTGGTTATTTTTCTTCCACAGCCTACCCGCGCGAACTGGTCACGATCAGGAGGAGGCTAAGCAGGATAGAAAAATGCGCTGACATAGTTGTTAAGCTTTCCACATAATTAAGTTAACAAATTAGTACCGCACTCCATGAAGCGCGTCAACCCTAAAGTCGATTTTTTATTCATATCGGATGAGTCTTTTCGTTTGCTTGAAAAAAATGATGCACTAAGTGAAACGACATGATGCGATAGAAACGTGCTAGAAGAAGTAAGTTCTCATCAAGTTTGCGACGTTTCATTACCAAAACAAGCATCGGGATTGCGACTTGTCACACAAAGGTCCGAATTGTTTGGCAAAAGTTTTGAATGACCATTTATAGTAGTGCAGTTGCACTAGGTAAAAGAAATAAGGGTTAGGGAAAGAATGAGGTTAACAAAACAATTTGGACGTTCAGCCATAGTATTTACTCTGGTCAGCTTGTCGGGTTGTCAGCTGTTTCAATCGCAGACCTATGTGGAAGTGGCTTCCCCCGTTGTTATGAATGATCACTCGCAGAGCGTCATGGTTATCAATGATCAAATGGATCGATTTTTGAGTTATGAGGGACGTGAATCGTTCTTGAATCAGATGCTTGTTGCCCTTGAGTCTGACAGCCGAAATAAGTTTAAAGGTAAAGATCCGGAAACGTATTCTTGGTGGAAGATCCGCGTTCAACCTAGTGAGAAACAGCAAGCGGAAGTTTTCCGACCAACCACTGAAGGTGTCGATACTTCAAACCCAGTAGAGTTTATGGATGTTTCTTACCGCTCTAAGACCACATTAAACCTACGCTCTAAACCGAGTCTTGAAGGGGCAAAGCTTGGCGTATTATCGAAAGGGGAAGTCTTTAATGTGCTAGCAAAAGTGGTTGATCAACCTTGGTTTCTCGTTGAACAGAAAGGAGTGATAAAAGGTTATGTCCATAAGGATTATGCGCGCAGCAATGTGATAAATCGTGACATTTTATCTACTCAGCCTAACCCTCTACTAGAGCCTAAATCGAGTAAAACGGAGCAAACGAGTATAGAGCATGAACTGTCGGGAAACTATACTTGCCGCTCACTGAGCTATGAGCTTACAAAAGATGGCGACATGACGACGGGCTCTTTGCGCGCCTGCCGCAAGAAGAGAAAAGTCTGGTATATAGACACCCCTCAACCGCAACCAGCAAACCCTTCTTAATGTTCTATTTTTATGGTTATGCCCAATAGATAAATTGTTGGGCACACCTTAATTTGGCCTTTGTCATTAATTGTCCAAATTCCCGTCATGCTGTTGTCACCTAAACCTCCTACTTTTCACACAAAGGCGTTGTCAAAGTAAGGAAAGGTCACATGCGAACCATAGAGACAATTACACAGCCAATTGCAACCATTGCTAAGTTTGATTTAGCGCTCTCTAGTGTTTGTCTTAAGCACCGTTTTAATCAACAAGTCGCCAATATCAGCAAAGGAGTCTCCCACAGTGGTGACGGGCATCTTTACTTGGTGTTGGGTTTATTAGCTTGGTATTTAGATAAGGAGCAAGGAGTCTGGTTTTTACTGGCGGGTTTACTTGCTTTTGCTATCGAGCTACCAATTTATTGGACGCTGAAAAATAGTTTTAAGCGTCGTCGCCCTGAAGAGCTTAGTGCACTCCTTCCTGCTTTTATTACTCCCTCCGATCGCTACAGTCTTCCTTCAGGACACACTGCCGCTGCGTTTGTCATGGCGACGCTGATTGACCATTTCTATCCGAGCCTAGGCGTTGCTGCATTCTTTTGGGCAAGTTTAATCGGAACCGCGCGAATCTTATTGGGTGTGCACTTTTTTACCGATGTCATCATTGGTGCACTGCTTGGCAGTCTTTGTGGTGGATTAGCGATTGCGATGTTAGGAGGCTAATTGATGAAAATCTTGTACGGTGTTCAAGGGACAGGAAACGGACATATTGCACGCGCAAGGGCGATGAGTCATGCGTTTAAAGAGCACAATGTTGAGGTCAACTTTTTGTTTTCTGGGCGAGCGCCGGAAAAATACTTTTCAATGGAAGCATTTGGCGATTACCAGACTCGCCGAGGCTTCACCTTTATTACCGAAAAAGGCTCTGTAAACTACGCGAAAACAGCATTGAATAACAATTTGGTGCAGTTTTTCAAAGAAGTTAAGCAACTCGATCTGTCGTCCTACGATCTTATCATTAATGATTTCGAACCTGTGACTGCGTGGGCAGCGAGACAACAAAATAAGCCTTCTATTGGTATTAGCCACCAAAATGCTTTCCGTTATCCGGTGCCACTAAAGGGAGCAAGTTGGTTAGATAAATCCGTCATTGAATACTTTGCGCCTTCTCAACATCACCTTGGTTTGCATTGGCATCATTTTGATCAACCTTTGTTACCACCAATAGTGCATACCGTCGATAGCCAAGCAGAAAACGACGACTTCGTGTTGGTGTATCTGCCGTTCGAATCGATAGAAGATATCTCGGACTTATTGTTCCACTTTAATCAACAAGCGTTTATCTGTTATCACCCGGATGTGATCGAATGTGAGCAGGTAGAAAACATAGAACTGCGCCCTTTATGCCACAGCAACTTCCAGCATCATTTGCATCGCTGTAGTGGTGTCATTGCTAATGGTGGGTTTGAGCTTCCTTCAGAAGCCTTGTCTTTGGGGAAAAAATTGTTACTAAAGCCACTCGCGGGTCAATTCGAGCAGCAGAGCAATGTTGCGACCTTAGAAGATTTAGGGCTTGCGATGTCGATGGAGAGCTTAGACATTTCCGCAGTACGCCAGTGGCTAAAGGAGCAACAAGCCGAAAGTGTGAAATACCCAGATGTTGCTCAGGCTATTGTTCATTGGGTACTGCAAGGTGCATGGGATTCAAAAGCAGAGTTATCCAGACAACTGTGGGAGCAGGTTGATTTTCCAAGTTACGTGTCGAACATTTAAGTACGTTGTTCAGTACACTGTTCCTTCCATTTTTGACACGATTTTGTTGCAGCCTTTCTGTTTAGAAGGCTGCATTTTTATTCTTCCTCTCTCATTTCTATTCAGTGTGTATTTGCTGATAATTTGACTGATAAGTGCAAAATTCAATCAGAGATATAGCTGTCATCTGTTGTTCTTATTCCAACTAATAACTGAGCTAAATGCATGCTTGTGTTGACCGCCTGTCCTATCAATTTGCTAAATACGTCCTCAAAGAATGCATTTTTACGTGTTTTATAGTTTTTTATGTTTTTATCAAGTCTTTGTTATTTAATAAATAAATACCTAATTGGCTAAAATTTACTGATTAAATATCAATCTAGTTGCGAAACCGCAATCGATTAGTTGATAGTACAGTTCGAGCCGGAAGTATCCGGACGATAAATATAATAAAAAGTTAGGTTATCTATTCGTAAAATGATTCGAATCCAGCCGCCGTCTTTTGTGCGAGATGGGATTCTATTCGTTATGAATTTAATGAACAAAGTTGACGATTACAAAAGAGGCGCACTCAATGTTAGAGAAGAAAGACGCGATGAGCGCAATTGCTAGCTACCGTATGGAAAGCACTTTGCGTGGTGTAGATTTAAACCTACTGACTGTATTTGATGCTGTAATGCAAGAGCAAAATATTACTCGTGCAGCACATAACCTAGGCATGTCTCAACCGGCGGTAAGTAACGCCGTGGCACGCTTAAAAGTGATGTTTAACGACGAGCTATTCATGCGCCAAGGCCGTGGTATTCAGCCTACGCAACGAGCACGTCAACTGTTTGGTCCTATTCGCCAAGCACTGCAGCTGATTCGCAATGAACTTCCTAGCTCTGTATTCCAACCAGAATCCTCGACTCGCTTATTCAAGCTTGCGATTTGCAGCCCTTGTGACATGCGTTTTGCTCCGAAGATCATGGCAAAAGTGAATCAACAAGCACCAAACGTTCAGCTTCACCTAGATGCAGAATTTGACCGTTTGTTGTCTGAGCGTATGCGCTACCAAGAAATTGATTTCGTGATCGACTACGCTCGTTTTGATGAGCAAGGTTTCTCAAGTACTGAAATCTTCAAAGATGAATTAGTGGTTATCGCATCAAAAACCCACCCACGCATTCAAGGTGGTGTGACGGCTGAGCAACTGCTTAACGAAAAGCATGCGAAGTTATCGAAAGTGCATGGCCAACGTAGTTTCTCAGAGCAAGCGTACCGTGAACTGGATTGCCAAGCGGCGTATGAAGGTTCTAGTTTAAGCAACCTACTATACGTGGTGGGTCAATCTGAGCTTGTGACTATTGCACCACGTTGGATGGCGGAAAATGCGGTAAACAGCGATCAACTGCAAATTCTTGATTTCCCATTTGCGAACAAAGAAATCAGCGGATTCTTAAGCTGGCATGAATCAAGTGAAAAAGATAAAGGCCACATTTGGCTGCGCGATCAACTGATGATCACTTGTGGTGAAGTCGTTGCCGCAAAATAAGATGACGTTTGGTCTTCTCGATTAGACCATATTGGTAATCATCAATTTTTACAATTCATTGGTCCCCGAGCGATTTTTGTCTCTCGGGGCTTTTTGTTTTCGTAATCAACAATCGAAACAGTAAGTTAAATAGAGTAATCATTCAGCAATTTGAGGTACGTTCGCGACGTATAAGTGATAGTTGTCTCTTATTAGTGATAAGTTTGATACTGGTCAGTTGCGTTTTAGCAAGCCGTGAGTACACTTGTTCGCTCAATTAGCTTACGCCTGTAAGCCAAAAGGTAAGTAAAAGAATGGCCAAGTTAGATTTTCATATCGTTAAACGTATTCGTGAACAAATTGCGAACGGTGGTACACGCGTTGCACTCAAGCATAAAGTGGGTGAGGAGTGGCAAGGTATTACGTGGACGCAATTTGGTCAGCAAGTTGATGCTTTATCACTTGCACTTTTGGCTCAGGGATTAGGAGTCCAAGATAAGATCGGCATTTTCTCGAACAACATGCCGCAATGGACGATCGCTGATATCGCAGCACTGCAATTACGCAGCGTGACAGTACCTATTTACCCAACCAATACTGCCGCCCAGTCGGCGTACATCATTAACAATGCAGACGTCAAAGTTCTGTTTGTTGGTGAACAGCCTCAATTTGATGCAGCAGTGAGCATTTTCGACCAGTGCGAACAGTTAGAGCTCATTGTTGCGATGTCTGATGATATAGAACTTGGCGATCATGATTTCGTTATCTCTTGGCAAGCATTTGTTGCCAAAGGCGACACTACATATCAAGTTGAATTGGATGCGCGTTTAGATCAGGCAAAAGAAGATGATCTACTCACGCTCATCTACACCTCGGGTACAACAGGCCAGCCAAAAGGCGTTATGTTGGACTACGCAAACATTGCGGCGCAATTGGAAGGGCACGATCAGCGCTTGAGCCTTTCTCAAAGTGACGTGTCATTATGTTTCCTTCCGCTGTCACACGTATTTGAGCGCGCTTGGACCTTTTATGTATTGTACAAAGGGGCGACCAACTGCTATTTGCAAGACACCATGCAAGTACGTGATGCACTGAGCCAGGTGCGACCTACCGTGATGTGTGCCGTACCGCGTTTCTATGAGAAGATCTTCTCTGCGATTCACGAGAAAGTGTCTCGCGCGCCGATTCATCGTAAGATCATGTTTACTTGGGCAGTCAACATGGGCGCAAAAATGGCCGCTTGTCATCAAGAAAAACGTCAGCCATCGCTCTTGCTGCGTAAGTCATACGCTTTGGCGGATAAGTTGGTTCTGAGCAAACTGCGTGCGCTACTTGGCGGGCAAATCAACTTTATGCCTTGTGGTGGTGCAAAGCTGGATGAAACCATCGGTCGATTCTTCCATGCGATTGGTATCAACGTTAAGTTGGGCTACGGCATGACTGAAACCACGGCGACAGTATCGTGTTGGGATGATAAATGTTTTAACCCCGACTCTATTGGTATGTCGATGCCTGGCGCACAGGTTAAGATCGGCGAAAACAACGAGATTCTGGTTCGTGGTCCAATGGTGATGCGTGGCTATTACAAAATGCCAGAAGAGACGGAAAAGACCTTTGATGAGCACGGTTTCCTAAAAACGGGCGACGCTGGTTACATTGATGAAAATGGCAACTTGTTCATCACCGACCGTATCAAAGAGTTGATGAAAACTTCAGGTGGTAAATACATCGCTCCACAAATGATTGAAGGTGCGATTGGTAAAGACCACTTTATCGAGCAAATAGCAGTCATTGCGGATACTCGTAAGTTTGTTTCTGCGCTTATCGTGCCTTGTTATGATTCGCTAGAAGAGTACGCGAAAGAGCTGAATATCAAATATCACGATCGCGTTGAGTTGATTAAGCACCACCAGGTGGTCGAAATGCTTGAGAAGCGTGTGAACGATCTTCAAAAAGAGTTGGCAAAGTTTGAACAAGTGAAGAAGTTTAAACTGTTACCAAGAGCTTTCTCTATGGATGATGGTGAGTTAACGCCAACTCAAAAACTTCGTCGTAAAGTCATCAATGACAAATACCAAGATGAAATTGAAGAAATGTATAAGGAAAAGTCGGATAAAAAGTAACTTAAGCTGACTTAGATTTTATATTGATGAAAAAATCCCCAGTGATGTGATCGCGCATTGCTGGGGATTTTTGTTTGTATTGATTTTTTCTGTTCTGCTCGTCAAATAACGCTATTTCGCACCCTGTAGCTAAAAGCTTATGAAATAATGTTCTTTTTTTGAGCGTTAACTTTTTAGGTTGTACTGTGAAATAGGAGATGTGTGGCTGCTATTCCTACTAACATTCTAATTACTAGTATCTTGTTTAAAAAGTAGACCAATCTCTCATTAGACCCTTTGATAATAAAACGTTACATTTGTTGGGTAACCTTGCGGGATGTTATGACGAACGCAAGACATAGCCGAAAACGTGGAAGTATTTCGATTAGGCTACGAATAAGACCTAGACTATGTAAAACCAGACCAATCCGTTGACCTTACGGTGAGGAAACTGGCTAAGGAGAGCAATTATGACAGCAATGTTGTCAGGCGCAGAGATGGTGGTTCAATCTCTGATAGAAGAGCACGTAGAGCAGATCTTTGGCTACCCAGGTGGCTCTGTTTTGGATATCTACGATGCACTGCATGCCAAAACCGATCAAATCAAACACGTACTTGTAAGGCATGAGCAAGCCGCCACTCATATGGCAGATGGTTACGCTCGAGCTACCGGTAAACCGGGTGTCGTACTTGTGTGCTCGGGGCCGGGCGCGACCAATACCATTACGGGTATTGCAACAGCGTATATGGACTCTATCCCAATGATCGTTATCTCGGGTAACGTACCGAATAGCCTAATTGGTAATGATGCTTTCCAAGAGTGTGACATCGTCGGTGTCTCCCGCCCAGTGGTCAAACACAGCTTTTTAGTAAAAAAAGCGGAAGATATTCCTGAAACAATCAAAAAAGCGTTTTATATCGCGACTACAGGTCGACCTGGTCCAGTTGTGATTGATTTGCCAAAAGATGTAATGAACCCGCAAATCAAACTGCCTTATCAATATCCAGAAACGCTTTCAATGCGCTCTTACAAGCCGACAACTTCGGGCCATAAAGGTCAGATTAAAAAAGCGCTTAAATCGCTATTAGAAGCGAAAAAACCAGTGCTTTATATCGGTGGTGGTGCGGTGATTTCTGGCGCCCATGAACATATTTTAGAGCTTTCCGACAAACTGAACCTACCAGTAGTGAGTACTTTGATGGGCTTGGGGGCATTCCCGGGTACACATAAAAACTCACTGGGCATGTTGGGTATGCACGGCACTTACGAAGCTAATATGGCAATGCATGAAGCGGATCTTATTTTTGGTATCGGTGTGCGTTTTGATGACCGTACAACCAACAACCTTGAAAAGTACTGCCCAAACGCAAAAGTGATGCATATTGATATCGATCCGTCATCGATCTCGAAAAACGTGAAAGTGGATTTGCCGATCGTAGGTTCTGCGGAAAAAGTGCTGACAACCATGCTCGGGCTGCTTGCAGAGCAAGGTAGTGGAAATGATCAAGATGCTATCACCGCATGGTGGGATGACATTCAAGTATGGCGTGACCGTAACTGCTTGTCTTATGAAACGTCTCCAGAACGAATCAAGCCACAGCAAGTAATTGAAACGCTGCACAAGCTAACTAATGGTGACGCATATGTGGCGTCTGATGTGGGCCAGCATCAGATGTTTGCGGCTCTGTACTACCCATTCAATAAGCCGCGCCGTTGGATAAACTCTGGTGGTCTTGGCACCATGGGATTTGGTCTTCCGGCTGGCATGGGCGTGAAGTTTGCCATGCCACAAGAAGAGGTCGTGGTTGTGACTGGTGACGGCAGTATTCAGATGAATATTCAAGAATTGTCGACAGCCATGCAATACGACATTCCAGTGAAGATCATCAACCTGAACAACCGATTCTTAGGCATGGTAAAACAGTGGCAAGACATTATTTATCAAGGTCGTCACTCTAATTCTTACATGAGTTCTGTTCCTGACTTTGCAGCGATTGCAGAAGCTTATGGTCACGTCGGTATTCGTATCGAAACGCCTGATCAGCTCGAAGAAGGGCTACAAAAAGCGTTGGATATGAAAGATCGTCTGGTGTTTGTGGACATCAACGTAGACGAAACCGAACACGTATACCCGATGCAAATCAAAGGTGAGGGTATGGATAAAATGTGGCTAAGCAAAACGGAGAGAACTTAATATGAGACACATTATTTCATTGCTATTGGAAAACCAACCGGGAGCGTTGTCTCGTGTTGTTGGTTTGTTCTCTCAACGTGGTTACAACATTGAATCTTTGACGGTATCACCGACTGATGATGAAACCCTGTCGCGAATGAACATTACCACGACATCTGATGAGATGCAGTTGGAACAAATTCAGAAGCAGTTACACAAATTGATCGATGTGCTGAAAGTGCAAGAAGTCACCGAGTATGAGCACATTGAGCGTGAACTGATGATGGTGAAAGTGAAAGCCAGTGGTTTTGCGCGAGCAGAAGTGAAGCGGACGGCAGACATCTTTCGTGGCCAGATCGTGGATGTCACGGCTTCCCAATACACCGTACAACTTGCGGGTACGAGTGAAAAGCTAGATGCCTTCATTCAAGCGATATCCGAAGTGACCGAGGTTGTCGAAGTTGCTCGTAGTGGTGTCGTTGGCATTGCGCGAGGAGAGCGAGCCCTCAAACCTTAACTCTCTGATTGCATATAGAAAAGCCACTTAATCTAAGTGGCTTTTTTGTTTAGAAAATAACAATTAATGATATAATTGTCGTTTTAGTAAGCATGATAGGCATTAGACGTGTGAAAGTACCTAAGCGAGTCGGCACCTTATTGGCGACAGCACTATTTTTTAGTGCACTCACTGCCGCTTACTACTATCAGAAATATCTGACGTTGTTAGAAAACAATGTTGAGAACACCGCTCAAGAAGCGTTACATCAATTGGCCTATACTGGCCGTGAATACAGCAATATTCAGGATCAAATCGAAACGATCAGTGACCTACTTGGTCACAGCCAAAGTCTGTATGAATATCTGCGCCAACCTAACCGGGTGAACCGTTCCATCTTAGAAGACATGTGGATCTCGGTCGCAATCAATCAAAAGTTGTATAAGCAAATTCGCTTTCTTGATGTTTCTGGTCGAGAAAAAGTGAGGATTAATTATGAGATTGAAACAGGCGCTGCGTTGCCCGCGATCAAATTGCAAAATAAGTCAGAGCGAGATTACTTTCAATTCGCTAAGAACTTAGACGATGGCGAAATCGCTTCGTGGGGGATAGGTTTAGAACGAGAGTATGGCGAGTTAGTCTATCCCTATAGTCCGTCACTGCGTATTTTGATGCCTATTTCGCTTAACGGAAAGCGCGAAGGGTATCTTGTGCTTAATGTTGATATTGACTATTTATCCTCTCGACTCAACTATTCGTCAGTGCTTGATTTCCATATTGAGCTGATTAAGAGTGACGGATTTTACATTGATAGCCCTAAATCAGCTCGTTTGTATGGCCATATAATTCCCGCTCGCTCTCAATTTAATTTTGGCCGGATGTACCCAAACATTTGGCGTAGTTTAAATTCAAAAGATTCGGGCTATGCTTACAATGGTTCGAATTTGGTCGCGTATCGCACCATCCAGTTTGTTTCTAGCGAACCTCTTCATCTGGTTATTGATCTTACCAATGAGCAGTTATTATCCCGAGCTCAGAGGGATATTGATGACTTAATCCAAGAAGCGTTTTTTGTTCTAAGTTTGGTGCTCGGCTTCACTTTGCCGACGGCAGCCCTTGCTCTGCATTATCGGCGTCATAGTATGGAATCGAAGTTGGCTCGAGCTGCTCTTGATGGTATGACTGCGGTGATGATCTCGGATGCTTCACATAGAATCATCATGGTTAATCAAGAGTTTGAAAACATGATGGGTTACTCAACCAAGCATGCCCAAGGTTGGAGTGCACATCATTTAATTCTCTTACCTGAAGATCTCGAAGCAAACCTGAGTATCTGGAAAACACTGAAGAGTGAACACGTATGGGAAGGGGAGATTCGTTGTCGAACTAAGTTTAATCAAGTCTTTACTGCAATAATGCGTATTCAGGCGAATTTAACCAAATCAGGTAAAGTGAGTTATTACATTACGTCGCTGGTGGATATCTCTGGGCAAAAAGAGTTAGAAGAAAAATTACGAAACCTAAGCGAAAAAGATGGCTTGACGGGGTTGTGGAACCGCCGAAAATTTGAAGAGCAATTGGCGCAATATGCGGGGATTATTGAACGCTATCCTGATAGCCCTCCTGCTTGTTTGGCGTTGTTTGATATTGACCACTTTAAACGTATTAATGACGAGCTTGGCCACGACGAAGGAGACAAGGTGATTTGTAGTGTCGCAGAAACCCTCCTAGAAGAAGTCCGCAGCACAGACTTTGTATCTCGTGTCGGTGGTGAGGAATTTGCAGTGATTATGCCGCATACAACACTAGAAGAGGCTGAAATTGTATTGAACAGGCTACGTGTCGCGGTTCAAATGCGTAGTGGTAGAGGCATTACTGTCAGTGCTGGATATAGTGATTTAACCTCTGATCGTACAAGAACGTATAAATGTGCTGATATTGCTTTGTATGAGTCAAAAAGTGCAGGGCGTAACTGCGTATCGCTATGTCATAGTTATGATGATATTGCTTAGTGCTTTTACAAAAACGAAAAAACGGGGATAGACCCCCGCTTTTTAGTCTCAACGTTATTCGCTAGCCAGTATGCGACATTGGTTGTCGATGGCGGCTTCGATACACTGTATTGACTGTCTCAAATAACGCTCTAGATAACCTAAAGCATCCTGACTCTTTTTGTCTAGCGATGCCTTCATCAGTATTTCTTGCTCATCGAGATTACAGTGCCCAGGGTTCCCTGTGCCTAAAATCTGCATCGCGAAGTATTGGTAGCGTTTAATTTGCGTGAGTAGATCGCGGAAAAACCCAAACATATTGACAGAGCCAGCACCTTCAAACAGCGCAGTAAGAAACTGATTTTGGCGCTCTTCCCATTCCCTCCAACAAAAGCTTTCGCCAGGTTTTACTCGGGATAACTTGTGATAAGCAGTTAGTACATCCAGTTCCCATTTTTCATCGCCAATCATAATTGCCTTACTGAGTAAGCATGCGGAGACCATTTGCAGGCTTTCGTACAAGTCATGTAACTCATCTTTACATACAGGTGCAACCCAGCAGCCTTTTTGCGGCTCGAGTTTGACGTATTTGCTCCAAGATAATTGCACCAATGCTTCTCGAATGGGTGACGCTCCTACGTTGTACTTCTCTTTGAGTTCGGCAACCACGAGTTTTTGACCTGGTTTAAGCTCGCCATCGAGAATATCCTGACGGATCATTCTTAATACTTTGTCGGTAAGAGTGGGACTAGACACATACACCTCATAGAAACTTTAATCGTGACGATAAAATTAAACAGTACGAAATTCTGATAGAGGTAAATAATACAATTAGCCTATTATGAGAGCAAGAAAGCCATATAAAAAAGGAGGGCATAAGCCCTCCTTCTCAAGAAACTGAAGTGTTAAAAGTTCAGTCTTATAGCACGTGTACAGAAGCTGTGTTCGTAGTACCTGAAGCAACTAGAGCGCCAGAAACCATAACAACGATATCGCCTTTGTTACCTAGACCTGATTCTAGAGCAAGTTCTTTACCCGCTACGTAGAATGCGTCAGTGCTTTCGATTGAATCAACAACTACTGGAGTAACACCTTTAGTTAGAACTAGCTGTGCAGCAGTTTTCTTGTTAGTTGTTAGCGCTAGGATGTTTGCAGTTGGGAAGTACTTACGTACTGAACGTGCAGACTTACCGCCTTCAGTTGCAACAACGATAAGTGGAGCTGCTAGTTTCTCAGCTGTGTCTACAGCGCCTTTACATACTGCTTCAGTGATGCGAAGACGTGGGCTGTCTAGACGAGAACCTAGTTCAGCTTTTAGCGCTGAGTCAGTACGGTTCGCGATTTGAGCCATGATAGTTACCGCTTCAACAGGGTATTTACCTTTCGCCGTTTCACCAGAAAGCATTACTGCGTCAGTACCGTCCATTACCGCGTTAGCAACGTCGCCTGCTTCCGCACGTGTAGGACGTGGGTTGTTGATCATAGAATCAAGCATTTGAGTTGCTGTGATAACCATCTTACGTGCACGGTTACACTTCTCGATCATCATTTTCTGAGCGAAGATTACTTCTTCAGCTGGGATTTCAACACCTAGGTCACCACGTGCAACCATGATGCCGTCAGAAAGCTCTAGGATCTCGTCGAAGTTATCAACACCTTCTTGGTTTTCGATCTTAGAGATGATGTGGATGTTCTCGCCGCCGTTTGCAGCAAGTACTTCACGGATTTCTTGAACGTCAGACGCTTTACGGATGAAAGAAGCTGCTACGAAGTCAACGCCTTGCTCACAACCAAATTTAAGGTCGTTCTTATCTTTTTCAGATAGTGCAGGTAGGTTTACAGAAACGCCAGGAAGGTTAACACCTTTGTTTTCGCCTAGTGCACCGTTGTTAAGAACTTTACATTTAACTTCAGTTTCAGTCTTAGAGATAACTTCCATCTCGATTAGACCGTCGTCTACTAGGATAGTGTTACCTACGTTTAGGTCTGCTGCGAAACCAGCGTAAGTTACTGCAACTTTATCTTTGTTACCTACAACTGAAGTGTCAGTTGTGAAAGTGAATTCTTGACCTGCTACTAGATCAACATCGTTACCGCCTTCTAGCTTGATAGTGCGGATTTCTGGACCTTTAGTATCTAGAAGAATTGCTAGTGGTTTGCCAGTAGCTTCCATTACTTTACGGAAGTTCGCGATACGAGTGCCGTGTTCTTCGTAGTCACCGTGAGAGAAGTTAAGGCGCATTACGTTCATGCCTGCGTTAACTAGTTCAGTTAGCTTCTCTACAGATTCTGTTTTAGGGCCAATCGTACATACGATTTTGGTCTTTTTCATGGAAGATACTCTCCGATAAGTATAGTTACAATTTGAAAGTCGGTTATTTACTCTGAAGTCAGGACGTTTTTGATGACATTTAGTACCTGTCACCCACCGATTTTTCGTCTCATTATTAGAACTTCAGATTCTGAAAGTCTTTCACCAAGTTTAGTCATTTTATGACTAAAAGATCGGCGATTTTGGTTACCTTTTTGTGACTAATCCCACTTTATATGCAGAAAGTTGCAAAAAAATAGCCTTCAATTCTGTAATTTTTTTTCTTTTCGGTGGCGAATTCTACCACTGAATGAATCCAATATCACTGTTTAAGAATTGTCTTAGGACAAGGTTTTATCGAGAAATATTAATTTTTTGGATCGAAATAAATGGACTTAAAAGTTTCGGTTTGACTATAATAAGTTTCACATCGAAACTTAAAATCAAAACTTAAATGTCGAAACGAAATACTCAATTAAGAAGACACGCCATTTCTAACTTGGTTTCTGAACTAGGAGAAGTCAGCGTTGATGAACTTGCTCAGAAATTCGAAACCTCAGAGGTCACGATTAGAAAGGATTTAGCTTCTTTAGAGAAAAACGGCCAACTTCTACGCCGCTATGGCGGTGCGATTGCTATCCCAAAGGAAGTCATTCACGAAGAATTGGGCGCTAATGTTTCGACTCGAAAGTTAAGCTTAGCAAAAGCAGCAGCATCATTGATTCGCGATCATAATCGCATCGTGATCGACAGTGGCAGCACGACTGCCGCGCTGATTCAACAGTTGAATGACAAACGTGGCTTAGTGGTCATGACCAACTCGTTGCATGTTGCTAACGCCCTAAATGAATTAGAGAGCGAACCGACACTGCTGATGACTGGCGGTACTTGGGATACGCACTCAGAGTCCTTTCAAGGCAAAGTGGCCGAATCTGTATTACGAGCTTACGACTTTGACCAACTATTCATCGGTGCGGATGGCATCGATCTCGAGCGTGGAACCACGACATTTAATGAGTTGGTTGGCTTAAGTAAGGTAATGGCAGAAGCGTCACGTGAAGTGATCGTAATGATCGAGTCCGAAAAAATCGGCCGTAAGATCCCAAACTTAGAGCTCGCTTGGCATCAAGTTGATGTGTTGGTGACCGATGCAGATATCCAAGCAGAGCATAAAGTACAGATTGAACAACATGGCGTGAAAGTCATTTGCGCCTAATAATGTAATCAGTTTCATATTTTACTTCCCTCTGGATAAAGGCCTTTGCTTGCTGCCTCTATTTGAAATCATGGCTAGGGAAGAACAAAACTACAAACGGAGATAAACACATGTGTGGAATCGTAGGTGCAGTAGCACAACGAGATGTTGCAGAAATTTTGGTTGAAGGTCTACGCCGCTTAGAGTACCGCGGTTACGACTCTGCTGGCGTTGCGGTTGTTGATGGCGAATCAAACCTAACGCGCGTTCGTCGCTTGGGTAAAGTACAAGAATTGGCTGATGCAGTAGAAGAAGCAAAAGTGATCGGCGGAACTGGTATTGCGCACACTCGTTGGGCGACGCACGGTGAACCTTCTGAAATCAATGCTCACCCACACATGTCTGGTGATATCGCAGTGGTCCATAACGGCATCATCGAAAACCATGAAGAGCTGCGTGAGCTGCTTCAATCTCGTGGCTACGTGTTTGAATCGCAAACGGATACAGAAGTTATCGCACACATGGTTGAGTGGGAACTTCGTACTTCAGAAACGCTATTAGAAGCGGTACAAAAAACAGCAAAACAACTTGAAGGCGCATACGGCACGGTAGCGTTGGATCGCAAAGACCCATCTCGCATCGTAGTAGCACGTTCAGGCAGCCCGATCGTGATCGGTTTTGGTGTAGGTGAAAACTTCCTAGCGTCTGACCAACTTGCATTACTTAACGTTACGCGCCGTTTCATGTACCTAGAAGAAGGGGACGTAGCAGAAATTACTCGCCGTGAAGTCACTGTGTTTGATGCAACGGGTGAGCCAGTTGAGCGTGAAATTGTTGAATCTAATGCAGAGCATGATGCAGGTGATAAAGGCCAATACCGTCACTTCATGCAAAAAGAAATCTATGAGCAACCTAAAGCGTTGATCAACACAATGGAAGGTCGTATCACGTCAGATTCTGTTGTGACAGACGCGATCGGTGTGCACGCGGCAGACATTCTAAGCAAAGTAGAACACGTACAAATCGTGGCGTGTGGTACGTCTTACAACGCAGGTATGACGGCACGTTACTGGTTTGAAGACATTGCAGGCGTTAGCTGTGATGTAGAAATTGCGTCTGAATTCCGTTACCGCAAGTTTGTGACTCGTCCAAACAGCCTTCTTATTACGTTGTCTCAGTCTGGTGAAACTGCAGATACGTTAGCAGCACTTCGCCTAGCAAAAGAGAAAGGTTACATGGCGGCGATGACCATTTGTAACGTAGCAGGCTCTTCTCTGGTTCGTGAATCAGATTTTGCGTTCATGACTCGCGCTGGTGTTGAAATCGGTGTGGCTTCAACCAAAGCGTTCACGACTCAGCTTTCTGCACTACTTATGCTGGTAACAGCACTGGGTAAAGAGCAAGGTCGCATCAGCAAAGAGAAAGAAAAAGAGATTGTTGAAGCGCTACACGCACTTCCTAAGCAAATCAACGCGGCACTTTCTTTCGAGAAAGAAATTGAAGCACTTGCAACGGATTTTGCAGACAAGCACCACACATTGTTCCTAGGCCGTGGCGAGTTCTACCCAATCGCGATGGAAGCGTCTCTAAAACTGAAAGAGATCTCGTACATCCACGCAGAAGCGTACGCGGCGGGTGAACTGAAACACGGTCCTCTGGCTCTAATTGATGCTGACATGCCTGTTGTTGTGGTTGCACCAAGCAACGACCTACTTGAAAAGCTAAAATCAAACGTTGAAGAAGTGCGTGCGCGTGGCGGCCTTCTATACGTATTCGCAGATGCAGACGCAGGCTTCGAAGGCGATGAGACAATGAAGATCATCACTATGCCTCACGTTAGTGAAATCACGGCGGCGATCTACTACACCATCCCAATGCAGTTGCTGTCTTACTACGTAGCACTGATCAAAGGTACGGACGTAGACCAACCACGTAACCTAGCGAAAGCGGTAACGGTTGAGTAATTACGCTTAACAGCAAAAATCCTGAGCGGCACATGCGAGAGTATGTGCCGCTTTTTTATTTAAACCCATTTTAAGGTTTGTGAGTTATTGACCCAACTGGTGAGCGGTTAGAATTGCAGAGTAGACATTTTCTGCCGTCACTGGGAATGGCATATTGTGGATGGTTTCTCCCTCGGCCGTTGAGGCTTCGGCGACCTCGCGCAACTTAGCGTGGTTAAGCTCTTTAACGCCCATATCAAATAAGTTGGTTGGTAGACCTACAGAGCGGCAGAATGCAAGAACCGTATTAATCTCTTCCATCGCTGCGTTTTCTAGTACCAGCTGAACTAGTGTGCCGAACGCGACTTTCTCACCATGATAGAGATGATGACACTCTTCAAGCTTAGTTAGGCCGTTATGAATAGCGTGAGCACCCGCTAGACCACTGCTTTCAAAACCGATACCGCTAAGGTATGTATTGGCTTCAATAATGTTTTCTACCGCTTTGGTGCTCACACCATTTTCTACTGCAGCTTTTGCTTTTACACCATCTTCAAGCAAGGTTTCATAGCAAAGTTTCGCAAGCGCTTGTGCTGAACGCGTCGCTAACCCACCAGCCATTGTTGCCTTACCAGAAGTCATGTTGGCACGAGCTTCAAAGTAGGTGGAAAGCGCGTCGCCCATCCCCGATACAAGTAAGCGAACAGGGGCTTTGGCGATGACTGACGTATCCATGATGACCATGTCTGGGTTTTTAGGGATCATCAAATATTCTGCAAATTCACCTTCAGGTGTGTATATCACCGCAAGCGCTGAGGTTGGCGCATCAGTCGAGGCAATCGTAGGAACCACCACGACAGGAATTTTTGTGTAAAACGCAACAGCCTTTGCTGTATCTAACGTTTTACCACCACCAATACCGACAATGACATCGTGTTTCTGAGTGGCACAAATGTCCGTGATGCGTTCAATCTCAACGCGTGAACATTCGCCACCAAAAATGTTCATAGCGAGTGGAAGCTTTTCGTCAGCAAAACTTTGTTTGACGTCATCACCAACCAGGTTAGTCACGAACTCATCGGCAATTACTAACGGACGTTCACCCAATGTTTTCACATAGTGAGCGATAGATGTAAGTACTTGTTCACCTTGGACGTATTTGCTTGGGCTGATAATAATTTTGTCCATAATTCAAACCTTTAACCTTTTTTATGTGTGTTTTGGACTGCAATGAATATCCATTGTAGGGATAAGGTTTATATTAGGTTTGGTGTGGTAAGTGGTGAAGGATATCTCTGGTTTTGTTCCATGCTTTTATGACCTCTGTGTCAAACCGACTGCCAGAAGTAATAAGAATCAGCATGCTTTATGGCGACGATCACTATTCAGGAAAATTTGTCGTTTTTCGTTTCATATTGAAACAATAATGCCGAAGTTTTTGTTTCAATATGAAACGGATTGATTTTTGTTGAGCACGCATTTTCTCTGTTTAAGATGAATTCATACCCTACATAAAAATATAAATGGAATGAGATAGAACGATGAAAAAGTTAATTAACCAAGTTGATGATGTTGTATTGCAGCAAATGGAAGGTCTGGCTTTATCTCGCCCAGAGCTAAAAGCGAACTACGAACCTCGTTACATGTGGCACGAGGAAACACCGGGGCAAGTGGCACTGGTTTCTGGTGGTGGCTGTGGTCATGAACCTTTGCACGCAGGTTTTATTGGTAAAGGCATGCTGACAGGCGCCTGCCCTGGAGAGGTATTTACTTCACCAACGCCAGATCAAATGTACGAATGTGGCAACCAAGTGAATACTGGTGAAGGCGTGCTATTTATCATTAAAAACTACACCGGAGACGTGTTGAACTTTGAAACGGCTGTGGAGCTGCTTCATACCGATGGCATCAAAGTTGGGTCGGTGTTGGTGGATGACGATGTTGCAGTCAAAGACAGCCTGTATACCGCTGGTCGCCGTGGCGTAGCTGGAACGGTATTGGTTGAAAAGTTAGTTGGGGCTGCCGCGAGCAAAGGTTATTCGTTGGAGCAATGTGAAGCACTGGCTCGTCGCGTTAATAATCACTGTCGTTCATTTGGCGTGGCGCTTAATGCTTGTGTTGTACCCGCAGCAGGTAAACCATCTTTTGTTCTGGAAGATGATGAAGTGGAGTTTGGTGTTGGTATCCATGGTGAACCAGGTATCAAGCGAGTGAAATACACCGATGTCGATACGTTAGTGGATGAAATGTTTGCTGAAGTTGCTGAAAACACACCTTATCAGCGCACATTGCGTATTTGGAATCGTGACGAAGGTGAATGGGATGAAGTGGAATCCAGCATTGAGCCTTTCGCCGCTGAACACGACTACATCGTGATGGTGAATGGTATGGGCGGTACGCCAACTTCAGAGCTTTACGGAGTGTACCGCCGTCTGGCTCATAACTGCGAGCAAGCAGGGTTCCGTATCGTGCGTAATATGGTTGGTAACTTCTGTACGTCACTCGATATGGAAGGCGTTTCGATTACGTTGCTGAAGGCAGATAAAGAGATGTTGGAGCTGTTCGATGCTCCTGTCGATACGGCCGCGATCAAGTGGTAAGAGGGGGGAGCAAACATGCAAATTGAAAAACAACATATCGTTCACTGGCTAGAGTTATGTGCAAAAACGTATCAAGAGAATCAAGATTTTCTGACCGACCTTGATCGTGATATTGGTGACGCAGACCATGGTCTCAATATGAACCGTGGCTTTAAAAAAGTTGCTGAAAAACTGCCGCAATTTGCGGACCAAAATATCGGCAGCATTCTCAAGAATACGGGCATGACCTTACTTTCTAGTGTTGGTGGGGCAAGTGGCCCGCTGTATGGCACGCTGTTTATTCGCACGGCTGCCGCTGTCGGAACCCGAGAGCAACTAACGTTTGAAGAGTTGGTCGATGCACTAAAAAGCGGTGTGGATGGCGTGGTGTCTCGTGGTAAAGCGGAACTGGGTGATAAAACCATGTGTGATGTTTGGTTACCCGTTTTAGTTAGCGTGAAGGCGTCGTTAGAAAATGGCATGAGCGCCGATCACTTACTTAATGAAATGGTTGAGCTAGCAGAAACGAACGCGGTTGCCACGATTGAAATGTTGGCGAAAAAAGGGCGAGCAAGCTATTTAGGTGAACGCAGTATTGGTCACCAAGATCCCGGTGCAACCTCTTCTTTGTTAATGATTAAAGCACTACAGCAGGCAATAGCAGGTAATTAAGATGGTGGGAATTGTAGTTGTATCTCATAGTCGTCGACTTGCCGAAGGGGTGGCAGAACTTGCCACCCAAATGACGCAAGGCAAAGCCAAGCTTGCGATTGCTGCTGGGATTGATGATCCAGAGAACCCGATCGGAACCGATGCCATTGCCGTGATGGAAGCGATTGAGCAGGTACAAGATCAACAAGGGGTTGTTGTGTTGATGGATCTTGGCAGCGCGTTGCTTAGCACGGAAATGGCTCTGGACCTGATTGATGATCATGTGAGGGAAAATGTCACCCTTATCTCGGCACCTATTGTTGAAGGAACCATGGCGGCGTCGGTGGCTGCCGCCGCCGGACTGCCTTTATCGACGGTAGTCGAAGAGGCACAGAATGCGTTAAGCGTAAAACAAGAGCACCTTGGTGATCAGCCACTAACATCCGCTGAGATAGCGCCAGTATCAGAGAACTTTGAGCAAGAATGGACATTTGATTGGGTAGTGCAAAATCCGCATGGATTACATGCTCGTCCCGCTGCGGCCATTGTTGGTGCACTCGCGCCTTTTGACTGCCAATTATGGTTGAAAAAAGGCGAGCGCCGTGTGAACGCGAAAAGCTTAAACAGCATTGCGAAACTTGGCGTTCGTAGCCAAGAGACGATCACGCTGTGCGCACTCGGCTCTCAATCCAGTGAAGCAATCAAGGCATTTGAAGCCTTAGCTTATGAGCACTTCGGAGAAAAAGAGGCGGTTGAGCAAGGCATTATCGAACCTGAAGAAAGTTCAGATACTCTGCTCGATGGCATGGCCTCAAATCAGATTGAAGGTGCTGTTGTTGGTATTCGAGTCAATGACGGTATCGCTACTGCTCCTGCTGTCCTTTTTACTCATGAAATGCCAGCAGTGCCTGAACGTGATTTCCAAAGTGAACAAGATGAAATTGAACGGGTTAAGCGTGCGATAGGCGTGGTTGTTCAACATTTGCAGGAGCAAGCGAAGCAGCCGAAAGGGGAAATATTTGCTGCTCATAGCATGATGCTCAGTGACCCAGAATTATGGGCATCGGTCGAGTCGCGAATTCAAACGGGCATGATAGCCGAGCAAGCTTGGGTAGAATCACTGCAAACGTTGGCCGAAGAGTTTCGCCAGGCAGAAAGTCAGTACATGCGGGAACGCGAAGCAGATGTACATGATATCGCACGCCAAGTTATGGTCGAAATGACAGGCGTAACGCCTAATGCCATCGACATTCAGGAACCGAGTATTTTGTTGGCCCGCGACCTGATGCCTTCTGATGTGGCCGGGCTTGATAAATCGAAAGTGCTTGGTATCTGTTTGAGTGAGGGAGGGAAAACCTCTCACAGTACGATTCTTGCTCGTGCGATGGGGATTCCTGCCATCGTTAAAGCTCAGGGCTGCCTTGATGCTGTGCGTGCTGGTCAAGTGGTGACTATTGATGGCTTCCGAGGGCATTTATGGTTCTCTCCTTCAGATGCCGTACAGCAGGAATTAGAAGCTCAGCAAATTGAGTGGCAAAGCATCCGACAACGTGCATTAGCGAGTGCTCAGCAAGCCGCAGTCACCTGTGATGGTGTCCATATTCAAGTATTCGCCAATATTGGTGGACCGAAAGATATTGATGATGCACTAACATCGGGGGCTGAGGGCGTTGGTCTATTTCGGACTGAGTTTCTATTTCAAAACAGTGATGAGTTGCCGACTGAGGAAGCGCAATATCAAGTGTATCGTGATATTGCTGCCGCACTTGGTGATAAGCCACTTACGATTCGTAGTCTAGATGTTGGCGGTGACAAGCCTTTAGCCGCTTATCCTATGCCAGCAGAAGATAATCCATTTTTAGGTTTGAGAGGGGTGCGGTTGTGTCTTCAACATGAGTCATTGTTTACCGCTCAACTTCGAGCCATTCTGAGAGCCTTTCACGAGCAACCGAATATTCAATTGATGATACCGATGGTGGCTCAGGTTGAAGAAGTGAGAAAAGTAAAAGCGCTGTTGGCGCATCAAGCAAACCAACTCGGCTTGGATGCGACTCATTTGCCCGTTGGTATTATGATTGAGGTGCCAGCCGCAGTATTAAATGCTGATGCGTTAGCCCAAGAAGTCGACTTTTTCTCTATCGGCACCAATGATTTGACTCAATATGTTATGGCCGCCGATCGAGGTAACGCCGCTGTTGCTGAATTGGTGAACTACTTTGAACCATCGGTACTAAAAGCCATTGAGCTCACGTGTGCAGCAGGCGATCGCGCGGGTATACCGGTTAGTATGTGTGGTGAGATGGCTGGCGATCCAAATGCCACAGAAACATTGCTTCGCGTGGGGTTGCGAAAATTCAGCGCCAGTGCGAGTCTGCTACCGGGACTAAAAGCGCAGATTCGTCAGTTGTCTGTCGATGTTTAGTCGATATCTTATCGTTAGTACATCTGTACCGGCGTGCTTACGCCGGTTTTACTTTTTGTAGGAACGCCACTTCTTGGCTTAATACAGCTTCATTTGCTCCTGCAGCCCAAACTTATTAATTTTTCTCCATAAGGTAGTGCGGCCAATTTGCAATGCTTTCGCCATATCATGCATTTTGCCATCACACTGATTCCAAGCCTGAACGATAGCTCTTCTCTCGGCTTCTTCTAACGTGATTACTGGCGTATTTTCTGCGGTATGGCAAGAATTCAGTTTAATGTCTTCAGGAATATCGTTCAGCTTGATTAAGTTCGAACTGCGGTTCAGCAAAATTCGCTCAGTTCGGTTTCTTAATTCGGAGTTATTGCCTGACCAACGAAAATTCATCAACGCTTCCAGTGCGACTGGCTCTATCGAGATCGTCACATTGTGGCGGCGTTCGTAATGGCTGATAAGCTGCTGGACGAGAAATTCAATGTCTTCTTTACGCTTTCGTAGTGGTGGAATATGCAGCTCGTTCGAGGAGATTTCATAATAAAGTTGCCGACCAAATGAGCGCTGAGTGACATACTCGCTGATCTCTGAAGCGGTGCTGGTAATAAGTTGAAAATCTACGGGGATCAATCGCAAACTGTCGCTGCGGCTGACGAGCCCAGTTTTTAACAACTTAAGTAGCACGGCTTGTAAATCGGGCGACAGATATTCCACCTTTTCTAAAAAGAGCGTACCGCCATGGGCGAGCTCAAACTTTGAAGGCATGCCTTGCCCTTCGTCATACCCCAGAGTTTCTTTGACCAGTTGCTCTGTATTGATGGAGCGGCAGTTGAGCGTAATGAACGGCCCTTCTTTGTAAGTGCTTTCGTTATGGATCGCCATGGCGAGAGTGGCTTTTCCTACACCTTCTTCACCCGTAATTAGAATCGGTGATTTGGACTTTATGGCCCGTTTTGCAACGGTAATGACATGCTTCATTTTTCGTGAAATGACAGGCAAAGTGCTGAACGTATAGCGCGCACTGCCACCTATTTGTTGTTGAGCAAGTTCGCGAATTTTATCGATAGGGTGCAAGAACAATAAGTGTGTGCCGTCGTTGAGTGGACGCAAGGTGATGATCGCTTCAACAAACTCGCCACGAACCTCTACCGTTGTGAGTTTACGGTTTATGCTCGCACCTGACTCAATACTAGTAAGGACATTCGGTGGGAAGCGCAAAACAGAAAAGACTTCTTTATCCAAGACCTGACTGGCTTTAATGTTTAACAAGCGCTCGGACTGGTGATTTACCATGGTTATACGGCTCTCTTCATCCCAGGCCAGAAGGCCGTCATCCATGCACTCTAACGTTGCGTTATGCGCACAAGTGAGGCGGTTCATGTTTTCTTGTTCCGACTGAATGTGGATTTGCAAGCTGACTTCTTTCGCGCTCGACGCGATGATGACTAAGTCTTCTTTCTTATAGCTTTCCGCTTTTCTGAAAAGGCATGTTGTACCGCGTAATTTGCCAAATTGGTCAAAAACAGGCGCCGCTACAGAGGCATAAGAGTGCAAGTGGCGATTGAAATGTTCGGCAGCAAAAACTTCACACGGGATATGAGTGTTGATACAGAGATTGACTGCATTTGTGCCTATCTTTCCTTCGGAGAGAAAACAGCCTTGTTTAATACCGAGCGCCTGCATCTCTTGTTGCATTGAGTTATGTCCCACAACAGATAGAACGCAGCCGTTGCCGTCAGTCACCATCAATACCAGGTCTTCGTCACCAAGCATATCGTACGTATCTTCAAGCACGGTCGTGGCGCATTCGATGAGATATTCGTTGCGCTTCATTAGAGATGAGAAGGTAAATCCAGAAGC
Organism: Vibrio sp. 1069; assembly: GCF_033340555.1. Classification (NCBI taxonomy): domain Bacteria; kingdom Pseudomonadati; phylum Pseudomonadota; class Gammaproteobacteria; order Vibrionales; family Vibrionaceae; genus Vibrio; species Vibrio sp. 1069. The sequence goes on from NZ_JAWOWP010000004.1 coordinate 321,415, forward strand.
AATATGTGGTTTTGACCAGGTGTAAGGGCTGCATTGCTTTATGCAACGCTCCCACGACTCGAGGACGGGAGTGCGGGAAAATTCTGGAGATACCCAGTGGTGTTTCTGGAAAAACTCCCACTTAGTTTTAGTGTCTTCGATTGAAAGCATGCGATACCGTTTCAATACTAGCGATAGATTGGTCTGATGTTACAGAGACATCGGAATATGGACTGTGATGGCTTTCACGCACGTTGTATAGAAGAATGTGCAAAAAGGGGGGCGAGTTGAGGAGGCTTCCGTGCCAGTTTTTCGATTAAAAAGGGCTGTCTTTGCCGAGCTCATTGCAAATCTCGACAATGGCAAGTGAGAGCCCTGACTTAATGATTTGTTGTTGACGTTGCAGTTGTAGCTGATAAAACTCAAGGTCGATGTCGTCATCTGGTTCGCTGACTTCCAGTTGTACCATGCCCATTTTCTTCACCAAGTGCAGTTTCTTAATTGGTTCTAGAATATTCGGGTCAGTGAATTCGTAATCTGAAGCGTCACTATTGAGTTGGTTTTTGAGTTTGATGATGTCTTCGATGTCGTGGTAAATGTCATCGGGGAGCACTCCCAAGCCAAACAATAACTTCAAACGAACAGACAGATCGCCCAGCGGTCCAGAGTCTTGTAGCAGCGGACCGACAACTGATTGAACAGCGAAGTTATCTTTACGAAAGATTCTTTGCACCAACCCGTCGATCGAATCGTTAAAAACGTCGACTGCTGCAATGAAAAAGCCTCGTACCGATGGTGCGCTGTTTAATCGCTCAATGATCTCGGTTTCGTTGATGTTATCTGCCATATACTGAATACATTTCTAATTATTAGCTATCCCAACTCTTCAAGCAGAGAAGGACATAGAAGGGGAGCCGAGCTCCCCTAGGTAAATCAAAGTTGGTTGTAAAGTGTCTCGATTTGAGCCACTTCAGCACTGTCTTCTGCAAGACCTGTGTATGTCGCTAGCGTCTTCTTCACACCCACTTCTTTTAATGAGTTTTGTAGCTCTACGGCTTGTGGGTCAGTGTCGTTAGTGTACTTCAACGCAGCGGCAATGCCTTTCAAAAGTGTTTGATTTTCAGTGCCATACTCAATTGTACCGAGTAAAGGCTTCACTAATCTATCGTTTGCACCTAATTTACGAATTGGTTGGCGACCAACACGATCAACTTCATCAACTAAATAAGGGTTGGCAAAGCGTCCTAAAATCTTCTCGATGTAGGCGTTGTGCATGTCACGGTCGAAGCCGTAACGTTTGATCAGCACTTCACCACTCTCTTGCATCGCCTGTTTTACTTCAGCGTGAATGCTTGGGTCTTCAATTGCTTCACGAATGGTGCGATGGCCTTTCAAGCAACCTAGGTAAGCGGTAATGCAGTGGCCTGTATTGAGAGTGAATAGCTTGCGTTCTACGAATGCCATTAGGTTGTTGGTTCTTTCCATGCCAGCTATGTCAGGGATTTCGCCCTTGAATTGCTGCTCATCCACAATCCATTCGCTAAAACTCTCTACAGTGACTTCTAGTGGGTCATCGTTCGCCGCTTCTGCTGGTGGTACGATGCGGTCCACTGCGGAGTCGACGAAGCCAACTAGCTCGTCTGCTTTCGCGTGTAATGATTCATCCAAATGTTTGTACACTTCACCTTTTAGGTGAGTCGTGCCACGAACCATGTTTTCGCACGCGATGATGTTCAATGGTTTATCGTTACCTGCTGCAAAGCGTTTAGCAATGCCGGTAGCGATGGTTTTTGCAATGATGTCCAGTACGTTAGGGCCAACCGCTGTTGTTACCAAGTCGGTTTTTACAATGCGGTCGATGACATCTTCACTGGCTGAGTTTACCGCGGTGACGTGAGTTACTGTGTCGATTTGGCACTCAGTACCGACCACTTTTACTTTGTATTCTTGCTTGTGACTCAGTTGGTCGACGAGTGGAGCGTCAACGTCTGCAAATGTGACCTCGACTTCTGCATCTGCTAAGAGTTTTCCGATGAAGCCACGACCAATGTTACCTGCGCCAAAATGAACTGCGTTTTTCATAATTCTTACCTACCAATGTCTAAAATGTTGACTTACGAAACTAGGGGGAGGCCAACCGCATAGGGGGTGACAGCTGACCTCATTTGCCTCAGGAGCAAATTAAAGGGGTAATTAAGCCGCTTGTTGACCGCCAAGGATGTTCAGAATCTCTTCCACATCGTTGGTGCTGGTTAGCTTCTCAATTGCCTCCGGCTCATCGAGCGCGTTCGTAATGGTGGTAATCACCTGGATGTGCTCATCGTTCTTAGCGGCAATGCCGATAACCAGTTTCGCTACATCATCGTCGTCTTCAGTAAATTGGATACCCGATGGGTATTGGCAGATTACAATGCCGGTTTTCTTCACGCGGTCTTTCGCTTCTACCGTGCCGTGAGGCACTGCGATAGATTCGCCTAGGTAAGTTGGAACCAATGCTTCACGCTCAAACATCGCGTCTACGTATTCTGGTTCTGCGTAGCCAAGTTCGACCAACTTGTTGCCCGCGAAGCGAATCGCTTCTTCTTTGTTGGCAGCTTTCAAACCTAGGTGAATGTTCTCACGCTGGATTTGGAACACCGACGTTTGCTGTGGCTCGAAGTTGTCGTCGTTTGCTGCCACGAGCGACACTTTTACCATTTGGTCGTCATTGGCTGCGGATTGGTTTTGTGCGGCTAGTAGTTTGGTGACTAGCTGGTTGTACATTTCGCTGTCTAGGAAGTTAGTCAATGAAATGTGGTGTGCGTTTGGAGCATGCTTACGTGCACGATCCGTTAAGTCTTTATGAGTAATCACGATATCTGCACTCTCTGGTAAGCTGTTAATGGCAAGGTTGGTTACGTGGATGTTCAGACCTGCGTCTTGAACCTTTTTGCGTAGCATGCTCGCGCCCATTGCACTCGAGCCCATGCCCGCATCACAAGCGACAATGATGCTTTGTACTGTCGCTAGGTCTACGTCACCTTTGCTTTGGCTGTTTACCACCGCATCGTTTTTAGATGCAGATTTCATGTCTTTCATTTGTGATGTTGCTTTCTCTAGTGCTGCTTCATCACCGTCTTCTTCTGTTGACGTTTGAGTCTTCATTAGCAGTGCTGCTACGGCGAATGACACGCCTGTTGCTGCTGCGATAGACGCTAGAACACCAACGATTGAGCCTTTCTGAGTCATCAACAAGATTGCAAAGATTGAACCTGGTGATGCTGGAGAAACGATACCTGCGTTAAAGATAGTTAGAACGAATACGCCAGTCATACCACCTGCGATAGCCGCAAGGATTAGGCGAGGGTTCATTAGGATGTATGGGAAGTAAATCTCGTGGATACCGCCGAAGAAGTGGATGATTGATGCACCACCTGCCGTTTGACGAGCCGTACCTTTACCAAACACCATGTAAGCTAGCAGGATACCTAGACCAGGACCTGGGTTTGCTTCGATTAGGAAGAAGATCGATTGACCTGTTTCAGACGCTTGTTGGATACCCAGTGGAGAGAAAATACCGTGGTTGATCGCATTGTTTAGGAACAGGATCTTCGCAGGTTCAACGAAGATTGAAGTCAGTGGTAGTAGGTGAGCAGAAACTAGGAAGTTAACGCCAGCCGCCAAGCCACCAGAAAGAATTTTTACGAATGGACCGATAAAGATGAAGGCAAGGATCGCACATAGCATGCCGATGATGCCCGCAGAGAAGTTGTTAACCAACATCTCGAAGCCACTTTTTACTTTACCATCGATGTAGTTATCGAATTTCTTGATAGCCCAGCCGCCCATTGGGCCGACCATCATTGCCCCCATAAACATTGGGATGTCTGTGCCGACAATCACACCCATTGTTGTGATTGCACCGACTACCGCACCACGATCGCCACCAACTAATTTACCACCGGTGTAACCGATAAGTAGTGGCAGCAAGTAGGTAATCATTGGGCCAACCATAGAGGCTAATGTTTCGTTTGGTAGCCATCCCGTTGGGATAAATAGAGCAGTGATAAAGCCCCACGCGATAAACGCGCCGATGTTTGGCATTACCATGTTTGACAGAAAACGACCAAAATTTTGTATCTTGATCTTGGCATCTGGTGATATCATAACAATTCCCCGTTCGATGTTCTGATGAATCTTGTTGTAGTAAACGGTTCGCCAAAACCGTTTGTTTGATTGCTTAGTACCCAATCAATTTACCACACATTTTCCAATTGGAACTGACAACGGGTTTTTTGTGATCTACGCCCGAATTTCTTAGGCTGAGAAACGGTTTTTAAGTGACCAAGTTCAACTTATTAACTTGTAACTTAATAACAAAAAGCCACTTTCAAGTCTGTCAATAAAAATCTTAGTGATCAATCCGATCTTCTGACAAATTTAAAATTAAAATACCTTGTGACTTTGATCACTTTTAATTTTTTTTGAAATTCGAATTAAATACTTGTGATGATCAATGTCACGTTTTGTGTTGAGTTGTGGTGAATTTAAAGTGTGACTTGGATCTGTTTTTGTTTTTTGTGAAAGTTTGTGACGGAATTGGTGAGATAAATGCTATCTAGATCTTTCGATAGATTGTATCTATAAGAGTCTTTTCGGCGCACTTCACGGAGCACGCCTAATTAGTTAATGAAAGGGTAAATAAAGAGAGTCGCCACACGGTTCTTCTTGTGATTCCCAACTCTCTATTTAATCACTGTTCTTAATCATCGTTGCTATTTAGTATGATAGACGAGGTAGTCATGAGCTTGCTCGCGTCCCATATACCTTGCCAATGTCTTTTCTTGAACATCGCGCAAATCCACCATAATCAATCCATCTAGAGCGTTATTGAATGCAGGGTCGACGTTGAAGCATACCAGCTTGCCATTGAGGCTTAAGTACTGACGCAGTAAAACAGGGACACCTTTTCCTTCATCGATTCTGGCAATTACGCGTGATAGTAACTGTAAATCTCCCAGAGCAGTAAGCATGCTGGTGTTCCAGTCACGATGGTGCTCAGGAAGTGGGTTAGAAGGCGTGACGTACTCTGCGCAGTTGTTGTCGTAGTGGTGCAGTGTCATTGATTGGGCAAGCAGTTGGCGTGCAGTATCACTATAGTCGTTGCTAATGCTTACCGGACCAAATAGGTGCGTGTAATCTGGGTTTTGATGAACGAACGTTGCGATGCCTTTCCACAGCAGCAGTAGCGCGCTCATGCTCTTTTGATATTGCTGCGCAATCACTGAGCGCCCCATCTCAATGGATTTACCCATTTGGTCGATAAAGCGTTGGTCATAGTTAAACAACGTTCGTGAATACAGACCTGCTACGCCGCGCTTTTCAATCAGTTGATCAACCAGACCTAAACGATACGCGCCCACCAAGCATTGGTCCTCTCTGTCCCACACAAACAGATGCAGGTAATCATGATCGAAATGGTCAATGTCTATTGCTAGTCCCGTCCCTTCGCCAACTTGTCGGAAATTGAGCTCACGTAGGCGACCAATTTCATGCAGTAGGGAAGGGATACTCTGCGACTCCGTGCAGTAAACATCGAACTCACCACTTGTTAGCAGCTTGGACTCTTTTGGTAAGTTGTTCAGCTCTTCAAGCAATTCGCCTACGGGTAACCCTGCCGCTATTGGAGAGAGCATTTCTGATGAAGAAGAAGGCTTCACTGAATGGGTTTCACGATTGAGCAAATAAGTGTTGAGCCGCAAATAGTTCACTACTTGATCATCGTTAAGCGTGTTGATCTCTTTAAATTTTATCGCTTGGCCAAAGGATAAGTTGATGGTTTGCGCCTGTTTGTTCAGCAGTTCTCGCCCAAGCAGTAGGGTGCGCAAAAGTGGATGGATTTTCCCTGCCATATAGAAGCGTTTCGAGTTCTGGCCACTGATGAATACTGGAACTGTCGTGGCTTTGTTTTTGCGAATTAGGCTACTTACGCTTCGACTCCACGCTTTGTCTTCCAAGCGTTGTTGTTTGGCATCGACTAACTGGGACACTTCACCGGCAGGAAAGACAAGCAATAAGCCGCCACTTGCTAGGTGTTTATTAGCCGCTCTGAGGGCCTTCATATTCGATTTGACGGCGTCTTTTCCTTCAAACACATCGACACCAATGAAGAGCTGATCTAACTCCGGCACGGTTTTCAGGTATTGATTGGCTAGAATTTGGATGTCGTCTCGTACCATCAACAAGAGTTCGGCCAAGATGACGCCTTCCACACAACCAAGCGGGTGGTTCGCCACAATGACGGTAGCACCTTGCTTAGGTACTGAGTCGAGTGAACCATGAGCAATGCGATAATCGATACCTAAGATATCCAGCGTGAAGCGGAGAAAAGTTTTGGTATCGGCATTAACGGGGCGTTGGGCGTAGAACTTATCAAGTTGGTTTAAACCGGTTGCCCATTCAGCAACGTTTTCACCAATGCCAAACGGCGTTTTACGTGGGAGACGAAAAGGGGTCGAACTATCCATATTTACCTCAGCGTACAAGTTGCTGATTGGATAGTAGAAATTACAGATGACAATTCAGAGGCAAAAGCATGAGCCTTTGGTGACAAACCAATGAAGCTTTATTGACTAAAGAAAACGGTATATCACTGTGCTATGAATCAAAACTCGCGTTATGTCTCCCTCTTAAAACAAGAGATAGGCTATCTTATCTAGAACAAAGATTAAGCTAAGTTGATATTTATCAGGGGGAAATAATGGAACGAGTTTCCAATAAAGCAGCACTTTGGATTGGGCTAAGTTTGATACTTGGTCTTGGCATACTTGGCTATTTTATGCAGCAGACGGCGGTGAAATACCGAGCCTATGAAAGAGTCGTGACAGTAAAAGGTTTGTCGGAGCGTGAGTATCCTGCTGATACGGTGATTTGGCCGATTCAATTTACTCTAGCGAGTAATGATATGGGAGCCATGTTTGATGAAATTGACCAGCAAACCCGTTTGATTTTGGACTTTCTAAGTGCCAAAGGGCTTCCTGAAACCAGCGTTTCCCTTTCTTCCCCAGCGGTCATTGACAGAAAAGCACAGCAATATGGGAGCGAGCAAGACATTGAGTATCGTTATTTGGCCTCGCGAACCGTTACGGTTTATAGCCAGAGTGTTGATGTTGTTCGAGCGGCAATCAATGAAATAGGTGAGCTAGGAAAGCAAGGCGTTTTGCTTAACCAAGATCCTTATGCAAATCGTGTTGAGTACAGCTTTACTAAGCTGAATGATGTGAAGCCAGACATGATCGAAGAAGCGACTAAGAATGCGCGTGAAGTGGCTGAGAAATTTGCGAAAGACTCACAAAGTTCACTGGGTAAGATCAAACGTGCAACTCAAGGGCAGTTCTCGATTTATGACCGAGACAGCAACACGCCTTACATTAAGAAAGTACGAGTGGTATCGACGGTTCAATATTACTTATCTGATTAAAGTTGCGCTCATATAGTCAATAGTTGGTCGTTCCATCACCTTCTATTTGTAGAGGTATCTATGCTCTGTGATAGGGAAATCAGTCTTCGATGACGCTATATACAAGTACTTTTTTATAAAACTAAGTTCTTAACAGTGATGAGGTGAGTTTGATAATAATCAAGCTCACTTGTTTCTTATGAGCGTAAGTTAGTATGACTTATTGCTAGAAGGAATTAGTATCATGGCATACAAGCACTTTGTTAGAGAACTACTGGGTTTAGCGATTGTTGTCTCTGTCGTCTTTGGCGTATTAGGCGTGATGTTAGAGCTCTTCGCACTGACGGCACTTTGGGAGCATCAGCAAACGATAGCCGATGTTTTCTTCCATGAATCTCTCTACTTCATCGTATTTTTAATCCCACCATACTTCCTCTGGAAGTTGATTAACCGTCCTGAATTGGTTTCTGCTGACCAAGCTTATTTGGCAATGAAGTTAGAGGCTGAAAGTCGACAATGAGTCGATTTAGTGAGTAATGAAAAGAAGAGGCTATGAGAAAACATTAGCCTCTTTTCTATCTGATTCGTGGGGCAAAGTATTCGCTGCTTTATTGATTAAAAAGCTGCTTCGATTGTGCCTTTGAAAGTGCGATCGAGATAATCACGAATCGCTTGAGATTGATAAATAGAAACGAACTTTTTATACGCTTCATTATTTTTGTCTGCGTCACGAGTGGCGATGACCATGACTGCTAATGGGGCGTCTTTTGCTTCAAGATAGATACTTTGTTTCTTCGGATCTAAACCAGAAGACATTACGTAGTTCATTGTAATCGCAGCCGCGTCCACATCATCTAATGTTCTTGGTAGCTGAGCGGCATCTACCTCGACAAATTCAAATGATTTTGCGTTTTTTGTGATATCAGTTAGGGCGGCTTTATGGCCAACACCCTGTTTCAGCTCAATTAAACCTGCATCGGCGAGTAGCAACAGACCACGACCACCGTTGGTAGGGTCATTTGGAAGCGCTATACGTGCATTGTTTGGAAGCTCTTGCAGTGAGCGATACTTATTGGAATAAAGCCCCATACGCATAAGAATGGACTGACCAATTGATACTAATTGGGCGTTATGGCTACTGTTGAAGTTGTCTAAAAATGGCTGGTGCTGATAGCTATTAATATCGATGCTACCATCGCTAAGAGCGGCATTAGGTGTCACGTAGTCAGAAAACTCAATGACTTCGACATTCAAACCTTGCTTCGCTGCCTCCTTCGCTACCGCCTCGACTACTTGTGCATGTGGTCCAACTGTCGCGCCCACTTTAATGACAGAGTCATCTTTTTCTCCACAAGCGCTTAAGCCGACTACTGCCGTGAGAATCAAAGCTAGTTTCTTTAAGTGACCAATACTTTTCATTGTAGCTCCATTTTTTGTTTTAGACGTCCATATGTTTATATGTCCATGCTATCAGAAGTTGTCTGAGGGTCAATGGTTTAAATCACGAGCAGACATTTTGTTTCTATTGCTCGTATAGAAAGCCAGATAATAGTTAAAGAAGAGGGGAAGAGGAAAAGCTATTACGAGGTTAGTGACGAGTTACCGCAACTGTACCTAAAGATATAAGATACAAAAAAGGCGTAGCAGGTATTAACCTGCTACGCCTTTCGAAATATGGTGGCCCCTCGCAGACTTGAACTGCGGACCAATCGATTATGAGTTAGCCACTAATATAGGAAGTCTAGGTAAACCGAGGTAAGTTTAGCGTAATTTAAAATAGGTTAAAGTAATTACTAAACAATAGTTTAGCGTAGTTTACGTAAATTAGTCAAAACTAGTGACTGTACCGCTATTGTACCTTTAGTTCTACAGAAATCATTTCAATATAGGTTTTGTTTGTGCCATTTAAATGTCGATAGGTTCTAGCTGTTCAGACTAAATATTTCCTAATGCTAGATTCCGCTCACAGAATTAAAAGCGATACCAACATATGAACACAACTAAGTTGAGACTTGGCTAAGGGATGGGTAGCTAGCATCCTAGACTGAAATCAAAGTTTTACTCAAAAGCCAACCTATTAGATTGCTTATGCTAGACTGAGAATGGTATGTTGGTTTTTAAATAAAACACGTGGCATATTGAAAGCATGGATTGCTTGTGTATAATTTGCACGATTTTTTTTCAGGGTGAATTACTATGACTGTGGTAAAAATGGCAAGTCAAAGCATAACAAACAAAGAGCAGTCTAAGGTCGAGACAAAGAAACAAACAGCGCCCGTATTATCACTGACCGCTCGAAAAAAAATGATCGCATTCGAAAATGCCAAAGAAAATATGAAACTAGCTGCCGAAAAGCTTGATTGGTAATGATTTAATTACTAATAATAAAACCTGAGCATTTTTTATACAGGTTTTATTATGTCAACTAAACTGCAAAGTACACCTTCCCCCGCTTCATCAGGGCGTTCTGCTCAAAACGACAGTTCCATGTCTGAATCATCCCAAGATCTCCAGTTTGACAATTCACTGGAAGATATCCGCTCAAGACATTCTCAAGAACTAGTGATCGCTTTATGTGGTGCTGTTGGAGCTGGTGTTAAACGTCTTAAAACCGCCTTAATCTCTGAATTAGAACGAGCTCACTACCATGTTGAGCATATTCGTTTAAGTGATTTAATTGCATATACCCAGGAAAATCCAGAAAAGATTCTCAATCTAAAGCGATATGAAAGGTATAAAACTCTACAAGACTTAGGAGATGAACTTCGTAAAAAGTCTAGTACGACTATTGCTGATATGGGCATCCGAAGAATAGGTATTCTTCGGAATACTTTGTTTGGAACAAAGGGGAACAAAGGGGAGCAAAGGTAAAGCAGTTAAAGTAACAAAAAAGTTGCATACATAATTGACCAAATCAAACACCATAAAGAAGTAGAGCTATTCCAAGAGGTATACCGCAGAAACTTTTACATGATAGGGCTTCTACGAACTCAAGATGAACGTGAGAAAAATCTAAGAGAAGAAGGGATCACTGACAGAGCGGAAATAGCCAAATTAATAGAAAGAGATAGAAAAAGTAATGACGATAATGGCCAGCATGTTGAAAAAGCAATTCAGAGGGCTGACTACTTCATCCGCAATCTTGATGAAACAGAACAGCTAAATTTTTCTATTTCAAGATTTATTAATCTAATTCATGGAGTTGGCAGCATTACACCAAAGCGTGACGAGCGAGGTTTATATGCGGCTTATTCAGCATCTCTTGCATCAGCTTGTTTATCTCGGCAAGTTGGAGCCGCAATCATGGATGAGAATGGGCAGATAATTGCTACTGGCTGCAACGATGTCCCAAAGTTTAGAGGTGGATTATACGATGCTGACAGCAATTCTGACAAAAGATGCTATAACAAATCAGGTTGCCAAAATGACAAACATAAGTCACTTTTAAAAGAAGAAATATACCAAATTCTACACGACGAGGGGATTGAACGTTCACATGAAATCGCCGATAAAATATTTAACAATTCAAAGGCTAAATCATTAATAGAATACTCTCGAGCTATTCATGCTGAAATGGATGCAATTGTTTCACTAGCAAGACAATCTAACTCTAGTTCCATAGGAAAAACACTCTACTGTACAACATACCCTTGTCATAGTTGTGCTAGACACATTGTTGCCTCCGGTATTGAAAGAGTGGTTTACATCGAACCTTATGAAAAAAGTTTAGCGATGGATTTACATAGTGATTCTATATGTCATATCGACAACCCTTCAAAAGATAAATTACTACTACAAAATTTTGAAGGTACAGCTCCAAATAGGTACGCGGAATTTTTTATTTATAACAAAAATCGTAAAGATGATTATGGAAATGTCATCACATATCAACTTCCTACATCAACACAAGTCGACCCTCATCAGTTAGACTGCTACGTTGATTATGAGGTCAAAGTCAAAAAATATGCAGATAAGAACGCTGGTGAGGATAAATATGTACCAGAGTAATCTTTTAGGATTCTGTTTTTAATTTAATTATATGATTAGGAATAAATATTTATGCCTAAAATTTATTAGTTTTCAAAAAAAGATATCACTTTTGTGGGTATTTCGTTTCCAGAATACAAGAAGATATTTGGAATGAACTCCCAATTATGATGTATCGAATGACTCATAACAACTTGAGGCATTTTAAGGGCGAAGTTTTCTCCATATGACTACGTTCACGCATTTTGAGAGAAACGTCTCTGAGGTGACAACTAATAAATTAATAGAAGTAGTGTCGGTGTACAGAGTGTTGTTATGAGTACACTTAGCTAGACCTTTAATCGTTGAAGATCTCTTAAGTACCACTGATGAAAGTTACTAAATTCTGATTTTTTCATTTCTGCTTCGTTATTGTAAATTGCATTGCTTGTTATTGAGCAAGCGGTATAGCCTGTTTCGTAAACAAAGCGAGTCGCAATTGGTGATCTTTTGGGAGTACTATCCCAGCAATTTGCTAGCCATCGGCTTAGTCCATCATCTTGCGGGACAACTACATTAAGCTGTTGTTTAGTTCGAGTCATTCCAACATAAAATAAACGCCGCTCTTCCTCTGCCTCCTCGTTTGCGAGATATTCACCACTTGATGTTAATACACTATGATTAACATCAGATTTGCCTCCAGGATACTCTTCATCATTCAAACCGATTAACACAACATTATCCCATTCCAGACCTTTGGAAGCATGTAGCGTAGAGAGGACAAATGGTTCACAATTATTTGAAGACTTTTCAGGTGCGAGAATCAGGTTTAAAAATGTGAGAGCATTAATGTTGCTTAATTCTAGTAACTCTTCAACTTTAACTATCCCTCTCTGTCGGTCATTTGACCCAGTACGTGTAACACCTTCGGTACCAATACTGTCCATGAAACCAGCCATTTTCAGTCGTGACAACACATCAAAAACTAGAGTTTCCTCTCTATCTTTCTGATAAATACTATCGAGTCTACTCAAATACTCACTTTGGTGCCTCGAACTGACATCGCCATCAAATAATGTTTTTAGTACAGTATTTAGTTCTGATTTCGGTGTCATCAATGCGTTGAGTGCAGTTTTGAGTTGCCCTTTTTTCCATCGGAAACCTGCCTCTCTTAAAAAACCGTATAGTAGTGGTTGTTTATGGGGGTGGTTTTCAAGCAATCGTAGATCGCCGTAAACAGACAACATGACACCTACAACTAGCATCCCAATTTCTGTACGAGTGTGTAATGAGGTAGTCCCACTCTGATATTGGTATGGTAGACCACATATACGCAAAGCAACTTCAGCCTCAGCAAGATTTGCTTTGGTTCGGGATAGGATCGCTTGTGTTCCATTTCTTCGGTAAAGGTCTTCCAACACTGTTGATAAACAATTATCCACGTATATTCTAACCTTGGTTTCTGGGGTGCTTGGATGACTAACACAAAGCCGTGTTAGCTTCGTAGAATTGCGTCTAATAACAGAATTAGCCATTAGAGAAAGCTGATGTCCAAACCGAAATGTACATGAAAGCTGAAACTCTTTGGTATTCTTGAAATGTTTCTCAAACAGACCGCCAATAAAGTCTGGTCGAGCACCACGCCATTCATATATACATTGGTTGATATCACCCACAGCCATAACTGATGTATCTGGCGTAGATAGATAACGAATCATATTATGCTGTATCAGATTAACATCTTGATACTCATCAACGATAATGTGTTTGAAATGTGCTCCGAGGTTAGGGTTATTACGCAATAGAGAAGTAGCTTCAATTAAGCAATCATCGAATGTTCTTAGATTATTTGTCTCCAACAACTCACAATAGTGGCTATAGGCGAGAATAAACTCTTGTTTGATTTCACTAAAAATCGGGTCGGTAGCTGCATCCGTTGGAGACAAGGCAGCAGCCCGACACCGGGTGATAAAAAGTTCAAAATCTTCTATATCATTAGGGTCTATATAGCTCACTTCATGATTGAAGCCATGACGATAGGCTTCCTTAACTAATCTTTCATAATGAGGGTTGTCTGGAGTGAGCAGCTTTTTCTTTTTGATTACTTGTTTGCGCTCAGCATGACTAACGATCTTTAAAGCTAGGCTGTGAAAAGTACGAACTTCAGGTGCAGGACGCGACTTTAAAGCCTGTTTTAGCTTTTCAGTGAAACTTATCTGTGCAGACTTGTTGTACATTAATATTAGAATTGAGTGTGGGGGAACCCCTGACTTGATCAGCCGCTCAACACGTTTTATGAGAGTGGTCGTTTTACCGCTACCAGGTACGGCTTTAACCAATGCATGTCCAGCGTCATGGTTAACAATGCTTTTCTGCTCCAAGGTGAGTTTTTTTGTCATTTTCTTACCTTATATGCGGCACACTGAAGGGCTTCGGTATAAGGAACAGACTTGGCTTTGCTATGGCATCTGAGATAACCGTTCTCCCACGAGCTAGCTTGAGAACACATAATACAATTAGAAAATATCATTTGAGGATCGGCATGGTGAAGAAAGTTGCGAAGATTGTTCTCTAATTCAACAGCTCCCAACTCCCTAGGCCAAGTGTTAACTTTTGAATTGGCTACTAGGTCAACGTCGGCTAAAAGTACAATTGTTTCGTTGAGCCTTCCTGATTCACTCAAACTCCAGACAGACATTTCCGTTTCACCAACTGAGCAGGTTCCACTGCAGCTTTCGTCTATTCTGGATGGAGGAAGCCAGTTGAAAATAATTAGCCTTTCGTCCTCAATTGAATAACACCCTTTAAATATCATCTGAATGTCATCAATAGATTGAATCTTAAACTCAAGAATAGGAACACCTGTATCAATTTTATCTTGAGTACTGGCATGTGTAACACAAATCTCTATATAACAACGCCTTGTATTCGATGAGTCACTAAGCATTACATCTGGTTGTAGTCCTGTAGTTTTATCGCGCTTTTCAAGCTCGACTCGATCGAAAAATTTAGTTAAATCGTATCGCGCAGGTACAGATTTAGAACATTGACTAACTTTATTTCTAAGCAACCCTAAACGAGGACTACCGCAAAAAACATTGCGTTCTAGCTGCAATACAATGGGGGTACCAGTGTTGATTGCTTGTTGGTAGCAATGGAAAAATGCTTCCTTAGCAGTCTCGTGTAAGTATGTTTCTAGAGAGCAGCAATCTTCGGAATGACGAAAATGCTTTGCGTTGATTTCGCCTAATACGGGGCTAAGACTGCTTCCACATCCTACACAAGTATAGGAATGTGTACGTTGGGCTTCACTAATATGTGTAAGAGTCCCGTCTCCATCTAAAGCAAACGCGTACTGAACGGAGCGAGATTGAGTAGCCATAGATTTACGTGGCTCCAAATGACTTATCAGGGAGGGAGAAGTTTACCATTTTAAGGGGGCAAACACTGAATCTATTGTGTCCTTATTAAACATCTGTAACAGATTTTAAGGTAAGAACAATAGCAAGTTGTTTGAAAACCTAACAGTACAGTTAACATTAATAGTCTTTTCAGGCACAGATCTACATAGCCACGATATTTGAACTGAAATTCTTGAATCGTACAATAAAAGAGCTTTTATTGTACTTATCCATGAACTAATAGGGTATTACCATGAACTAATGAAAGAATTTAAACTATTAAATACTTGTTTTTTATCAGTGATTTAACCAATAATTCAGCTTTCTATTCTCTAGAAAGATTTTTATCATAGATATTTAAAGAGAGTAATGCTTCATGTAAAACGTACCCATATTCTACGAATTTGAACGTTTTCAGGAGATAGTGATGTTAGAACTGTTTTTAAGTAGTTTGGAAAGAGTCGCTAAAATACAACCTCAAATAACGATACTCATTCTAGTTTTAGCTTTATGTGGTAGTGACTTGATTGGGTTCATCAACAACCTTATGGTGGTAATTAAATGACTTTAATGCTCTGGTCTAAAATGCCTTCAGAATGGATTTCAAATGGAGTGCTAAAAGATTCATTTAGTGGTGGTCGGAGTGTTAGTGATGATATCGCAGCTTTGAAGTTGTTTATTGTTCTCTGTCTTCTTGCTAAGCAAGTTAATCGTTCGAGTGGTAAGTCTGTGGATGATGTTTTGGAAATAAAGGCTACATATGATGAGCTTACAGAGATGTGTTCACTTAGCCGTTCCATGGTGTCCCGGGGATTAAAGAAATTACATACAACAGGGTTGTTAACCTCTTCTGGTGTTCGAACAAAAACATATACTTTTACTCAAGGAATATACCGAGGATGGTGCAAGCTTCCGAAACGAGCACTTGTTAAAAACGAGGAAGAAATACCTGCACTGAAAGCTTTCCATAATAGATATTCCCACGAACGTGATGCTCTAAAATGCTTTTTGTACATACTTACTAGTCGAAGCAATAGTAAAACATACGTTGACCTTAGTCGTGGAGCCATAGCTAAAAAGACAGGTGTAAGTTTGGAAAATATTGATGGAGCTATCGGATTTCTTCAAAGCATTAGTTTGATTTCTAAAGTAGAAGATAAAGGGTTCTTAGTTAATCGTAGGAATCTCGACTTGTCGGAACGATTGCATAGGTACTGGACAATAGGTAGCAGCAGCTTGAACTACAAGACATATTCAGTTGAAAGTGAAGATCCTATTAGGGACCCATCGTTGTATTTTATGTTGAACAACAGAACGTTAGGTCGTTAGTTGATCGTTTAGTATTAAGCTTTATTCTTCTCCTACACCGTGGTGAGGTGTTGAAAACCCACTCCGATGAAAGACAAGCGTTAGGCGTCGTGTGATCATACCGGACGGATCGCGATCCACTTTGGTGTTCGACTCGTCGGAAGCAATCTCCCTTTGAGTTTGACGTTCGAGACTCGTGTGGGGAGATGGGGTGGCGCAAAAACAGGGGGATTGACCTTAAGGTCAGCCCCCCACGCGTTACAGCTCTCTCGAATTCTTATTGATGGCTATTTGCATCCAGTAGCCCGCCATTCGGCTTTCAATCTCATCTAACTCATCATAAAGTTGCTGTTGTTCTTGATGGATCTGATTGTTTAGCTTAAGCAGTTGGCGCGTCACCTCAGGCTGGACCCACGGCTCTAAGTACGGTTGATTAGAAACCTGGCGCATCTCGATGCTTCCTCCTGGACAAGGTGGCCAAACCCGCTCATTTCGGTGCAGAAACTGCATCACCTGCTCATCGGCCATTTGAAGGTTTTGATCTTCAAAGAGCTCCGGATCCGCCTTTTCCGGATCGACCTTCATTCTCACCTCGACCACTAATGCTGCTGCGCAAAGGCGAGTAAAAAACGCCAAGCACCAGTTTCTAGGTTCGGGGATGGTCGCCTCATCTGGGTAGATGGCGTCGTCGATATCCATTTCGAGTATCTTATCCAGATCAAAACAGTCTTCCGCGACGATGTCGTACACATCGCTGGCAGTCACGCGGCCAAGTTCCGATGAAATGGTGCAGTAGACCTGTCGTGTGGTGTTCAAGCGAGGGTCGGTCACCACGAACTCCAGGTAGCCGAAGGGGCGATAGAGGCCTTCATAAAGATTGCTCACCTCCCAGAGGCGATTATTCGGGGTTAATATCACGCAGTCATCGTGAGCCTTCATTTCTTGCTTCAAAAACGCCACTAATTCGGGTAGCCAATGCGCCATGTTTTTCAGCGTGGTGGCCACCCTGCCCACAACCAGCGCTTTTGGGGTTGACAACGCCAGTGAGAAATATGAGCTCTGATCCATCTCCCCAACGATGAGGCAGGTGAAGGCTTCGTGGGTTCCAGATTCCGGTCTTCCAAATCGGATGTGATTGATGGACTCAGCACCCAACTGAAGCAATGAAGCAATCACCAAGAGCTCCGTCTCACTGATCCCCGTTTCCTCTACAATAGACGTAGCAAGGTGACGAAAGTGAGTGATGTCCGATAGAGAAATCGGCATATATGAGTGGGTTTGCTTATTACACGCCACCATGCCGCCGTAACTGGAGTAACCCAGACGTTTACTCACCGCGGTCAGCAGCTTGCCCGTGGTCAAATTATCAATACTTTCCCCGCCAAATAGTTTTTTGGCGAGATCGCAAAAGCGGGTGGCTTCGTGTTTTAGTGTGGCTAGGTTGTCGATGTCGACAGGAATTTTTGGCATGACGGATCACCTCATATTCATTACACAAGCCGCTGATTTTCAGTGTAAAGGTAATTGTCAAATTTGGATTGATAATCGTTATCGAGCTCGAACCAAGGCGGCGGGTAAGAGCGATTGAACTATATCGCTAAGGGGGACCTCTGACAAGGAGGATGCGACCAACCGAGCTCAAGATGAAGTTCTAGTCTGAATCCGTTTCTCTATTTGCTTTACGCCTTTTCAGCTCCTCTCTGGCCCATTTTGAAGACTCCTGCATGTCTTTCCTCAAATCTTCAAGTTCAGTGTCTGTGAGGTGCCTTGGCGGCTCTGTATTGGGTTCTTTTCTTTTCATGTTACCTCCATTGATCAAGTTACGTTGATCTCAATGGTTTAATTCATTCCCTTCCTGGCGTAAAACAATCAATCATCCCACCATATGCACTAATGCTCAATAAGCAACCTATGCTGACAGCTGGTGACCAAGTTACCAATGAGCAAAATCAAGTAATCCTATAAGCTAAATTACACGGCCTCATCAATGAAATCTAAACCTGTTAGATCCTCTGAGAAACCAATACCTGTCAGCTTATGTTCGGTCACTAACTCTCGAAGTATATCTGTACAGAATAGGTTTACGGGGCCTTCCTCTACTGACTTGAAGATATATTTATCTTGAGTATCTTCTTCGTCGAAGACTAGTGTTTCCAATCCTATCAATTCACCGTATTCAACTTTGGGAATCGTTAACTGTTTGTTTTCTCTTGCGAATGTCAGTGCTGCATAGAAATACCAAGTTTCACTACCTACATTGATTGGCAAAAACTCTCCACATGTCGACAACTTGTTATGTAAGTAATTGAATGCTTTGGGTGAAAATATGAGGAATGTATTACACCAAATACTTATATCTGGGGTTTCCGAATCTTCCTTGAGAACATCTGCAAACTCCGAATTAACCTTACCCCATATCGGTTGGAGTGATGAATTGTGCGAAGGTTGATGCAGTATGTCTCTTACAAGCTCAAAGTCACCTAATTGTTCAGCTAGGTCACTAGGCAATAATGAAAGAGTTTTAAACTTAGTAGGATCTTCTGTGATTCTATAAACGGTCATGAGCCATTCCAACTTACATCTTTTTTCTGAGTAATCTTTGAAGGGTATTCTCCATCCTTCAAGCTCATTTTAATCCTATTTAACCGAGCTATTACCATCTGTTTTGTCATACCACCAGTCACAAATATTCTTGCGATCCAGTTCTCATAGTTAAATCGATGTATTGAACGGTGTGCCGGTGACTTTGGGTCAACCCAATTCAAGTCGTTGTTCTTTTTGAAGTTCATCATCCAGACCCCATTTCTTGGATCATTTATACCTATTTGGTGCATGTGCAGCTCAAGTCGAGCTGCCTGAATTGCTGTTTGTTTGAACCGACCTTTACCTGGAATAATGTGGTGGGCTTCGTGATTGGTAGTAGGTTTTGGCTCCCCTGCTGCGGTTAGGTTTCTTGCAAGTTTTTGAGTTGGGTGATGTTCTTCTTCCTCAAGCTCTTTCAACTTTTTGCTCTGGTTTTCCTTTACATAATCTCGAAGCTCAGCTTCCATCTCTGTGACTTTGGCATGAGCAATCAATTGTGTACGCTTCATCTTCAAAAACTTTAGATCTCTTTGTTCAGCTTCAAGCATTCGTTTTACTTGCGCTTTGGGTGCGGTACGAGCTTTATTTGTCTTATATTTGGCGTAGAAGTCTTTAACTAACATATCGTAACGATCTAAGGCTAATTCTGCCGCTGATGGGTTTGCAGGACGATTTGAACGATGTCCAGCGATAGATAATCCAGTTTGCATTTCCATACCTATGTGTTGAGTTTTTGATGTAATAACATCGATAGGAAACTGGTTGCAATGTGATTATCGAGAATTATGACTCAGCTTAAAAAATAAAGAGATAAATAGTAAAGGTCGGGAGGTGTAACTGTGGGGAAACATCAATGTATGCGTTAAATATAGAGGGGAGAGTTATATAAAACTTACTATTAGTTCAGTTACCACTTACCTGAGAAAGCTTCACACAGTTCAAGTATAGCTGCCCCTCATATGTCAGCACTGGTATGTTTATCTTTCTAGTCCCCCAAGATTCAATAAGTCGGGCTTATCAGAGGAGAACAAGCCGGCATTACTCATCTAATAGATATAGTATTGACATTTGAGGGTCGCTTCTACCTATGCTTTTTTCTCTTTTGCAATCGCGTCCAGCTCTTCAACTAGGTCTTCGGCTCTGAGGTGCGTGTACCGGCGTAGCATCTGCATCGATTTATGGCCGCTGATGGCCGCGACTTGCTGATCACTTAATCCGCCTTCTACTAAACGGCTGACGCTCTCGTGGCGCAGGTCGTGGAATTTGAAATCCTTCAGGCCAATCTTGGTCTTAATCTTCATCCATACCTTGTTGAAATTGTATGGACGTCTTTTGCCGTCTTTACCTGGCTCGCCAAAAAAAATCAGGTCAGTATCAATTGGCCGTACCGGATTGTTAATTGCCTGTTTAAAAGATTCTAACGCCGGGAGAGAAAGCGGAACGGTTCTCGGCATGGTGTTTTTGGTTTCAACCAGGAAAACTACACGTTTTTTCAAATCAACTTGAGAGCGGCGCAAAGAGGTTATCTCTGATGAGCGCATACCCGTTTCTAAGGCTATACGGACAATCCAGGTTAACATCGGATTCGAGTGTGCCTCAACGGCTTCTAGGAGCTTCAATTCTTCTTCTGGAGTTAAGCGTCGTTCTCGCCCAGAAGGAGGGGAGGGCTTGCGGATATTTTGTACTGGATTAATTGCTAAGCCTATACCCCATTCTTTAATCGCGATGTTGTATAGGTGGCTGAGCAGCGCTAGGTCTATACGAACTGTGTTTGGAGAACGAGGTTTCGGCGCAGGATTCCCTTTGGCGTCGCATCGGTCTAAGCCAGCTAAACGGTCATCACGGTATTTGGCAATGATATCTGGAGTGAGGGCGGCTAGGGAATATTGGCCTAAAGCTTTGATGATTGGTTTGGAATGTCTCGCATCACATGCAGCAGTGGCTGGGCGCTTCGTGGGAGATACTTCAGCTAAATAATGTTGCAGAGCATCTTCTATCGTCATCCGTTCTGAAGAAGAGCGTTTGATATACACGCCACGAACAATTTCATCTTCAGTACGCCTAGCCCAATCTTCTGCATCGCGTTTGAGGCGAAAAGTTTTAGATGTAGTTGGCCAGCCTGTTTTTCTAATAACAGCTTTCCATGTGCCTGAAGGGGTTTTAACTAAGGTTGCCATAAAAGTACTCCCGAATACTCACTGTACTGATTTTGTACCTCGGGACGTATAGAAAGGCAACATTCAAAAGAGGATAAGCGATAAGTGCTTGATTTGAATGGTGGCCCCTCCCAGACTTGAACTGGGGACCAATCGATTATGAGTCGACTGCTCTAACCACTGAGCTAAGGGGCCTTAATAGGACAACGATTATAGGGGAAGCGTTGCAAGGTGTCTAGATACCAACTAGGGCAATTGCGCTTAGTTTTTATCCACTTAGAACAGTAGATAATAAAAAAGGTGACCTAAAGTCACCTTTTTTGATTTCTAAAAGCTTGTATGCGCTGCGATTATTCGTCTAGGAAGCTGCGCAGAGTCTCTGAGCGGCTTGGGTGACGAAGTTTACGTAGTGCTTTTGCTTCGATCTGACGGATACGCTCACGAGTAACGTCGAACTGCTTACCAACTTCTTCTAGAGTATGGTCAGTGTTCATGTCGATACCAAAGCGCATACGAAGTACTTTCGCTTCACGTGGCGTTAGACCTGCAAGCACGTCTTTTGTTGCCACTTTAAGGCTAGTTGCTGTTGCAGAATCTAGCGGAAGTTCTAGCGTTGTATCTTCGATAAAATCACCTAGATGCGAATCTTCGTCGTCACCGATTGGTGTCTCCATTGAGATAGGCTCTTTAGCGATTTTTAGAACTTTACGAATCTTGTCTTCTGGCATTTGCATGCGCTCTGCCAGTTCTTCCGGTAGTGGCTCGCGACCCATCTCTTGCAACATTTGACGAGAAATACGGTTTAGCTTGTTGATCGTTTCGATCATGTGTACCGGGATACGAATCGTACGTGCTTGGTCCGCGATTGAACGAGTGATTGCCTGACGGATCCACCACGTTGCGTAAGTCGAGAACTTGTAACCACGACGATATTCGAACTTATCTACCGCTTTCATCAGACCGATGTTACCTTCCTGGATCAGATCCAAGAACTGTAGGCCACGGTTGGTGTATTTCTTCGCGATAGAAATTACAAGACGCAAGTTCGCTTCAACCATCTCTTTCTTCGCACGGCGAGCTTTTGCTTCACCGATAGACATACGACGGCTGATGTCTTTAATGTTCTGTACGTTTAGAGAAGTCTCTTCTTCAATCATTTTTAGCTTAGCGATTGAACGACGGATTTCTTCTTCGTTACGTTTGATCTTTTCAGCGTATGGCTTGTCTGAAGCAAGAACTTCATCCAGCCAAGCTTCACTTGATTCATTACCAGTGAACAGCGCGATGAATGATTTCTTCGGCATTTTGCCGTATTCAACCACTGACTTCATGATCAGACGCTCTTGAGTACGAACGCGATCCATAGCAGTACGCAGTTCATTCACTAGGTGATCAAACTGTTTAGGTGTTAGACGAAACTCGCGGAATACGTCTAGCATCATTTCATTAGCAACGGTTGCTTTCGGGCTGTTATAGCCGTACTCGTTGATTGCTAATTGAAGATTTTGATAGGTGCTGCGTAGTTGGTTGAATTTCTCTAGCGCTAATTCAGGATCGATACCTACATCTTCTTCAGAATCATCTGAATCGTCATCGCTATCTTCGTCGTCATCAACGTCTTCATCGTCTTCTTCTTCTAACTGAGATTCAGTCAGTTCAGAACCGATGTGTGTTGCCGTTGGTGCAGCGGTGTCGTCAGCATCTGGATCTACAAAACCTGAAATTAGGTCTGTAAGACGTAGTTCTTCAGCTTGAACTTTGTCAAATTGCTCAAGAATGTACGGAATTGTGCCTGGGTATTCAGCAACAGACGATTGAACTTGGTTAATACCTTCTTCAATACGTTTTGCGATGTCGATTTCGCCTTCGCGAGTTAGAAGTTCGACAGTACCCATCTCACGCATGTACATACGTACTGGGTCTGTTGTACGACCAATCTCACTCTCTACGCTAGAAAGTGCAGCGGCTGCAGCTTCGGCTGCATCTTCATCGGTAATATTTGTGTCATCGTTCAGTGCTAAATCATCAGCATCAGGAGCAGTTTCTACTACCTTAATGCCCATGTCGTTGATCATCTGAATGATGTCTTCTACCTGTTCTGAATCTACGATTTCAGCAGGTAGGTGGTCATTTACTTCGGCGTAGGTCAGATAGCCTTGTTCCTTGCCTTTAATAACAAGTGACTTTAGCTGTGACTGCGGATTGTGATCCATAGACGGTATCCAACTTCGTAATCTGGTGAAGGAATCAGTATGCGAAATGCAAACCACTTACTATAACAAATTAAATCGTTGCTGACTAATTAAACAGGGTTACGCTTTTAAATCTAGCATAAGTGCTAGCAGCTCCCTTTTCTCTTCGGCTGATAAACCGACACTTCTTGCTTTGGCCTGCAGGTTTTCAATTTGTTTTTCTACGCACTGGGCAATAATTTTATCCAGTGAGTCTAAAAAGATTTCTTCTTGGTTGTCCTCATCGAGTGGAATGTCCCAACTCGCGAGACGAGACAGAAGGGTCTCATTTTGGCTGTTTCGCCAATGCTCTAATAATTGGCCTGTGTTGATATGGGGATGCGCTTGGCATTTATCAAGTACATCAACAAATAAACTTAGACCAGGAATGGGCAAATCTCTAACGCTAGTTAGATCTGGCACCATACTTACGTATTGTGGGTTTTGAATCAGTAACGCGATCACTTCTCGCATCGGCGTTCGCTTGATTTCTTTATGAGGTTGAGGCCTTTTATCCTCTTTACCTTGTTTTGAAATTAGCTGCTGTAGTTGGCGTTCATCAACCAAACCCAAACGGCGGCCAAGCAATTCTCTCAAGTATAGTCTTAAAGTGCCGCCAGGGACTTTATCAATGAGAGGAACCGCAAGAGTACTCAGTTTTGCCATGCCTTCTTTCGTGCTCATATCGACCTGCTGAGTCAATGAGCTGAACATGAATTCAGACAAGGGCATCGCATTAGACACTTGCTGCTCAAATGCTTGTTTTCCGTTTTGTCGGATATAAGAGTCGGGATCTTCTCCATCCGGCAAAAACATGAATTTTAACTGGCGACCATCCGTTAGGTAAGGCAATGCATTTTCCATGGCACGCCACGCGGCTTCACGGCCTGCGCGGTCACCGTCATAACAACACACGACGGTGCTTGTTTGCCTGAATAACACTTGCAAGTGATCGCCCGTTGTCGAGGTTCCCAATGAGGCAACGGAATAATCTACGCCATATTGAGCAAGCGCGACAACATCCATATAGCCTTCAACCACTAAAATTTGTGGTGGCTCACGGTACGCTTGTAGTACTTCATAAAGGCCATACAACTCTTTACCTTTATGAAATATCGGGGTTTCGGGTGAGTTGAGATATTTTGGTGTCCCATCACCTAATACTCGACCACCAAAGCCTATTACTCGACCGCGTCTGTCTCGAATAGGAAACATCACTCGACCACGGAATCGGTCGTAGCGGTTGCCTTTATCGTTTTCAATCAACATGCCGCCAGTGACGAGCATGTCTTGGTTTTCTTTATTCTGGCCAAAGTTCTTACGAACTAAATCCCATTCATCAGCCACATAGCCGATGCCAAACTTCTGGACGATTTCACCAGACAGGCCGCGATCTTTTAGATACTCAATCGCCACCTTACTTGCTGGCTGTTTGAGTTGGTTACGATAAAATTGAGCAATGCTGCCCATTAAGTCGTATAGGTTACGTTTTTCACTGCTGCTTGCTTGTGGGCCTGATTGAAACGAACCATTACCGCCGCTACGTTGTTCGCGAGGAACATCTAAACCCAAGTATGAAGCGAGTTCTTCAATGGCTTCGACGAATTCTAGTCGGTCGAATTCCATCAAAAAATCGATGGCATTTCCATGCGCGCCACAACCAAAACAATGGTAGAACTGCTTTTCTTGACTGACACTGAATGAGGGTGTCTTTTCGTTGTGGAACGGGCAGCATGCGCCGTAGTTTTTGCCTTTTTTCTTAAGTTTCACACGTGCGTCGATGATATCGACAATATCAAGTCGAGCTAGAAGGTCATCGATAAAACTGCGAGGGATGTGTCCAGCCATAAAACCTAACAAAAAAAGAAGATGATGAGTGGAGTGAATGCCTTAAAAGAATGAGCGTATTGCCCATTGATTTCATTCCATCCATCCAGATACAAACAAGCCGTGCGCTCCAAAGGATAGCACGGCTTGCTGCAATTGGGTGGGGTACCTTAAGCCAATTTAGCGCGAACTAAACCGCTTACTTTACCCATATCTGCACGCCCTTGAATTTGCGGTTTCAGAACGCCCATTACTTTGCCCATGTCTTGCATGCCAGCTGCGCCAGATTCAGCAATCGCGTTCTCGATGAGAGCCGCTACTTCTTCGTCTGTCAGTGGTTGAGGCATAAAGTCCTCAAGAACGGTAATTTCTGCTTGTTCCGCATCAGCAAGATCTTGACGACCCGCTGCTTCAAACTGCGCTACAGAATCGCGACGTTGTTTAACCATCTTGGTCAATACTGCAAGAATGTCGTCATCGTTCAGAGTAATCTGTTCGTCAACTTCACGTTGCTTGATTGCTGATAGGGCTAAACGAATAGTACCAAGGCGCAATTTGTCCTTGGCTTTCATCGCTAATTTTTGCTCTTCTTTGAGTTGATCAATCAGAGCCATAACTAAATTCCTTTTGGAGCTCAGTTATTAGTACAGGCGAACGCGACGAGCGTTTTCGCGAGCTAGCTTCTTAGCGTGACGCTTTTGAGCTGCTGCTTTAGCGCGTTTGCGAACTGTAGTTGGTTTTTCGTAGTGCTCACGACGACGCACTTCAGAAAGGATACCTGCTTTTTCGCAAGAGCGCTTAAAACGACGTAGAGCAACGTCGAACGGTTCGTTTTCACGTACTTTAACTACTGGCATATGCCTTTCACCTCAGGGGTTATTCGTTAACGCTGGTATTCAACAGACCAAATCACAATTGTTAGGTCTCTTACCAGCTTGATCAAAAATGGTGCGGAATTTTAATCCGATCACAACTACTTTGTAAAGCCTTTTGTCGATTATTGTCTGTACAAAATTTGTTTGCAGCACCAAGGCGAGGTAATATGACGCCCAAATTTCCTCTATACAGAAAGCATACTGAGAAAACCATGCGCATTATTGGTATTGAAACCTCTTGTGACGAGACTGGCATCGCAATTTATGACGATGAAAACGGTCTCTTGTCACACAAGCTATACAGCCAAGTAAAACTGCACGCAGATTACGGCGGTGTGGTGCCTGAGTTGGCTTCACGTGACCACGTAAAGAAAACCATTCCTCTTATTAAAGAGGCACTAAAAGAAGCGAACTTAACTTCAAAAGACATCGATGGTGTCGCGTATACCGCGGGGCCTGGTCTTGTTGGGGCGCTATTAGTGGGTGCGACTATCGGTCGCAGTATTGCTTATGCTTGGGGAGTGCCAGCGGTACCTGTTCATCATATGGAAGGTCACCTATTGGCCCCAATGTTGGAAGATAACCCTCCACCGTTCCCGTTTGTGGCGGTATTAGTATCGGGCGGTCACTCTATGATGGTGGAAGTGAGAGGCATCGGTGAGTACAAAATTCTAGGTGAGTCGATTGATGATGCGGCGGGCGAAGCGTTTGATAAAACAGCGAAGCTAATGGGTTTGGATTACCCAGGCGGTCCACTATTATCTAAACTGGCGGAAAAAGGTACACCGGGCCGCTTTAAGTTCCCGCGCCCAATGACGAATGTGCCAGGTTTGGACATGAGTTTCTCTGGTCTAAAAACCTTTACGGCTAACACGATTGCTGCAAACGGTGATGACGAGCAAACCCGCGCGGACATCGCATTGGCATTTGAAGAGGCTGTGTGTGCTACGTTGGCTATTAAATGTAAGCGCGCGCTTGAGCAAACAGGCATGAAACGCATTGTTATTGCTGGTGGTGTGAGTGCTAACCGTCGTTTGCGAGCTGAGTTAGAGAAGTTAGCGAAGAAAGTTGGCGGCGAAGTTTACTACCCACGTACTGAGTTCTGTACAGATAACGGTGCGATGATCGCTTACGCAGGCATGCAGCGCTTGAAGAATGGCGAAGTGGCTGATATGTCAGTAGAGGCTCGTCCACGTTGGCCAATTGATCAACTAACACCTGTCGCTTAGTCAAATTTATGCGGTAGGTTTGAAACCGGTTCTTTGTAATAAAGGTCTCTGCTCCTCAGAGGCCTTTATTTTTAATTATTCAATGAACCGCCTCGTTTTACATTCTGACTGATGCGATCAGTTCGCGATTGTTTCAGTGCTAGGATGACGTGGAAGAATAAGAAATGGATATAACAATGAATAAGTTTGAAATTGAAGGTCAGCAACTTGCTTATCTAGATAAAGGTGAGGGCCCTGTGCTTCTATTTGGTCATAGTTACCTTTGGGATAGCCAAATGTGGGCGCCACAAGTTGAGGTTTTAAGCCAGTCATTCCGTTGTATTGTGCCAGATCTTTGGGCACATGGTGAATCGGACGCTGCACCTGCATCGACACAGTCATTGGCCGACTATGCACAACATATGTTGGCATTGATGGATCATTTAGATATCGAAGAATTCTCGATAGTGGGCTTATCTGTTGGCGGCATGTGGGGAGCTGAGCTAACGGCTCAAGCGCCGCAACGTGTTAAGTCACTGGTATTGATGGATACCTTCATTGGCTGGGAGCCAGAAGTTACGTATAAAAAGTATTTTGCAATGCTTGATACCATCAGCCAAGTCCAAGCAGTGCCTGCGCCAATTATTGAAGCCGTTGTGCCGCTGTTCTTTGCCAACAACGTCAATCAGGATAACCCTAAACTTGTCGCTTCATTCAAACGCAGTTTAGAAGAGCTGAACGGTGAGCGTGCGGTGGAAGTAGCTCGCATGGGGCGCATGGTGTTTGGTCGCCGGGATGTGATTGAGGATTCGGAAAAATTTGCTCTGCCGACGTTAATTGCAGTGGGCTGTGAAGATAAACCACGTCCAGTTTTTGAATCTTATTTAATGAAAGACTGTATCACAGGCAGTGAGTTGGTGGAGATTCCCCAAGCGGGACACATCAGTTGTTTAGAGCAACCTGAGTTCGTCAACCAGATGTTGTTGAACTTCCTGAATCGAGTTCATGCGTAACCAATACATCCTTCTTTAAACGAAAAACTCGGCATTAAGCCGAGTTTTTTTGTGTCAGTTTTTTCTCGCCGATTTTTGGCTCGTCGCCAGACAAAAGCCGACGAATATTTTGATGATGCTTAAATACGATTAAGCAGCACAGCATAGCAACAGGTAACGTGTATTGCGGTTTAAACATCCAAGTATAAAACGGAGTGACCAAAACCGTGACGAGAGCCGCTAAGGATGAATAGCGGAATAGCGCGGCTACTGACAGCCAAGTTAACATTACCAATCCAGTTAAGTCCAAACCAATCGGAGCGATAGCGCCAAGCGCGGTTGCGACACCTTTTCCGCCTTTAAAGTGGAAAAAGATGGGGTACATGTGGCCAAGACAGGCAGCAATGGCGATGACGCCAAGAATGATAGGGTCGATACCAAGAAAGTATCCGCCCCACACGGGGATAGTGCCTTTGAGCATATCGCACAACAAGACTGAAACAGCGGCTCCTCGTCCGCCAATACGCAATACGTTCGTTGCTCCAGGATTGTTAGATCCCACACTGCGTGGGTCTGGCAGTTTTAAGAGTCGACAGATCAAAACCGCACTGGAAACCGAACCTAATAAATAGGCGGCCATTGTCATTATCAGTGCCAGTGCGTCCATAGAAGTCCTTGATGGATTGGAATTTAATGCTCGGTTCCCGCGTAGTTGCTATCATACCCCGAATTTACATAATGCAGAAATCCTCACTGTGATAGAGCTTGCATTATGTGATTTCTTGTATATAAAGATGCTTTCGCAGTTTATACCTAAGTAACATTGTGATGACCAAAGTAAATGTTACTTAGGTATAGAATACTACGATCAAATTACCCCTCACGGGTATCCGACCTCTGTAATAGAAGGACATAAGATGGCTCTGGATAAAGTTTTTATTGAACAGTTAGAAGTAATCACCACCATTGGCGTGTACGACTGGGAACAACAAATCAAACAAAAGTTGGTTCTAGATATTGAAATGGCACACGATAATAAACCTGCGGGCAAAAGTGATGATGTGCAAGATGCACTGGATTATTCGCAGGTGAGTGAGGCGGTACTTAACCACATTGAAAATGGTCGTTTCTTACTGGTCGAGCGCGTGGCTGAAGAAGTAGCAGAGCTTATCATGCAGCGTTTCTCTGTGCCTTGGGTGAAAATCCGCCTAGCGAAGCCTGGCGCCGTGCCGCAAGCACGTGCTGTTGGTGTGGTGATTGAGCGAGGCCGAGCATGATCACCACCTATATCGGTGTTGGGACGAACGTAGAAAGAGAGCAACATGTGCTTGCTGCGTATCAGGAGCTGCAACGGCTTGGAGAAAATCTCCTCGTATCACCGATATATGAATGCGAACCTATTGGTTTTAGCAGTAAGAATTTCTACAACTTTGTCGTTGCAATGCGTACCGAGTTGTCATTAGAAGAGTTGAGCCATCAACTACGCGAGATTGAATTTAAATGGGGACGCGAAGAAAACGCGCAAAAGTATCAGGATCGAACACTGGATCTCGATATAGTGTTGTTCGGTGAGCGCGTCTCCAAGAAAAAACCTGAGCTACCTCGCAGTGATATCTACAAATATCCTTTTGTCACAAAGCCGTTGTATGATCTCGAACCGCAATTAGTGATCCCAGGCGATGGACGCACAGTCGCAGACATTTGGCATGCTATGCAGCCAGTCGATTCGCTCAAACCCGTTTCCTTTCATTTTTAATTTGAGTTGTTTACATGAGTTATTTTGAAGCCTTTATTTTGGCTCTGATTCAGGGGCTGACAGAGTTTTTGCCTATCTCAAGCTCTGCCCATTTGATCCTGCCTTCCGCTATTTTAGGATGGGAAGACCAAGGTCTGGCCTTTGATGTTGCTGTTCACGTCGGTACATTAATGGCTGTCGTGATCTATTTTCGTCATGAAGTAATCACTTTGTTTCAAGCGTTATTTGCTTCGATCTTTAAAGGAGATCGCAGTAAAGAGGCTAAATTGGCTTGGATGATCGTGATTGCGACGATTCCAGCTTGTGTGTTCGGTCTATTGATGAAAGACATCATTGAAGTGTATCTACGTAGCGCTTACGTCATCGCGACTACCACGATCGTATTTGGCTTGTTGCTATGGTGGGTAGACAAAAACGCTAAACTCGTTGCCGATGAATACCAAACGGGTTGGAAGAAAGCTGTATTTATCGGTATTGCTCAAGCCTTAGCGATGATTCCTGGAACTTCACGTTCAGGGGCGACCATCACAGCAGCGCTTTACCTTGGCTTTACTCGAGAAGCGGCTGCCCGATTTTCGTTTTTAATGTCGATCCCAATCATTACATTAGCTGGTAGCTACTTAGGCATGAAGTTAGTGACCAGTGGTGAACCTGTCCATGTTGGTTTCTTACTTACTGGCATTATCACATCGTTTATCAGTGCGTACATCTGTATCCACTTCTTCTTGAAGATGATTTCACGCATGGGCATGACACCGTTTGTGATTTACCGTCTCATTTTGGGCGTCGGTTTGTTCGCTTTTCTATTAAGTGCATAATTGATGCTAACGAAAAACGCCCGCGAAATCCGCGGGCGTTTTTGTTTGTTCGTTACTTCTTAAGTACTGCTTTCACTGCTTCAATACGTCGTTTTTCTTGCTCGTCACGAATCGCAGGGCCTTTAAAGCCCTCTTTGATTATGGTTTGAACGTCAACTGCCGCTGCTGCTTGGTAGGCTTGCCTAAAAATATCCGCCTGTGGATATGGTTGCGTTTCCAGTCCTTTACGACCAGCGTGATCCGCTTGGCAGCAAAGCAAGATATCTTGCAGACGTTCGGACTTACGCCACCCATCAAGCTTATTGAGTATTTTAATTATGGTTTGTGGTTTAAGTTCAGCCGCGCGATGAATATTGGAGTGCTGTTCGCACACCATCAAGGCTAAATCACGAAACTCATTTGGTACCCGGACACGTTCGCACAGCTTTTTGATCAGTTTTAATCCTGTATGGCAATGCATTTTGTGGCTTGGCCATTCGCTCTCTGGCGTCACGCCCTTACCCAAGTCATGCACTTGGGCGGCAAACCTGACGGGGAGTGAGTTACTCAATTTTGCGGCTTGCTCTGCCACCATCAAAGTATGGATGCCAGTATCGATTTCTGGATGCCACTTCTCAGGTTGAGGTACGCCAAATAGTGCATCAATTTCAGGTAACACCACGGTTAATGCACCACAGTCTCGTAGAACCGATAAGAAAATATCAGGGCGAGGAGTAGAGAGAGATTTATGCCATTCTTGCCAAACACGCTCGGGAGTCAGTGTGCTCAGCTCTCCGGACTCTGCCATGTGACGCATTAACCGCATGGTTTCGTCGGCAACCGTAAAGTTTAGATCAGCAAGCTTCGCTGCGAAGCGAGCGACACGTAAAACGCGTAGAGGGTCTTCAATAAAGGCGTCTGATACATGGCGTAGCAGTTTATCGTTGAGATCTTGCTGGCCACCATATGGGTCATGGATCGTGCCATCACTCTCCATTGCCATCGCGTTAATGGTTAAATCACGACGTATCAAATCTTCTTCTAAGGTGACGTTTTGATCGAAGAAACATTCAAAACCAGTGTAACCAGAACCTGACTTTCTCTCTGTTCGTGCAAGGGCATATTCTTCTTTACTTTTGGGATGCAGAAATACAGGAAAGTCTTTACCAACGGCGGTGTATCCTTGGGACAGCATCATCTCGGGCGTCGCGCCTACGACCACCCAGTCGTTGTCATAACTATCAATTCCGAGCAATTTATCTCGAACTGCGCCACCTACTAAATAAACTTGCACGAATTACCTCTTAATTTATGGATATGCCGTTGGACATTGTAGCAAGCAATGGTACTTTTCTTTACTCCTAAGAATAGAAGAAGAGCGTTTATACCATGTCTGACTATTCCCAGGTGGTTTTTTAGCTGGAGAGCCTAATGTATAAGGACTTTTTTGGGTTTGTCGAACAACCATTTTCGATTGTTCCAAACTCACGTTATTTGTATTTAAGCCAACGTCACAAAGAGGCAATCACACATCTCCAAGCTGGGCTAGGCGATGGCGGTGGCTTTGCTATGCTTACTGGCGAAGTAGGTACAGGCAAAACGACCGTCGCAAAAGCGATGCTGGCGAATTTGGGGGATAACACCAAAGCGGGTCTTATTCTCAATCCCACGTTTTCGAGTAGAGACTTGCTCGAAGCCATTTGCGATGAGTTCAAAATCACCTATCCGCCAGATGCAAACCTCAAACAGCTAAACCAGGTTATCCATCAATATTTGCTGCGTAATTATCGTTCAGGCTGGCAGACATTGCTGGTCATTGATGAGGCTCAACACCTTGCTGCCGACGTTCTAGAGCAGTTGCGCTTGTTGACCAACTTGGAAACCGATACCAGAAAATTGCTCAAAGTGTTGTTGGTCGGGCAGCCTGAATTGCAGCGGTTATTACAAACAACACAACTACGCCAACTTGCCCAGCGTATTACCGGGCGTTATCACCTGTTGCCGTTGGATGAAAAAGAGACAGAAGATTACATCGCATTTCGACTACATACAGCAGGTGGCGACCAGCAACTGTTTAATCGTGCTTCTTGTAAACTTATAGCCAAATACAGTCACGGTATACCGCGGCTCATCAACCTTATCTGTGACAAATCCCTCAACATTAGTTATCACCAGGGTAATGTGGTGGTGGATAAGCAAACCGTTCAGCAGGCCTGTGAAGAGGTGATGCAGTTTCAGGCAGATATTTATCAGCAAGATAAAAAAGAGCGCCGGACTTTCCGTTGGCCTGCTTGGGGCTCTGTCACGGTAGGCCTTATTGCTGCATTAAGTACGGGGTGGGCGGTCGTGAATTATATGCCAGCTCAAGCGACGTCAGTGTTGACACAAGTGACGGAGCCAAGAGTAGAGCCAACACCAACCGTCGTAAGCCAACAGTTAACGGATGAGCAGCGTGATTTATTGTTAGCACAAAAACAGTCGAACCTCGCTGTAAATGATTTGTATCGTTTGTGGGGGTATCAAGCATCGGTTCGCGATAATCTTTGTTTGTCAGAACCGCAGTCGACTATGCGTTGTGAGCGTAAAATGGCGACTTGGCCGCTGTTGATGCAACAAAATCGCCCTGTGATCTTGGAGTTGAATTATCAAGGTGATGTTGGGTATGTCATTCTATATGCCGTCGGTAATGACCAAGCTGAAGTGCTCAATGGCAAGCAGCGTCTGCGTCTGCCAGTTTCGTGGCTAAAGCCGTTGTGGCAGGGCAATATTATCGAACTGCGGCATGCTCCGCTGAATGAAACATTACGGTTAGACATGGAAGGCCCTGCGATTGAAGTATTAGACCGATTATTAGCAGAAGCGGTGAGTGAGCCACTGCTTGAAACGTCTATTTTTGATGGTGCGATGAAAGAGCGAGTCGAGTTATTTCAACGTTGGCAAGGAATTGGTGTCGATGGTATTGCAGGTAAGCGAACGCTAGACCGACTTCAGCAAAATGTTCAACCAGATGCGCCTCAACTGGCGAGAATAGAGAAGGAGGACGTATAATGTCAGCTGTGAAACATATAGGTCTGTTCTTGCTGCCAATCACTGCTTCTGCTATCGGAGTCGCTTGGTACTTAGATCTCTTTGCACCGAGTGTTGAAGTAGATACAACGTCCCCGATAGAAAAGGTCGAAGTGGTATCACCTTTCAAAGTATTAGACTATCCAGAGAACACCCAGTTGGCCCAATTGCCAAGAGAGTGGCCAAGTGCAGAGCTATCGCGTGATTTTGGTACATTTACCACCCCCGATGAATACACGAGCCATACACCAAGCAGAGATGAAACACGCGACTCAGCATCAACCCAAACGACTTCTGCTGCTGAAGAGGACCTCGGGTTGTCTTTGGATGATCTGGATTTATCCTCATTATCTCCTGATTTAGCTAGGAAGGTCGAAAATGCCTTATCCCGAGATGATGACAATTCGTCATCACAAACGGCACGCGTGAACGATTTAGAGCGCAACGCTCACCAGTGGCAAGGGCGTCTACCTGCGCTTAATTTGCAAACCCATATGTACGCTAGTGATGAAAATCGCCGTTGGGTGAAAATTAACAATGTTGAGTATCATCAGGGGGATGTCGTTGATGATCAGGTCACTCTAAGAGAAATACAACCGCAAGCTGTGATTGTTGAGTTCCAAGGTGAGCAAATTCGTATACCAGCGTTGTATGAGTGGAAAGGGTAACTCTTGTAGAAACACATCAAGCCAGCGAAATCATATCGCTGGCTTTTTATTTTTCAGAGCATCTTTTGCATCTATTCTGGTGATGATTTCTAGATACTCAAACAAGCAAAATATAGCTTTCCTCAGTCGTTTAAATAGCACCAATATCATTCATCTATTGATAGCGCGATTCCAGTCAGCGTTGTGTAAAAAGACACCATCTTCACGAACTTCGGAGTAATGACTTGGTCCACGTTAGACCCCATCACATAATAGGAGTCTAAACAGAGACACATGCGTATTCTGATTTTTTCTTTAAGCATTGTTGCATCGACAAGCTATGCAGCAAAGCCAGACCCATTCCCAGTTACACCAGATAGTCGCGGGCAAGATTTCATGGTCAGTGCGACGAATCCTTACGTGAGCAGTACCGGTTACTCAATATTGAAAGAAGGCGGTAATGCTGTTGATGCTATGGTCGCGATGCAGATGGTGATGTCTGTCGTTGAGCCAGATATGACCGGAATTGGCGGCGGGACTTTCGCGCTGTTTTATCAACATGACGAGAAAAAATTTCTGGCCCTTGATGGTCGAGATGAAGCGCCCTCTAGCGCGAACCCTGAAATGTTTGTTGAGAATGGGGAAGTACTCAGTCGCAACGAAATATTAGGCCCTCGTTCTGTTGCGGTTCCGGGCACGTTGCGGTTGCTTTACACCACTCATGAACAATACGGCAAGTTGCCATGGGCAGAGCTGATTAAGCCGGCGATTACATTGGCGAGCAATGGGTACGCGATGAACAGCTACACCTACGACATCGTAGTAAGAGAGCAAAGCCGACTCGAGCAAGATCCGGAAGTGAAAGCCTTGTATTGGCAAGGGGACGATATTAAGCCGACGGGAACCTTGATGAAGAACCCTAAGATGGCTGAGACGCTGAGGAAGATCGCGCAACAAGGCGATAGTTACCTTTATGGTGGTGAGCTTGGTCAGCACATCGTAGAGACGGTTAATAGTCGTATTGACGACCAACACGAGAAGTTGTCTTTAGAAGATTTTAAACATTACCAAGTGAAGCAGCGTGACATCATTGAGAACGACTACCGTGGTAATAAAATCGTCTCTTTTGGTTACCCAGCTTCGGGCGGTGTGATGGTCGCTCAGAGTCTTGAACTGCTTGCACCCTATGACATTGCCCATATGGCGAAAACGGATGTGGAACCTTGGCGTCTCATGACTGAAGCGATGCGAATAGCAAAAGCCGATCGTATTGCGTATGCCGGAGATCCGGATTATGTGGAAGCGCCAGTTGAACAGTTATTGTCTAAAGCCTATCTAGATCAGAGACGTGATTTAATCCCTGATAATGGCACTTTAAAAGAGGATCCAAAAGCAGGACAGATAACGCAAACTCAGTATGCGCAATATCAAGGCTTCGAGAGCAAAGATACAGGGCATATTTCTATCGTCGATAGAGATGGAAATGCAATTGCGATGACCAGCACGGTAGGAACGGGTATGGGCTCGGGTGTGATGGTCGATGGCGTTGTCTTGAATGCGCAGATGGCTAACTTCTCACCTCTGCCAACGGTTAACGGCAAACCTACACAAAACTCAATTGAAGCGGGCAAGCGTCCACGTTCGGCTATTACGCCATTAATGGTGATGGACAGTGATGATAATTTGCGTTTGGTGGTTGGGTCACCAGGTAGTTCACAAATCCCGGGGTATGTACTCAAAACCGTGGTTGGGGTGCTGGATTGGAACTTATCAGCGCAAGAGGCAATTGACTTACCAAACATTCAGTACGGCACCAAAATAGACCGCACTAAGCCTTATGACCCGACTGGCTTGCTGGTGGAAAAGAAAACGTTCGCAGAAATGCTGGTGCCTGAGTTTATGGAGCTTGGCTACCCAGTGCACGTTATTCCAGTGGTAAGCGGTTTGAATGCAATTGAGCTAAAAGATGGCAAGCTTTATGGCGCAACGGATCGTCGTCGAGCCTCTAGTTCAATGGGGGAGTAATACTCACTTCTGTCAAACGAAGCAAACTAAAAAGCCAGTCGATATCGACTGGCTTTTGCGTTCTTTTTAAAGATAAAAGCGTGAGGTTTATGCCCAACCCGCAGGAGAGCGCTTTCTACGAGGCATGACATGCGGAAGAATCAAACCAAATAGTAAACCTAAACCTGCGACACCGCCGCCATAAGTGAAGTACTTAAGCAGCATGTCATCTTTTTGTGTATCCAGTTTTGCGCGTAGCTCGCGGTTTTCTGTTTCAACAGAAGTAAGCTGATCGCTGATCTCAGAGTATTTATTTTCTAGATCTGAAATTTGTTGGTTACGTGTTTCGAGAGAGGTAACAAGACCGGCTTTCTCTGCATCAGAAGTTTGACGAGCATTAGCAAGCTGCTCTTTTACTTCGGCTAGCTCTTTCTCAATGCGAGGAAGGCGAATTGCCATGCTCTCTTGGTTTGTCACAAACTTGCTTTGTACCCAACCAGTGCGACCACGGTCATCACGAACTTGCGTGTAGCCAGTATCTCGGTTGGTTTTAATCAGTTGTACTTTAGAACCGGCGTTAACACTACCAATAATACGGTAGGTGTTATTTGGACCTGAGTGCATAAAAGTGAAGAGGTCATCAGAAATATAACGGTCTGCTGCTAGGGCCGCTGGCGCTGCTAGCAAAGTAAACAAAACCGTGATGATTAGTTTTTTCACAGTAAATCCCTTAACGATTTTTCTTGGAGACAGCGTTGGCACCGAATGATTGGAGCCGGAAATAGACGAATAGTATGCAGTTTCAAACCTCGGTGCAACAAAGAAGGGAGGCAAAGCCTCCCTTTCTGTGCGTTTGAGTCAATAATGACAAAGCGCTTACATTCTATTGACGAGTGTCTTAAGCGAACATCGCTTGAAGTCCGTAGAAGAATACTACGGCCAATAACGCCCCCGCTGGTAGTGTAACGATCCATGATGCCACGATGTTACGAACTACGCCTAGGTTCAGTGCTGCGATACCACGAGCAAAGCCAACACCGAGAACCGCACCAACCAATGTTTGAGTGGTTGAAATTGGCAGGCCTGTACCAGACGCTAGAACTACCGTACATGCTGTTGCTAGCTGTGCTGCAAAACCGCGGCTAGGCGTTAGCTCAGTGATGCCTGTACCAACGGTTGCCATTACTTTGTGACCCAGTGTTGCAAGACCGACCACGATACCAATACCGCCAAGAGGTAGAATCCACCAAGCGATGGTGCTTTTCGTGCTGATTTCGCCCATGTGTTCAACAGTCGATACGACAGCAGACAGTGGACCAATGGCGTTTGCAACGTCGTTTGAACCGTGTGCAAATGCCATCGCACAAGCGGTGATAACCATCAGAACGCTGAAGATACCTTCCACGCCAGAAAAGCTGCGGTCTTCTTCGCGATTAGCGAATTTTTTCTGGATGTATACGTAGCCGCCAATCAT
Organism: Vibrio sp. 1069; assembly: GCF_033340555.1. Classification (NCBI taxonomy): domain Bacteria; kingdom Pseudomonadati; phylum Pseudomonadota; class Gammaproteobacteria; order Vibrionales; family Vibrionaceae; genus Vibrio; species Vibrio sp. 1069. Next base: position 359,123 of record NZ_JAWOWP010000004.1, read on the forward strand.
CACAAGTGCTGAAACTGCTGCTGCCCACATCCAGGCTTCACCATTGGTCAGGTGAAGACCAACGTGTTTCAGACCTTTTTTGATGGTTACAAGTGCAATCACCATTGTTGTGATGAACATGTAAACAGGTACAAAACGTTTCGCGTTAAACAGAGGGTTCTCTGTATCAAAAATCAGGCGTTGTGCGCTGACAAAGATAACGTAAGCAAAGAAACCTGAAATCACTGGCGTAATAATCCAGCTACCAACAATGCCTTGAACGCTGCCCCAGTCAACCGCTTCAGTACCTACTGATACGCATGCAAAACCAATGATTGCACCTATGATTGAGTGAGTCGTTGATACTGGCCAGCCCATGTAAGAAGCAAGAAGCAGCCATGTACCTGCTGCCAAAAGCGCAGACATCATGCCGTAGACAAGAACATCTGGTTGACTAGCAAATAAAGAAGTTTCGATTACACCTTTACGGATAGTGTCGGTTACTTCACCGCCTGCAAGGTAAGCACCTGCAAATTCGAAGATCATCGCAATGATGATAGCTTGTTTTACAGTTAGCGCTTTTGAACCTACAGATGTACCCATCGCATTAGCAACGTCGTTCGCGCCAATACCAATCGCCATCATGAAACCAAAAATCGCTGCAACAATAATCAGGACAGTGCCGTAGTTCGCAAGGATATCCATCGTAATACCTAGTTGTTTTATAACAAGCGGAACAAAATTTTACGCGCGCCAAACCATAAGACGATGAAAATAGTCATCGTCCCTATGACACGTGTTAATTATGCTCTTCGTTATGTCGTTAACTTTATGTTTTAAGATCGAGATAGCATGACTTCCAAACGAGCACCTACGCGCTGCGCTTGGTCGGCAATACCACCTACCCATTCAAGAATCTTGTACAGGAACATGACATCGATAGGGTTCATGTCAGCTTCAATCACCATCAACTGTTGGCGAAGTTCAATCTGCATGGCATCGGTATCATCTTCGATAACGTCTAATTGATGAATCATTTCAGCGACGAGCGTCACTTCACGGCCTTTGAAGCCGGTTTCTAGCAATTCATCAAGTTCATTGATTACCTTTTGCGCCTGATCGGCAGCATCAAGACAACGTTGAACGTAAGCGAGGAAGTTTGGTTGGAGAGCCTCAGGGATGACAAGTTGACGACCATATACACGGCCAGCAATGTCTTTTGCCAGGTTTGCAAGTTTGTCCTGTTGAGTCAAAAGCTCAAGCATGTCAGTACGGTCGACTGGCATGAACAAACCGCGAGGCAGTTTTAGACGGATTTCACGTTTCAGCACATCCGCTTCTTTCTCTAGGTGAGAAATTTGTGCACGGATTTCTGCTGCTTTTTCCCAATCACCCTTTGAAGATACTTCAAAGAATTTCACCAAGTGTGAACAACATTCGTTGACACACACAACGTGGCGTTGCAAAGGCTTAATTGGGGACTTTGCAAATAACCCCATAATTGTATTTACTGGCATGGTCATTCAACCTAATAACTATAACCTTAAAAAAACATACACCATTTCTGAGTGCTTGGCGAAATGTTGAACGATGGCTATAAAGGCGCGCATGGTAACGCATTAAATCGCTCATTAAAACTGTTTTAGATCATCATTCCGGCGATATTTCTCTCTTGCCGTGTGAGAAATTACGCAATATCCTGTTTCTATCTGCTTTGAAAGGTATAGCTATGGAAACCGAAATAGAACTGAAGTTTTTTGTTTCTCCTGAATTTTCAGAAACTTTAAAAGAAAAAATTTCTGAGACAAAAGTACTTCAGCATAGTTGTCGTGACTTGGGTAACACCTATTTTGATACTGCCGATAAATGGCTTAGAAAGCACGACATTGGTTTAAGAATTCGCCGTTTTGATGATGTATTCGTCCAAACCGTAAAGACAGCAGGACGCGTCGTCGCAGGCTTACATCAAAGACCAGAATACAATGCTGAGCACACTAGCGACGAGCCTGATCTGTCGCTTCATCCTCTAGATATTTGGCCTCCAGGTAAAGATGCAGAAACGCTGCAATCCGAGCTTATGCCATTATTCTCGACCAACTTCACACGTGAACAATGGCTGATTGGCATGCCCGATGGCAGTCAGATTGAAGTTGCCTTTGACCAAGGTTTAGTTGTAGCCAAAGGTGAAGACGAAGAAGAGAAGCAAGAGCCAATTTGCGAAGTTGAACTGGAGCTTAAGTCTGGCCAAACCGAAGCTTTATTCACACTGGCACGCAGCTTTTGCGAGCAAGGCGGTATGCGCTTGGGTAACTTGAGCAAAGCGGCGAAAGGTTATCGACTTGCAAGCGGTTATGCGGGTGATGAAGTAAAATCATTGGCACTTGTGGACAGTAGTCCGACGGATACCGTTGAATTTTGCTTGATCAACTCATTAGAGCACGCTTTGTCTCATTGGCATTATCACGAGCAAATTTATGCTGAGCGTGACAGCGTGGAAGCACTGCGTGAAATCAGTAATGCCATTCGTTTCATTCGTCAAACATTGACTATTTTTGGCGGGATTGTCCCTCGTCGCGCGAGCGCGATTCTGCGCCAAGAGCTTAAATGGTTGGAAGAAGAACTGAGTTGGTTGGATGAGCATGCACACCTTGAAGAGCTTTTAGATGACAAAGGCAATGTGCTGCGCAAGTTGGATGCACGTAAGTTCTTAGTATCTGAGCTGACTCAGCAGTTACAAGAGTTGCCAAGCCGTGAAGAAGTGCTAGGGTTGCTCAATTCCGCTCGTTACACAGGGTTACTGCTGGATCTAAGCCGCTGGATCTTAGCACGCGGTTGGCAGCCATTTCTTGATGAAAAAGCACGTGAAAAAATGGCAAGCAACATCATGCCGTTTTCAGTTACTCAGCTCGATCGCACTTGGGCTGAGCTAATGGAAGCTTTCCCAGCAGAGCGCGATTTGACGGCGCAAGAGTACGTTGATCAGCGTTATCGCTTATTGCGTAACCTCTATACTGGTATTGGTTTCGCGAGTTTGTATAACTCGGATGAGCGTAACAGCTTCCGTTTACCATGGGCGGATCTAGTGCATGGTATCGATGATCTGCTAATGCTGAACCACTTGCTCCCGTTGGTTGATATGCTGGAAGACGCAGAAAAAGAGCAGTTAGAACGCTGGTTGCACCGTCAAGAGCGCTCAATTTTGCATGCAATGGATCAAACCCGAGCGATCAGTGTGGAAGTTCAGCCTTATTGGCGTGAATGATCGTTCTGGTGATAACGACAAAAAAATAGGACCGCATGGTCCTATTTTTTTGTCTCTGTTTTACGTTGTTGTAGCTCTTTTTCCATGAAATCGAGTCGTTCTAGTATTTGAGCTTGTTGGGTTAGGAGCTGCTCGAGCATACGTTCTTTATTGATTGAACTGTGCGTCTGTTGTTTCGTTGGGGCAGTAAGGATAGAGGTGATAAGACCCGAGATCATACCAAAGATACCCACCCCGCAAACAATGATGATGACAGCCAAAAACTTTCCTATGGAGGTCACTGGATAATGATCGCCGTAACCAACCGTTGAGATTGTTACAAATACCCACCACAAAGCATCGGCGCCAGTACGAATATTCGCTTCTGGGTTTTTCGCTTCGATAAACAGCATTGCACTAGAACCGAGTGTTATGAGGATAACCATCAATAGCAGTATAGAGGCGACCGTGGTTTCGCGGCGGTTTTCTTTGAGCTGATGCAAAATGAACTTTGACGAACGCAGTACTAATACCACTCGCATAATATGAAAAATACGAGCAAAGCGCAGGGGCTCTATCAATGGGATGCTCGCCACGAAATCTATCCAATGACGTTTAAGGAATAACCAGCGATCTGTGGACCGGATCAAATCAATGGTGAGCTGTAGTAGAAAAATACTACAGATTATGAAATCCAGACCGATAAGAACTTGACGGGTTTCGTGATCGATCGGGAAAAACAACAAGCCAGAGATCACAAATAGTGCCATAAAAGACAATATTAGTGACAACAGGCCCATCGGTCGTGTGCTGTCTTTGATATCATTGTTTTTCATACGAAGCTCAAAATAAATCGCGTAACCACGCAAAGCGCGAACATAACTATAAGTAATATAAAGATTATAGATAAAGACTATATAAGACTCGGTGGAGAACTGACAATGGAAAAGCTGGCATTTAAGCCATGGGAAAGGGTCATATCCGACATTCGACTGGTGCCTAAAATGGTCATGTTGATGGTCTTCAGTACTGTCCTGATCGTGGCAAAACAACTGTGGGACGCAAACACTTTTTACGACTCACTTTTAGCGGCGACACAAAACGCGCAAGTTGCCCAACAGCATTATGAAGCATATTTAACGCAAGTTGCTTGGCAAACCGCCTTATTGATTGTGGTTTTTGTCGTGCTCTTATTAGCGGCGGCTAGAGTGATGTTGCGTCAAACACAGTATCTGAGCGACGCGATCAAACTGATGGCGAGCAAGAACCTCTCTGTTCCATTTGGTATGGATTGTAAAGATGAATACGGAGACGTGGCACGTGAATTAGAAAAGACACGTCGACAATTGCACGATGTTATTCAAATGCAAATTAATGCGTCTGATGAATTATCAACGCTCACCGAAGTCATGACGCTGAGCATGTCGGAAACGAAGGAATCGGCGCAAGAAGAGTTTAACGAAATTGATCAACTTGCTACGGCGATGAGTGAAATGTCGTCGACGGTCCAAACGGTTGCGGAACATGCCCAGACGGCATCTTCTCTAACAGAGCAAGCTTCCGCACAAGCAATTTCTGGTCAGCAGTTCTTGCAAAGTACAATGGCGAAAATGAGTGAACTTTCGTCGGATATCGCTTCATCGGCACAAGCGGTTAACCAAGTTGAAGAACGTGTTGAAGCCATTGGTAGCGTTGTAGGGACGATTCAAGGCATTTCTGAACAAACCAACCTGCTTGCACTGAATGCGGCGATTGAAGCGGCGCGAGCTGGCGAGGCTGGGCGGGGTTTTGCTGTGGTTGCAGATGAAGTTCGTAACCTTGCCCAACGTACACAACAAGCGACGGTAGAAATTCAAGAGATGATCGCACAGCTGCAAACCAGTGCTGAATCTGCGGTAGAACTCATGGAAAAAAGCGTTGTAGAAGCGGCAGATGGAAACGAGCTGGTTTCTAATGCTGGATCTGAGCTCGATGGTATTGTTGGGCAAGTGACGCAAATCAATGACATGAACTTCCAGATCGCGACGGCGTCTGGTCAGCAAAGCAGTGTTGCAGAAGAGATGAGCCAAAACCTCACCAATGTACGTGAGTTGGTTGAAGCCTCAGTTGTTGTTGTTACCGAGCTGCTAGAAACCTCTGAAATGATGCAAAATAATGCAGGTGAGCTAGACAAGAAGATCAAATCTTTCCAAGTTTAATATTCGATCCCGAACTTTTGATAAAACGCCCACAAACCTTTTGTGGGCGTTTTTATTTGCTTTCAGTCTGGTATAAAGAATGAGTTACCGTGCTTTTCAAACAAGGAAGAAAAATGCAGCTGCCTTCGCCACTGATTTCTATCGCTGAATCTGCCGTACAAAACGCCCAAGACGCAGGTTATTTTCCCCTTTGGCCCGATGAGGTTGCGCAGCAATTTCGTTATGTGGCGGGCTTAAGCCAGTTTATAACTGAAGCCATTCATCGCGATGAAGTCCTAGCCCGTGAGTTGCCAAGTATGTTAGCGCAGCCAAGTCGTCAGGAGTCTTACCGCTCACGCCTTGCTGAACTGTTGGAACAATGTCCTGATGAGATGTCTGGTCATCGCGTATTGCGTCAGTTTCGCAATCGAGAAATGGTGTACATTGCGTGGAAGGATTTCACGCATGCATGGTCTCTAGAGACGTCTTTAAGCCACTTATCTGAGTTGGCAGAAGCGATGATTTTTGAAACCTATCAATGGCAATATCAAGTGTGTTGTCAGGAGTGGGGCACGCCAACAAGTGAGGACGGTGAAGTGCAGCCGATGTTAATTATCGGCATGGGGAAACTGGGTGGTGGCGAGCTAAACTTTTCTTCCGATATTGATCTAATTTTCACGTATCCAGAGAATGGCGAAACCCAAGGCGCACGCCGCAGCATTGCCAATGCCCAGTTCTTTACTCGTCTTGGTCAACGCATCATCAAAGCGCTCGACCAACAAACCTTCGATGGTTTTTGCTACCGCGTCGACATGCGACTTCGCCCATTTGGAGAAAGTGGCCCCTTGGTAATGAGCTATGCCGCACTTGAAGATTATTACCAAGAGCAGGGGCGAGATTGGGAACGTTACGCGATGATCAAAGCTCGGGTGATGGGATGTGAGATGTACCCGCAGTATCAAGAGCTACGCCAAATGCTGCGCCCTTTTGTTTTTCGTCGTTATATTGATTTCAGTGCGATTCAATCTTTGCGTCGAATGAAGTCGATGATCAGTAGCGAGGTTCGCCGCCGAGGGTTGAATAACAACATTAAGCTAGGTGCGGGTGGCATTCGAGAAATTGAATTTATCGCTCAAGTTTTTCAATTGATTCGAGGTGGTCGAGAACCTTCTTTACGTAATCGAGGGCTGTTGGAAACACTGCAAGGCATTGAAGAACTGGCATTGCTTACTCCACAAGAAGTCAGCGATCTAGAAGCCGCATACAAGTACTTGCGTCAATTAGAAAACTTGTTGCAAGCAATGGCGGATAAGCAAACCCAGACGCTGCCTGATTGCGAAACCGAACGCTTAAAGCTCGCCACCGCGATGAAAATGAGCTGTTGGGATCAATTGATTGAGCAAACCCAGCAGCATATGGCAAATGTTCACCAAGTTTTTGAATCACTAATTGGTGATGATGAAGAAGACGAGGGGACTACCGTTGCTCGTCATTTTCATGAGCTATGGGATATGGCCGACAAACAAGATGTTCTTGAGCATATCTTGCAGCAGGATATTCAGATTGAAGACTTTGCTTCATGCGCGAAAACCATCATCAACTTTAAAACCGATCTGGCCAAAAAAACGTTAGGCCCACGTGGACGCGAAGTGCTCAATCGTTTGATGCCGAAAGTGTTTGATGCGGTCTTTGCCCATCCTGATGCACAGTTTGGTTTATCTCGTGTACTTCACTTGCTACACAACATCTGCACTCGCACGACTTACTTGGAATTATTGGATGAGCATCCAGCGGCTCTGGTGCAGCTCGTACGTTTGTGTACCGCAAGCCCAATGATTTCAGAGCAGCTGTCTCGTTATCCTATCTTGCTTGATGAGTTGATCGACCCTGCGCAGCTGTACAATCCCATTCCATTAGACAGTTACCGTACAGAGCTACGTGATTATTTGGCGCGTATTCCTGAAGATGATATGGAACAGCAAATGGAAGCGTTGCGTCAGTTTAAGCAAATTTGTATTTTGCGTATTGCAGCGGCAGATATTGCTGGCGCATTGCCAGTGATGAAAGTGAGTGACCATTTAACTTATTTAGCGGAAGCTATCGTTGATGCGGTGATCAGTCAGGCTTGGTTGCAAGTGTCTGAAAAGTACGGCGAGCCAACGCATGTGAAAGATCGTGAAGGTAAAGGCTTTGCTGTAATTGGCTATGGTAAAGTCGGAGGGTGGGAGCTCGGCTATAACTCCGACTTGGATATTGTCTTCATGCATGACTGCCCAGTCAATGTCTACACTGACGGCAAAAAAGAGATTGATGGTCGTCAGTTCTACCTTCGTTTAGCACAGCGTATCATTCATATTTTCTCCACTCGCACCGCTTCCGGTATTTTATACGAGGTCGATACCCGATTGCGTCCGTCCGGTGCATCGGGTTTGTTGGTTAGTCCAACGGACGCGTTCGACGACTATCAACATCAAGACGCGTGGACATGGGAGCATCAAGCACTTGTCCGCGCGCGCATGATTTATGGTGATGAACCACTGGCAATTGCATTTCACAATACGCGGCATGATGTGCTGTGCAAAGCACGCGATCAAGCTGAACTGAAAAAAGACGTTGTCGAAATGAGAGAAAAAATGCGCGGTCATCTTGGGGGGAAAAAGCCAGGCCGCTTTATGCTCAAGCAAGATGTAGGTGGGATTACCGATATCGAATTTCTCGCTCAGTACCTAGTGCTCAACTATAGTCACGATAAGCCGAAATTGACGCGTTGGTGTGATAATGTGCGCATCTTTGAAACGCTCATTGCGCAAGATGTTATGGACGAAGACCAAGCAATGCAGTTGATACGTGCTTACACGACAATGCGCAACGAAATACACCGCCGAAATCTACTCAATTTAGACGCTGATGTGGTGGAAGATAAGTTTGTTGCCGAAAGGGAGTGGGTAAAACAGGCTTGGAATCAGTGGTTCAGTTAAGACCATATATTTAGCGTCGATAAGGGCTGTGATAAACTCACTTCGATTTAATTTTTGGAGACCAACAATGAAACCAATTCTACCTGATTACAACAGCGCTGGTGTGCTCATCATCGGTGATGTCATGCTAGATCGTTACTGGTATGGCCCAACCGGGCGCATTTCTCCTGAAGCGCCGGTTCCTGTTGTAAAAGTAGAAAACAATGAAGAGCGTCCTGGTGGTGCTGCGAACGTTGCGATGAACATCGCATCATTAGGTGGCCATGCTCACATTGTTGGTCTAACTGGGGAAGATGAGCCTGCAAAAGTGCTGACGGAGACGCTGAGCTCGCTCAATGTGAAGTGCGATTTCGTTGCGCTGCCTGATTACCCAACGATTACGAAGCTTCGTGTAATGAGCCGTGGACAACAACTGATCCGCCTCGACTTCGAAGACAAATTTGAAAACACAGATTCTGCACCTGTGCTATCGCGTATGGATGCCGCACTGCCAAACGTTAAAGCCGTGATTATGTCTGACTACGCAAAAGGTTCGTTAGAGCATGTTCAGGCATACATTCAAAAAGCGCGCGCAGCAAATATTCCGGTTTTCATTGACCCGAAAGGTGCGGATTTTGAACGCTACCGTGGCGCAACACTTCTTACGCCAAACATGAAAGAGTTCGAAGACGTTGTAGGTAAAGTGAAATCTGACCAAGAGCTAGTAGAGAAAGCGCTGGCTTTGGTTGAAGAGTTTGAATTTGAAGCGCTTTTAGTGACACGCAGCGAAAACGGAATGACCTTGATTCGTCGTGGTCAGGAACCGTTCCACCTTCCAACTCAAGCGAAAGAAGTGTACGACGTGACAGGTGCGGGCGACACGGTTATCTCTGTATTGGCAGCGTCTGTTGCCGCAGGCAAATCATTTGAAGAAGCGTGTGCACTAGCAAACGCAGCGGCAGGTGTTGTAGTTGGTAAACTAGGCACGTCAACGCTTTCTGAGATTGAATTAGCAGAAGCGGTACATGGCAGCCAAGACACGGATTACGGTGTGATTTCAGAAAAAGCACTGATCGAAGCGGTGAAAAAAGCACGAGCTCGTGGCGAGAAAGTCGTTATGACAAATGGCTGCTTTGATATTCTACACGCTGGCCATGTGTCTTACTTAAACCATGCTGCTGAACTGGGCGATCGCCTAATCGTTGCGGTAAATACCGATGAGTCAGTAAAACGCCTTAAAGGCCCTGGTCGTCCGGTAAACCCAACCGATCGCCGCATGGCGGTGTTGGCAGGTTTGGGCGCTGTGGATTGGGTTGTACCATTTAGTGAAGATACGCCGCAGCGTTTGATCTCAGAAGTTCTACCAAGCTTGCTAGTAAAAGGCGGTGACTACAAACCAGAAGAGATTGCTGGTGGTAAAGAAGTCATTGCGGCGGGTGGTGAAGTTCGTGTATTGAACTTTGAAGATGGCTGCTCGACCAGTGAAATCATTAATGCAATCAAAGGCGGTAAGGGCTAAGGCTGCTGTTTGTTAGCATTGAAATGCTATTTGCTCATAAAGGTCGCTAAGTGCGGCCTTTTTGATACTTGTAGTTCAGAGGCACTTTTAAGCTCTGAACTACAAGTAATAAAAAACGCCAGCTGATAACTCAACTGGCGTTTTTTATTTATTAAGACCTGAAGTATTCAGTTCGCGGTTATTTTGCCGCTTTCAAACCTGCATCAACGTCCAAGATGTCTTGTTCGCTTAGCGTACCAACTGCTTGGCGTAGCTGAAGAACACTTAAAATGTAGTCGTAACGAGCGTTCGATAGGTTTTTGTTCGCATCGTATAGACGACGAGTCGCGTCCAGTACATCAACGATAGTACGAGTACCTACATCAAAGCCAGCTTCTGTTGCTTCTAGTGCAGAGCGTGCAGAAATAACCGCTTGCTCATACGCACGTAATGCGCCGATAGAGGCGTTAATGTTGTTGTTTTGTGCGCGAACATCTTTGACTACGCTACGGTACTGTGCTTCAAGATCTTCGCTTGCTGCCACGTATGCGTATTCAGCTTGTTTGGTTTGAGAGGTTACGTTACCACCTGTGTATAGCGGTACTGCAAGGTTCACACCAATATTGAAGTTGTCTGTCGTGTTGTCACGAGAGCTATGAGAAGTATCACCGTAGTTGTAACCACCGTCTAGAGAGAGCGTTGGTAGGTGGCCAGAGCTTGCTAGTGAAATATTGTCACGCGCAATGTCTTGAAGAATACGTGAAGATAGCAAGGTCAGGTTTTTGGTTTTTGCTTCATCAATGAGCGATTCAGCAGGTACGGTCGATGGGCTAGCAGTGAAGCGGCCAGTGTCCAAAATGTTGAGATCTTTGTGCTCTTGGCCTGTAATTTCACGCAGTGACTCGTAGCTATTAGTGAGCGCGTTTTCTGCCAACACTTCGTCCGCTAGCACTTGGTCGTACTGAGCTTGTGCGTCATGCACGTCAGTGATTGCAGACAAACCTACTTCAAAACGCTGTTTAGTTTGCTCAAGTTGACGGCCAACCGCGGCTTTTTCTGCACGTACGAAAACAAGATTATCTTGTGCGCGTAGAACTTCAAAATACGCTTGTGACACGCGAAGAATCAGTGCCTGTTGCGTCGCTGCGTAAGTTGCGTCTGCTTGGCGAGCACTTTTCTCAGCAGTATCTAGAGAGATCCAAGATGCGCGGTTGTAAAGTGCTTGTGAAAAGCTAACGCCAGCGGTTAGTGCGTTGCCATCGTTTGATACGTCGCTAATTAGATTTGAATCGTATTCAGTATCACCACGAGTTAAATTGTAACCCGCAGTAAGGTTAATTTGTGGTAATAGAGCACTACGGCTTGAGGTGATTGCTTCGAAAGCTTGGTCACGTTGTGCTGCTACACTGAGCAATTGTGGATCATTTTGTTTTGCCAAGTCGTAGATTTCAGCCAAAGAGTCTGCGAACGCAGACGTACTCATGCTACCTAGCGCTGCACTGATAAATAGTGGAAGCAATTTTTTCATTTTCTATTCCCGCGGTCCATAGATTGGTTAATTCTCAGTAGTTTAACTCAATTTGCACGATATTTACTCTAAAGTTTGCACTTTTTTACACGTAATTATCCACTTGTGCAATAAATTTTTAGCAAAGACTTAAATTAATTTGTAACTATTATACAAAAAGTTGAGCCAAGTCCTTTGAGCAAGCGAATAACAATGAGTAAACTACAGGATTCACTCAGAGAGGTGTTGAATGCAACAGCGTGACAAACAACAACAAGATTTTACTTCGCGAGATGTAAAAGTCATCTCGAAAGAAACCTTATTTGAAGGTTTTTTCAAAATGGTGAAATACCGCTTTCAGCATAGGCTATTTGCTGGTGGTTGGAGTGGAGTTGTCGAACGAGAAATGTTCGAGCGTGGTCACGCAGCAGCGATGCTTCCTTATGATCCAAAGACGGACCAGGTCGTAATCATTGAACAGATTCGTATTGGCGCGTTGGAACATGAACACCCTTGGCAGCTAGAAATTGTCGCCGGTATGATTGACCGCGATGAATCAGCTGAAGCCGTAATTCGTCGAGAGGCTGTCGAAGAAGCGGGGATTCAGGTGGGGCGCGTTATACCTGTCACTTCTTATTATCCTTCGGCTGGTGGTTGCTCGGAAAAGCTAGACGTCTTTGTTGGTGAAGTGGATGCGTCTAAAGCGCACGGCATTCATGGTTTAGACTATGAGAATGAAGATATCCGAGTTCATGTCATGAGTCGTGAAACGGCGTATCAATGGGTGAAGGACGGGAAATTTGAAAATGGTGCGTCGATTATTGCGTTGCAATGGCTGCAATTACACCATCAAGAGTTAAAGTCAGAATGGGGACAATCCCAAACGGTGGAGAGTGAGTAATGGCACAATTGGCTGAAAAACAACAATATCATGTTGATTTAGCTGGTCTTATGAGAACGTATGAGACCAACTACGCTAAGTTGAACGCCTTATTGCCTGCTTCTGCCGAAGTTGGGGATGTACGTTGCTACCAAGCGGCGAACATGGTTTACCAATTGACCGTGAATGAAATCACAAAATACACCACAGTTGTTGAGATATGTCAGAGTGATGAAACGCCAGTGTTTCCTTTACCGACGATGTCTGTCAGGCTTTATCATGATGCGAGAGTAGCCGAAGTATGCTCAAGCGGAGAGTTCTCTCGCATAAAAGCTAAGTATGATTATCCCAATGACCAACTGATGCAGAAAGATGAAAAGCATCAATTAAACACATTCCTCGGTGAATGGCTGACGTTTTGTTTACGAAGTGGTATCAGTAGAACACCACTTGCCTTCAATTGATCGTCACGTCACTAAAGGAAAATAACAAATAACGATATAGTGGACGAATCAGGTTTTCATTTTGCAATCATCTAGTGACAGCATCAAACTTTTACAAATTACGGATACTCATCTGTTTGCTGCCGATGAGGGAAGTTTGCTAAGCGTAAAAACAATCGATAGCTTTAATGCTGTTGTTGCTGATGTTTTACGCCGCAACGTGGCGTTTGATTACATCTTGGCGACGGGCGATATTTCCCAAGACCATAGTGCAGAATCTTATCAGCGCTTTGCCAACGGCATTGAACCGCTAGAGAAAGACTGCTTTTGGCTACCTGGTAATCATGATTACAAGCCTAATATGGGCAGTGTTTTGCCTTCGCCACAAATCAAAGCCGCAGAGCATGTGTTGCTTGGCGAGCATTGGCAGTTAATTCTTTTAGACTCGCAAGTTGTTGGCGTTCCTCATGGGCGCTTGAGTGATCAGCAATTAACGCTACTCGAAGAAAAGCTAGCCGAACACCCAGAAAGACACACACTTGTTTTGTTGCATCATCACCCGTTACTGGTGGGAAGCGCGTGGCTTGATCAACATACTTTAAAAGATGCCGAAGCGTTTTGGCAGGTTGTCGAGCGTTTTGATAACGTGAAAGGCATTCTCTGTGGTCATGTTCATCAAGATATGAATGTGCTTCACAAGGGCATTCGAGTGATGGCAACACCCTCAACTTGTGTTCAGTTTAAGCCTAACTCGGATGATTTTGCCCTTGATACCACTTCGCCTGGTTGGCGGGAGCTGCAACTACACGCTTGTGGCGATATTACGACCCAAGTAGGTCGGCTTCCTGATGGCCAGTTCCAACCAGACTTCTCTTCTAACGGCTACTAACGCGCCCGAGCTCTCTGTTCGGGCTCGCTTTTTTGTGCGAGATATCTATGAGTAAACCTTCACTTCTTCTCTATATCCATGGCTTTAATAGCTCTCCACTCTCCATGAAAGCGAATGTGATGAGAGCCTACTGCGAGCAACATAGGTCTGATATCAAGGTGATTGTTCCCCAGTTACCTTGTTATCCTCAGCAAGCGGCGAAAATGTTGTTGGATATTATCGAGCAATATAAAGACGACTATAAAATTGGTCTAGTGGGCAGTTCATTAGGCGGTTTTATGTCAACGTGGCTAAATGACAAGTTTGGGTTTAAAGCGGTAGTGGTCAACCCCGCAGTCAAGCCTTATGAGTTGCTAGTAGATTATTTGGGTAAGCAAACTAACCCATATACGCATGAAACCTATACACTTGAAGCTTGTCATATTGACGAGTTAAAAGCTCTTGATGTACAAAGCATCGCGTCGCCACATTCTTTTTGGTTATTGCAACAAACAGAAGATGAGGTTTTAGACTATCGACAAGCGGTAGATAAGTTTGCAGACGCTAAGCAAACAGTAGAACAAGGCGGTGATCACAGTTTTGTAGGCTTTGAGCGTTATCCTGCACAGATTATCGAATTTCTAGAACTGTAATTCGAAAGCGATTGGAAAAGGCTCATAGTTTTTATTGATATATCCAACCGTTTCTTGACATGGGCGGTATGCTTTCCGACTATGTTTTGCCAAAAGATCTTAAGGGTCGAGGACCCTGGCTACTTTGTTATGCATCATGTTTACAAACTCTTAGTGATGTGAACAGGGTGGCTTTTTCGTTTCCTGAGTATGGGTACGCCCATTGGTGATACTCAGGCAACAAGTAAACTTTGAGAATAATTCCGTATTATGACTGAACAATATAATGCTGGTGCCATTGAAGTACTGAATGGCTTAGAGCCAGTACGTCGCCGACCAGGGATGTATACGGATACAGCGCGCCCAAACCATTTGGGCCAAGAAGTTATCGACAACAGTGTCGATGAAGCGCTAGCCGGACATGCCTCAAAAGTACAAGTCATCCTACATGCTGACCAATCACTCGAAGTGATCGATGATGGTCGAGGCATGCCTGTTGATATCCACCCAGAAGAGAAAGTATCAGGCGTAGAGCTAATTCTATGTAAGCTACATGCGGGTGGTAAGTTCTCTAACAAAAACTACCAATTCTCTGGTGGTTTGCACGGGGTAGGTATATCTGTAGTAAACGCGTTGTCAAAACGCGTTGAAGTAACAGTTCGTCGTGATGGTCAAGTGTATGAAATTGCATTTGAACACGGCGAGAAAGTGTCTGATCTGACCGTAACTGGCACATGTGGTCGTCGCAATCGCGGTACCAGCGTACATTTCTGGCCTGATGCGAAGTACTTCGATTCGGCTAACTTCTCTGTGACGCGCTTAGTCAACAACCTGCGCGCAAAAGCGGTTTTGTGTCCGGGCTTAGAAATCACATTAACCGACAAAGTTAATGGCAAAGACTATAAGTGGTACTACGAAGACGGTCTTAAAGACTATCTTGCGGAAGGTGTAAAAGGCTATCCAGTTATTCCTGAAGAACCATTTACTGGTGAGTTCTTGGCGGATACTGAAGCGGCAAACTGGGCGGTAATTTGGCAGCCAGAAGGCGGTGAAATGATCACCGAAAGCTACGTTAACCTAATCCCAACCGCTCAAGGTGGTACGCACGTTAATGGTTTACGCCAAGGCTTGTTGGAAGCGATGCGCGAATTCTGTGAGTTCCGTAATCTATTACCTCGTGGTGTGAAGCTAACGGGTGATGACGTTTTCGACCGCTGTTCTTACGTGCTGTCGGTTAAAATTCAAGATCCACAATTTGCAGGCCAGACCAAGGAACGTCTCTCTTCTCGTCAAACCGCGGCATTTGTCTCTGGCGTTGTAAAAGATGCGTTCAGTCTTTGGTTGAACGAAAAGCCTCAGCTCGCAGAGCAATTGGCAGAAGTCTGTATCGCTAACGCGCATCGTCGTATGCGAGCGGCGAAAAAAGTCGTACGTAAGAAAGTGGCTTCTGGCCCGGCACTGCCAGGTAAGTTGACCGACTGTTCTGCACAGGACTTAAGTCGCACGGAAATCTTCTTTGTGGAGGGTGACTCTGCGGGTGGCTCGGCAAAACAGGCACGTGACCGTGAATTCCAAGCTGTGATGCCACTGCGTGGTAAGATCTTGAACACGTGGGAAGTCTCTGCCGATCAAGTTCTTGCGTCTCAAGAAGTACACGATATCTCAGTTGCTTTGGGTATTGACCCAGATAGCGACAACCTCGAGAGTCTTCGTTACGGTAAGATCTGTATCCTTGCCGATGCGGACTCGGATGGTCTTCACATCGCAACGCTGCTTTGTGCTCTATTTACTCGTCACTTCCGCGCACTAGTGGAAGCGGGTCATATCTATGTGGCGATGCCGCCTCTGTATCGAATCGACTGCGGGAAAGAAGTGTTCTACGCCCTCGATGATGATGAAAAAGATGGCATTTTAGAGCGCTTGTCGAAGAAGAAAGCCAAAATCAACGTGCAACGATTCAAAGGTCTGGGTGAGATGAACCCACTTCAGTTGCGTGAAACCACCATGGATCCGAACACGCGTCGCTTAGTGCAGTTAACCATTGACGACTCTACGGCGACCATGGAAATGATGGACATGCTGCTAGGTAAAAAGCGTGCAGATGACCGTCGTTCTTGGCTACAAAACAACGGCGACTTGGCAGAGGTGTAACGGATGTCTACAGAAATTACCTACGATGGCGTCGAACAATTGCCAATGCGCAAGTTCACTGAAGACGCTTATCTGAACTACTCGATGTACGTAATCATGGACCGCGCCTTGCCATACATTGGTGATGGCTTAAAGCCGGTTCAACGACGCATCATTTATGCGATGTCAGAGCTTGGTCTCTCTGCATCAGCAAAATACAAAAAATCTGCACGTACCGTTGGTGACGTGCTAGGTAAATACCATCCGCACGGTGATTCAGCGTGTTACGAAGCGATGGTATTGATGGCTCAGCCATTCTCTTACCGCTATCCATTAGTGGATGGTCAAGGTAACTGGGGTGCGCCAGATGATCCGAAATCATTTGCGGCAATGCGTTATACCGAAGCAAAACTGTCTAAGTTTGCTGAAGTATTGCTTGGCGAACTTGGTCAGGGCACGGTTGAATGGCAACCTAACTTTGATGGCACAATGAAAGAGCCACAAATGTTGCCAGCACGTCTGCCTCATATCCTGCTTAACGGTGTAACCGGCATTGCCGTTGGTATGGCAACAGACATCCCACCGCACAACGTTCGTGAAATCGCAGATGCGACTATTCATTTGATCGACAACCCGAAAGCAGAACTGCCGGACGTGATGCAGTATGTCAAAGGTCCAGATTACCCAACAGAAGCAGAAATTATCTCGCCGCAAGCGGATATCGAGAAGATTTACCGCAACGGTCGTGGCAGCATCAAAATGCGCGCGGTTTGGCATAAAGAAGGTTCTGATATTGTTATCACTTCTTTGCCTCACCAAGTATCGGGTGCCAAACTGCTTGAGCAAATCGCTAACCAGATGCGTGCGAAGAAGCTGCCAATGGTTGACGATCTTCGTGACGAATCGGATCACGAGAACCCAACGCGTATCGTTGTGGTGCCTAAGTCAAACCGTGTCGATTGTGACTTGTTGATGAACCACTTGTTCGCATCAACGGATCTTGAGCGCAGTTACCGCGTTAACTTGAACATGATTGGTTTGGATAACCGTCCTCAAGTTAAAGGTCTGGTGCAAATTCTATCTGAGTGGATCGAGTTCCGTCGTACGACTGTGCGTCGTCGTCTACAACACCGCCTAGACAAAGTAATGGCTCGTCTACACATCTTGGAAGGTTTGTTGGTTGCTTACCTCAACCTAGATGAAGTGATTGAGATCATCCGTACTGAAGACGATCCAAAAGCGGTGCTGATGGAACGCTTTGGTATTACCGATATCCAAGCGGATGCAATTTTAGATACCAAACTTCGTCATCTAGCAAAACTAGAAGAGATGAAGATCCGTGGTGAGCAAGACGAGCTAGAGAAAGAGCGTGAGAAGCTAGAACAGCTACTCGGTTCTGAGCGTCGTCTGAACACACTACTGAAAAAAGAAATCAAAGCAGACGCAGAGAAATACGGTGATGACCGTCGCTCTCCAATGGTTGAGCGTGCAGAAGCAAAAGCGCTGACTGAACGTGACCTCGTACCAAGTGAGCCAATCACGGTTGTGCTTTCTGAGAAAGGTTGGATTCGTCACGCGAAAGGCCATGACGTGGATGCCGAAGGCTTAAACTATAAGTCGGGTGATAAGTATTTAGCGCATGCTCGAGGTAAGAGTAATCAGCCTGCGGTATTCCTAGGTAGTGACGGTCGAAGTTACTCTCTGGAATCGCACTCACTGCCTTCTGCTCGTAGTCAAGGTGAGCCGATTACCGGTCGCTTGAATATTACGGCTGGTAGCAGTATTCGCCAAGTCATCATGAGTGAAGAAGATCAGCTGTGGCTGGTGGGTTCAGATGCAGGTTACGGCTTTGTATGTAAAGGCGCGGACTTGCTGTCTAAAAACCGCAGTGGTAAAGCGCTCGTCACTTTACCTGCCAACTCTGAGATCATGACGCCAAAAGAGATTGAAGATTTAGACTCTGATGAAATCTTAGCAATCACTAACCAAGGTCGCATGCTGCTGTTCCCAATCAAAGACTTGCCACAACTGGCGAAAGGTAAAGGGAATAAGATCATCAACATTCCTGCTGCTAAAGCAAAAGAGCGAGAAGAAGTACTATCTCACTTAATGTCTTTACCAAAAGGTGCATCGTTAACGCTGTACGCGGGTAAGCGAAAGTTGGGTCTTAAACCGTCTGACCTTGATAACTTCCGTGGCGAACGTGGTCGCCGAGGTGGGTTATTACCGAGAGGTTTGCAGCGAGTCACTCGCATTGAAGTTGAGCTGGATGATTCCGATACGACGGAAACACCGAGCGATAGCGAGTAACGCACAAATAAAAATCCCAGCCAATGGCTGGGATTTTTTATGCTTCTTGCTTGTCTTCAGCAATGGTGACTTTCAAGGTCATCTCTTTTCCTTTGCGAATGATACCGACGTCCACGGTGGTGCCAGGACGTAAATCGGTGACGATATCCATAACGCTCTGACGCCCCTGAACCTTATTGCCATCAATACTGATAATGATATCTTGTTTTTGAAAGCCAGCCGCATTGGCTGGGCCATTTGGATCAATACCAAGTACGACAATACCACCTATGTGTTCATTTCCAAGTAGGCGAGCAGTGACCGCATTAATGTCTTGGCCGTCGATTCCAATATAACCACGAATCACGCGGCCATCAGCGATGATTTTCTGCATGATCTTACTGGCTAGCGGCGCAGGGATCGCAAAAGAAATACCGTAAGTTTCTAAGTCTGTCGCTTGCTGAAAAGAGGCGGTGTTAATGCCGACGAGCTCGCCTTGTGTGTTCACTAGGGCTCCACCAGAGTTACCTTCATTGATGGCGGCATCGGTTTGAATGAATGCTTGACGACCATCGCTAATAGATGAACGACCTGTGGCAGAAATAATGCCGAACGTTGTGGTTTGTCCAAGGTTGTATGGGTTACCGATGGCTAGTACTACATCGCCCACTTGTGGTTTGTAATTAGAGTTCAGAGGGATTACGGGCAAATTCGAACCTTCGACACGCAGCACGGCTATATCAGTACGTTTATCTGTCCCTACGAGCTGAGCCGCTGCGGCTCTGCCGTCTTGTAATGCCACAACAATTTGATCAGCTTGAGCAACCACATGATAGTTAGTAATGATGTAGCCTTTCTCACTAACAATGACACCTGACCCCAGACCTTGAGTCGAGAGTTTACTGCGATCATTCTCAACATACTTACGGCTGTAGATGTTTACCACTGCAGGCGCTGCTCTTCGGACCGCTTGATTAAACGTCAACTCGACTGATGCGATATTAACAGGTTGAGGATCAAGCGCGGCAGGAATTACGTTGTTGCGCAAAGATGGAACCGCCAGTAATACCACTGCGGCAGTAGCCAAGCCTAAAAAGACAGAACGTAATAAAAAGCTGAGCATATCCTCTCCATGCGTGAGCGCCAAAATGGCATCGAAGATGAAGAATAGCATTACATTGAAAAATAACAAAAGGGCAGCACGTCATCGCGCTGCCCTTTTCATTAGTTATTGAGCGATAAGGAAAAGTGATCGAGCCTTATCACTCAGTACTATGCATCGAAAACCTTATTTCCTATCACTTTGAAAGTGGTTAACGAATGACAAGATAAATAGTACGTTCACCACGTTGAATATTAAGAGCCAGTACACCTTTGTGTTTCTCTACGATTGTACGAAGCTCGGCAAGGTTTTTCACTCGTTGACGGTTCACACCGATAATAATGTCACCTTGTTGTAATTGATATTGAGCCGCTGGAGAGTTATCTGCAACGCTCGATACTTTAACACCTTGGATTACATCACTTGGTGTTGTATTGCTTAACTCCGCACCTTTGAGTCCCTCATGTAATGTCTCCGCTTTAGCTTTCATATTCGTAGATTCGCCAAGCGTTACATCAAAGGTTTTATTCTTACCATCTCGAACCACACCTAATGTGATTTCTTTACCTGCTCCCAGTGTTGCCACTTTTGCGCGGAGCTCTGAGAAAGTATTAATCGCTTTGCCGTTCACCGATACAATTACGTCACCGGCTTTTAACCCTGCTTTATCGGCTGCGCTGTCCGGTACGACTTGACCAATAAAGGCCCCTTTACTTGACTCGTAACCCAATGCATCAGCTAGCTCAGAGGTTACTTCGCCACCTTGCACACCCAACATGCCGCGTTTGACTTCACCAAACTCTAGAATTTGATCAGTGAGGTTTTTCATCATGTTTGATGGAATCGCAAAGCCAATACCCACATTACCGCCGTTAGGGCCTAAAATCGCAGTATTAATACCGATCAGCTCACCATTAAGGTTGACCAATGCACCACCAGAGTTACCGCTGTTAATTGCGGCATCGGTTTGGATGAAGTTTTCGAAGTTTTCAACGTTTAAGCCGCTACGACCAAGGGCTGAAACAATACCCGAAGTCACAGTTTGACCGAGTCCAAATGGGTTACCAATCGCAACCGTAAAGTCACCGACACGCAGTTTGTCGGAATCCGCGACCTTAATCTGCGTTAAGTTTTTCGCTTTCTCTAATTTAAGTAACGCAACATCGGCCATTTCATCACCGCCAACGAGCGTAGCGTCATACTCGCGCCCGTCAAAGAGGCGAACTCGAATCTCATCTGCCCCCTTAATCACATGGTAGTTAGTGACAATATGGCCTTTCTTCGCATCAATAATGACACCAGAACCTAAACCTCTGAACGGGCGCTCTCGCCTTTGTTCCATAGGAAAGTCTGGGCCAAAGAAAAATTGAAATTGCTCGGGAATGCGGCTGGTTTGTACTTGTTTACCTTCTACAGCAATACTCACAACAGCTGGGGTCACCTTCTCAAGCATTGGTGCCAAGCTAGGTAACTGTTGGCCATCCACATTCAAAGGTAATGCGGCAGTGGCTTGAACTGGGGCAATAATCGAACCCAAACTCAGAGATAGAACGGTGAGCGCAAGCAGTGGTTTTTTCATCCAATAACTCCTCTTGAAACATGTCTGCCAAAAAGAAATATCCGAACGGTTAGTTCACTTTGTTAATAACTAATATAGGGTCTAGTTCGGACAATCAAAAGGGGAGGCAGTGCACACCCAAGTTAGAGCGAAGGTGAGGGGAAAAAGTTCAAAAAAGGGCCGATACAAATGTATCGGCCCTAGATAGAAGTAAGAGAGGATTATGATGCTTTTGCGGTTACCGCTTCGGGAGCATTAATGATTTCTTTCTCTTGATCCTTCAAAAGACCGGTGGCGCCATTAGCGTAGTCTTTTGGTTGTTCGTTAAACTCTGGTTGATCTTCTGCAATGGTTTCAGATGACATTGCCGTTTTCTTATCAAACGGGTTGTCTTGTTCTGGTAAGTTTGGCAAAAGCTCAGAAGAGGTCTTGGCCATATGTTGGTATAGCTTGGTGTAATCTTTACCTAGGGTGTCCAACATTTCTGCGGTTTGTGCAAAGTGATCGACGAGCTCTTGACGTTGTTGCTCTAATTCAAACTTGGCCGCTTCAAGTTCTTTCTGCACAGACTTTTGTTTCTTGTATTCAGGGGTGGTTAGTCTACTAATGACTACGCCTACGATTGTACCGACCAGCAAACCCACAATGGCATAAATCCAAGGCATAACTGCTCCTTATAGTTGTTTTAACAAGTCTTTTACTACTTAGTTACACGCGGTGCTCGTCCATGTTACTATGGCTTGAACAGCCGATAAAGAAAAATAGCAGTATGTCTTCGGGGACTGATAACTACTTCTCTCTATTCTCAAAGTTGACCCCGAGGTAACCCTTTTCTCTATACCTCTATACGACTTAATACGATGACACCACTACAACAATATCAAAAAGACATAGCAGAACACGGGTTTCAGCGTGATGAAGCTCAGTATCAAGCGGTCGTTGCATTAGACAAGCTTTACCATGCTATCGTTGAATTTCAGTCAGCGCCTGTTCCTCAGCTTTCCAAATGGCAAAAGCTAATGGGGAAAAAAATCGACAAGCCTGAACCACCAAAAGGTCTTTACTTTTGGGGTGGGGTAGGTCGCGGTAAAACCTACCTTATGGATGCATTTTTTGATGCTTTACCGACCCAAAGAAAAATGCGCGTCCACTTCCATCGATTTATGTATCGAGTACATGATGAGTTGAAGCTGTTAGGTGATGTCGAAAATCCGCTATCAAAAGTGGCGGATAAATTTAAAGAAGAAGCCGATGTGGTTTGCTTTGATGAATTTTTTGTTTCCGACATTACTGATGCGATGATCCTTGCAACGCTACTTCAAGAAATGTTCAAGCGGCAGATGATCCTAGTCGCGACTTCAAACATTGAGCCGCAGAACTTATATCGTAACGGTTTGCAAAGAGCGCGCTTTTTGCCCGCGATCGATATGATTTTGGCACGTTGTGAAGTGTTGAATGTCGATAGTGGCGTTGATTATCGCTTAAGAACGTTAGAACAGGCTGAAATATACCATTACCCGCTTGATGAGCAGGCTAGCATAAACCTTAACAAATATTATCAGCAGCTGACTGGAGAGCGTCAGTTTGTTGCTCATCAAATCGAAGTGAACCACCGTCAACTAGCGGTGATTGAAGCAAGCGACGGGGTGCTGCATGCGTCGTTTGCTCAGTTGTGTCAAACTGCTCGCAGTCAAAATGACTACATTGAATTGTCTCGTATTTACCACACGGTATTACTGGCAGATGTTCAACAAATGAACCGAAAAATAGATGATGCGGCGAGACGCTTTATCGCGCTGGTCGATGAGTTTTACGAGCGCAATGTTAAGTTGATTATTTCTGCTGAAGTGCCAATGGCCGACTTATATACTGACGGGCAGTTAGAGTTCGAATTTAAGCGCTGTTTGTCTCGGCTTACTGAGATGCAAAGTCATGAGTATCTCGCGCGTGAACATTTGGCCTAGATCCAATGGGTTCTTAAAAAAGTGAAGAAAAAATTAGTGATTTGGCGCAAAAAAAGGTGATTTTTTCTTCGCTCTTCTCTATAATCCTGCGACCCACCGTTACTGCAGACCTGATTATCGAAGTTATTTCGAAATTGAAGGTCGAGAGTACCAACGACTCGAAGGGGTGATGACTGGGCTCTTAGACAGTGTGGGAGCACTATTGGGTGTTCCTTTAAAGTTTAAAATTTAATTAACGGGTTATTGTTAGCATGAAAACTTTCGTTGCTAAACCAGAAACTGTAAAACGCGACTGGTACGTTGTAGACGCTGAAGGTAAAACTCTTGGCCGTCTAGCAAGTGAAATTGCATCTCGCCTACGTGGCAAACATAAAGCTGAATACACTCCTCACGTTGACACTGGTGATTACATCATCGTTATCAACGCTGAGAAAGTTGCTGTAACTGGTAACAAAGCTAAGAACAAAGTGTACTACCGTCACTCTGAATTCCCAGGTGGTCTAAAATCTATCACTTTTGAAAAGTTGATCGATCGTAAACCTGAGATGGCTCTTGAGCTTGCAGTTAAAGGCATGCTTCCACGTGGTCCTCTAGGCCGTGCTATGTACCGTAAGCTAAAAGTTTACGCGGGCGCTGAGCACAACCATGTTGCTCAACAACCACAAGTACTAGACATCTAATTGGGGATTTCGAAAATGGCAGAGAATCAATACTACGGCACTGGCCGTCGCAAAAGCTCAGCTGCACGTGTTTTCATTAAACCAGGCAGCGGTAACATTGTAGTAAACAAGCGTAACCTTGACGAATACTTCGGTCGTCCAACAGCACGTATGGTTGTACAACAACCTCTAGAGCTAGTTGAACTAACTGAAAAGCTAGACCTTTACGTAACAGTTAAAGGCGGCGGTATTTCTGGTCAAGCTGGTGCTATCCGTCACGGTATCACTCGCGCGCTTATGGAATACGATGAGTCTCTACGTCCTGCTCTACGCGCAGCTGGCTACGTTACTCGTGACGCTCGTTGCGTTGAACGTAAGAAAGTTGGTCTACGTAAAGCACGTCGTCGTCCACAGTTCTCTAAGCGTTAATTTCCTCTTATCGGGAATTATGCTTTCAGAGTTACTCTGGAAACTGTGTACCAAAAGCTCGGCTCTATGCCGGGCTTTTTTGTATTTAAAGCAACGAACAGCCTTCACTTATCATCACACTCCGAGCAGGCCTTCTTATTCGTCCTCTTCGTCGAAAGGTGCCAGTGCCGTTTTATATCTGTGCCTTATTTAATCGCGACTCACCACGCTTTCTCTTGCGATGCAGCATAGATGTATTCATCAGCAAGAATGTCTTTGTATCTTATTCTTCCTGTAACATGTTTTAAAATGACTTACGCTCCTTTTTGAGCATTCTGCGTGCTACAAAATTGAAAATATAAACACAGTAAGCTGAACGCGTAATACGAAATATTTCTCTGTGTAATTAACTGAAAACTACCAAGATAAAAGGTTTTATCAGCTTTCAGCGGGGCTTCTATGTGGTGCTTTCTTGTTACAAATCACATCAATTTTTTATAATTCTGCCGCTTTTGTGACGACGCGAGCGATTTGCCTCACAAATGTTACAAAAAGGTAGCTTTATCTTGTCAAAAAGTAGGGTTTTCTTTATCATTTCCCTCCAATAAATAGAACTAAATTCATTATTTGTTAGCCATGCTCTTATAAGCGGAATAATAACGATCCAAAGGGAGCAAATGGGAGAATGTTTGGATGAGCAACGCGCCTTTAAATAACGGTCGCAGGCGTTTTCTAACCGCTACAACGGCAGTTGTTGGTGGGTTAGGGGCAGTCGCCGTCGCCGTGCCTTTTATCAAATCATGGAATCCGAGTGCTAAAGCCAAAGCGGCGGGCGCACCGGTGGAAGTGGATATAAGTAAAATTGAACCAGGTCAGCTGGTTCGTGTTGAGTGGCAGGGAAAACCTGTATGGATTGTTCGCCGCACTCAAAGCGTTCTGGATAACTTAAAATCGATCGGTGATAAGCTTCGCGATCCACAATCTGAAATGGAGCAGCAGCCTGAGTACGCTCAGAATGAGTTTCGTTCGATTAAGGAAGAGTTTTTCGTCGCAGTTGGTTTCTGTACCCACTTAGGTTGTTCACCAACCTATCTACCTGACTCTTTCTCAGAGCAGGTGCAGGGCGTAAGATCTGGCTTCTTCTGTCCTTGTCATGGTTCTAAGTTCGACATGGCTGGTCGAGTGTTCCAAGGAGTACCTGCTCCGTTGAACCTTGTCGTTCCTAAGCACATGTATTTGAGCGATACCAAGCTCATTGTGGGTGTTGATGAGGGAGATGCATAATGCAAGCAATGTTAGATTGGGTTGAAAAGCGTATTCCTGCAATGAATGCTTATAAAAAGCATTTGTCTGAATACCCAATGCCTAAGAACTTCAACTTTTGGTACCTTTTCGGTTCTCTGGCGATGCTGGTTCTTGTTAACCAAATCCTAACGGGTATTTGGCTAACGATGAACTATGTTCCTTCAGGTGACGGTGCATTTGCGTCTATCGAATACATTATGCGTGATGTAGAGTACGGTTGGCTTCTGCGTTACATGCATTCCACTGGAGCGTCAGCGTTTTTCGTTGTTGTGTATCTTCACATGTTCCGTGGTTTGATCTACGGTTCATACCAAAAACCTCGTGAACTGTTGTGGATCTTCGGTATGTTGATCTTCCTAGTTCTCATGGCTGAAGCGTTCATGGGTTACCTACTTCCATGGGGTCAGATGTCATACTGGGGTGCGCAGGTAATCATTTCCCTGTTTGGTGCTATTCCTGTTATCGGTGATGACCTAACACTTTGGATTCGTGGTGACTACATCATCTCTGGTGCAACGCTAAACCGTTTCTTCGCACTACACGTTATTGCACTGCCTATCGTTTTGCTTCTTCTTGTTGTTCTGCACGTATTGGCGCTGCACGAAGTAGGCTCAAACAACCCGGATGGTATCGAAACTAAGCTGCCAAAAGGCTCAATGGGCGACGATTACAAAACGCAATTCAAGTTCCACGATTACTACACGAAGAAATATGACATCATTGATTCGATTCCTTTCCATCCGTACGGCACGGTTAAGGACTTGGTCGGTGTTGCTGGTTTCTTGTTCTTCTTCTGTTACGTGCTGTTCTTTAACCCAGAAATGGGTGGATACTTCCTTGAGCCTCCTAACTTTGAAGCTGCAAACCCACTGAAGACACCAGAGCATATTGCTCCGGTATGGTACTTCACGCCGTTCTACGCAATCTTACGTGCGGTTCCAGACAAACTATTAGGTGTTATCCTAATGGGCGCGTCAATTGCAGTGCTGTTTGTTCTACCTTGGTTGGATCGTTGTAAAGTTCGTTCATACCGTTACCGTAGCAAACTTCATCTATTGAATATTGTACAGTTCACCATCGCCTTTATCGCTCTGGGTATTTTAGGTGCGTTACCTGCGACACCAACGTACACACTACTATCTCAGATCTTTAGCTTGTGTTACTTCATGTTCTTTGTGTTGCTGTTCTTCTACAGCAAAAATGAAGCAACCAAACCATTACCAGAGAGGGTGACATTCAAATGAAGAAGTGGATTGTAATTCTATTTGCTATGTTGCCATCACTAGCGATGGCAGCTGGGGCCAATGTTCCGCTGGATAAAGCGAATGTTGACCTTACGGATAAAGCTTCGCTACAAAACGGCGCGAAGTTATTCATGAACTACTGTTTTGCTTGTCACTCTACGCAATACCAGCGTTACGAGCGTGTAGCAACAGACTTGGAAATTCCAACAGACTTAATGAAAGAAAACCTGATTTTCAATCCTGAAGCGAAAATCGGTGATCTAATGGTCAATGCTATGCCACCGAAGCAAGCGGCAAACTGGTTTGGTGCTCCACCACCAGATCTTACGTTGGTTGCACGAGTTCGTGGTGCTGATTGGTTATACACTTACTTACGCTCTTTCTATGTTGATCCATCTCGTCCATTCGGCGTGAACAACATCGTCTTCCCGAGTGTTGGTATGCCGCATGTGCTTGAAGAGCTACAGGGCATCCCGACGCCGATTTACGATACGAAAATCGTAGATGGCGAAGAAGTACAAGTTGTTGTTGGTACTGAAACCGATGGCACGGGTGAGCTGAGTGAAGGCGAATATGACAAAGCGGTTGGCGATCTCGTTAACTTCTTAGTTTATTCAGGTGACCCAGTGCAGCTTGAGCGTCATGCTCTAGGCTGGTGGGTAATGGGCTTCTTAGTGCTTCTAACCATCGTTGTTGTGATGCTCAAGAAAGAGTATTGGCGCGATGTGCATTAATTGTGCTAAAATACCGTGCTAATTCCCAATTTTAATTGATGTACAATGGAGGCTTAGCCTCCATTGTTTTTATTTGTAAGTGTACTGGAGGGCTCCATGGCTGTAGCTGCCAATAAACGTTCTGTGATGACTCTTTTCTCAAGTGCATCAGATTTGTATAGCCATCAGGTTCGCATTGTACTAGCTGAAAAAGGCGTAAGTGTTGAAGTTGAGCTTGTTGACGAAGCAAACCTTCCTGCTGAGCTTGTTGAGCTAAACCCATATAAATCAGTGCCAACTCTTGTTGACCGTGAGCTAGCTCTTTACGATTCAAAAATCATCATGGAGTACTTGGACGAGCGTTTCCCTCATCCACCTCTAATGCCGGTTTACCCTGTTGCTCGTGGCAACAGCCGCTTGATGATGTACCGTATCGAACGCAACTGGTATTCACTCGCTGAAAAAGTGATGAAAGGTAATGCGGAAGAATCAGAAAAAGCACGCACAAAGCTGCGTAATGATCTTCTGACGTTAGCGCCAATTTTTGCTGAATATGAGTACTTCATGAGCGAAGAATTCAGCTTGATCGATTGTTACCTAGCTCCACTATTGTGGCGTTTGCCTCAACTTGGTATCGATCTTGTTGGCCCTGGTTCAAAAGAAATCAAGGTATACATGAACCGCGTATTTGAACGTGATTCGTTCCTTGCTTCTTTGACTGAAGCTGAACGTGAAATGCGCCTAGTTCGCTAAGCGATTTAAAACACGTTATGGATATTGCAAAAATGACTGCTCGCCGCCCGTATATGCTTCGCGCATTTTACGACTGGTTAGTAGACAATGACTTGACTCCTCACTTGGTTGTGGATGCAACAATGCCAGGGGTGCGTGTCCCGGTTGAATTTATTCAAGATGGTCAAATTATTTTGAATATTGCGCCACGTGCAGTGGGTAATCTTGAGTTAGGTAATGATGCGATTACCTTCCATGCTCGCTTTAGCGGTCGTCCGCACTCAGTGATCGTGCCTGTGTATGCTGTTCAAGCTATTTATGCACGTGAGAATGGTGCTGGTACTATGTTTGAACCAGAAGAAGCGTACACTCACATCGAAGAAGAAGCGATGACCGAGGAAGAATCATCCCCATCGTTCACAACGGTTAGCGATGAGCCTTCTGAGTTAGTTTCTGATTCAGATGCCGAAGAGGACGATGCTCCTCGACCAAAAGGCAAACCAAGCTTAAGAGTGATTAAATAATAAAAAAGCAGCGTAACGCTGCTTTTTTCTTTTTAACTTGTTGAAGATGATTTCAAGCCAGACTTTGGAAATTACTCACTAATCGTAAAGACTTCGACGTTCTCTTCACTTTCTGTACTTGCCTCACTTTCTATTGTTTGTACACCGTCACTCGGTAAGTCTACTTCAACAGGCTCCATTTCGCCGTATTGGAACCCTTTAATGACTTGTTTTACGCCTGAGATATTACGCGCGATTTCTGTCGCTCGATCGCCTTGCTCTGGCGTGACATAACCAAACAGAAAAACGTCGCCATCTTCGGTGATCACTTTAACCTTAACACCATTAAGCTCAGAATCAGTAAGCAAAGCTGACTTTACTTTGGTTGTGATCCAGCTGTCATTGCTAATCTGGGTAACAGTGAGTGGCTCTTTTTGTTTGATTTGATTGTGTATGACTTTTACACCACTAACTTCTCGAGCCCTTCGCTCTAAAGCAAGGATAAGGTCTTGTGTCGGAGCTTGTCCCATAAGGACTACAGTCCCATTATATGAACTGGCAACGACACGTACTTCACCTTTAAACGGTGCTTTATTGCCGATCGCCGCAACTTCGAATTCAATGTTATTGTCCTGCCAGATTTGTTTTGTCGTGCGTGTGTCCGTGACAATATTCGCTGTGGTTGCTGCACCTGCGATAAACAAACCTGCGCAACCACTTAAACTCAATGCTGTTAATAAGATAACAAGGCTACGTATCATAATTCTGATTCTCAGTCTTGGTTACTCTTCGTGAGCAGGGAAAAGCACCTGGTCAATAAGATCACAAAGGCAATGGAGTGTTACCATATGTACTTCGTGAATACGTGCAGTGCGGTGTGATGGAATACGAATTTCGACGTCGTTCTCACCGAGCAGTCCTGCCATCTCTCCGCCATCTTTTCCTGTTAGCGCGATAATCGTCATGTCTCGAGTTACGGCTGCTTCCATCGCTTTGATAATATTTTTACTGTTACCGCTAGTCGACATGGCAAGCAAAATGTCGCCTGGTTGACCAAACGCTCGTACCTGTTTTGAGAAGATTTCCTGGTAGTGGTAATCGTTGGCCACTGCGGTTAGGGTGGTATTATCGGCGGTTAAGGCCATTGCTGGTAGGCTAGGGCGCTCAGTTTCAAAACGGTTTAAAAGACAAGAAACAAATTGTTGAGCGTTTGAAGCACTGCCGCCATTACCACAACATAAAATTTTATTGCCATTAAGCAGGCTCGACACCATCGCTTGAGCTGCATGAGTAATGGCATCAGGCAGCGCCTCTGCTGCTGCGATTTGAATTTGAATACTTTCTGTAAAGCTGTCTTTAATGCTGTCTAGCATCGCTTATCCTTCAGAGATTGCGTTTTCTATCCAGTTGATATCTCGACCATTATCATGAATGGCGATGACATCAAATCGATAATCGATATTGTGTTTTAAGCGCTTTTGTTGGCTAAGCCAAACTTGTGCGGTTTTGACTAGCTTGCGCATTTTAGCGTGCGTCACCATTTCTGCTGCCGAGCCAAAGTGATTGTTCTTACGGTATTTGACTTCAACAAACACAATAGTTTCACCTTGTTGGAAGATTAAATCAATCTCACCGACCTTAGTCAGAAAATTTTGTTCAATAAAGTTTAAGCCCTGGCGTTGTAAATACTGCTTCGCCAGAGCTTCATATTGATTTCCGATTTGGCGCTTGCTAAAGAGCCCCACGCTCAGCCCAGCTTAGCTCACGCTGTACAACACAATTATTGTCGATACTTAAAATACCGGTTTGGCCGCCAACTGAGTAGCCCGGAACGACCTTCATTTGTGGCAGCTCCCCAATCAATTTATACGCATCCATACCCAGTGCTTTCAAACGTTTTTCCATGTTAGATTGCTCTGACCACAACTCGTTCATTTCAGCGGTCACGCTAGGGTCTGGGTCAATCAGCAATGGAATATCGCTGTAGATGATGCCTGTTAGATCTTCGTAAGTCGCGCCGCCACTGTTGCTACGCGAGCTAGAGAAAATTTGTGGCGCTTTGGCGTCTGGATTAATCGCTACCTCAATAAACGGCTTAATCAAGGTCAGTTCCGTGCTTCTAGCAACAATATAAACCGCATCGACATCACGACGGCTACGTGGCTGTGTTTCAAGCTTGATACGCATTAGTGATTGCATCTGAGCAATACGTTGTTTGCTTTCTTGCAGACCAAATACTTCATTGATGTCTTTTTGAAGTTGGCGCTTGTCACCAAAATAACTTGCTGCGACTTTATTAGAGCTGTACTTGCGCCACTCTTTGTTGAACGCTTCAGTTACACGTTCACCAAAGCTGCCCTTTGGTGCCAGAATCAGAGGGAAGTTATAGCCTTCGCTGAACAAGTGTTTCGCTGCTTGTGCGGCTTCTTGTTCCGGTGATAATGCCAAGTAGCAAATATTGCTATCTGGTTGCACATCTTCGGGAATATTTAGCGCAAGGGCTGGAATCGTAGGACCATTTTCTGAGCCATCCATGGTTGTGTGCAATAGCTCAACGTTCTCTTTTTCTAGAGGACCAACAACAAAATCGATGTTTTCATTGATCAAACGTTGTTT
Organism: Vibrio sp. 1069; assembly: GCF_033340555.1. Classification (NCBI taxonomy): domain Bacteria; kingdom Pseudomonadati; phylum Pseudomonadota; class Gammaproteobacteria; order Vibrionales; family Vibrionaceae; genus Vibrio; species Vibrio sp. 1069. The sequence continues at coordinate 390,528 of NZ_JAWOWP010000004.1, forward strand.
AATTTGGTCGGCGTTATACGCATTAGTGTCTATTACCGTGAGGGTAGCGCTTGGATCACGGTTACGATCATTCATCATCGCAAACACAAAACCATCACGAATTAATTGCGCTTGTGGCGAGAATTTACCAGTAAGCGGCAGTAACAAAGCGGTGTTGTTTGGTTTAACGATATCTAGAGAGAGAATGTTTTGAATCTCTTCTGGTGTGTAGATAGCGGCTGGGTGCGATGGGTTCTCGTTTAACCAGCGTTCTAGGGTATTTTTTAGTTGGGATAAGTTGCCCGACAGCGTTTTCGCATAAATAGCGAGTTGTAGCCAACCATCCAAAACATCTTCATTTGGCTCTGTTTCTAATGAGGTCAGTTCGTACTCGGAGTAGCTGCCAAAGTTCATCCAAATACGGCTAGAAATCTCTCTCTGCTCCGCGGACGATGCATATTGGCCAAATGCAACCAGTTGGCGGTTTGCCTCAAACGCTTGGTTAAGACCTTGATAAGCGTCGGCACGCATCAAGTAATAGTCTTTCCATTGCTCATTTGGCAACTTCCACCAAGGTTTAAAATTCAACAATTGCAGCAACTGAGAGTAATTACCCTGTTTTTGCTGTATGGTCGCACGCGCTAGTTGCCACTCTGCTTGCTGAACTTCGGTTAACTGTTGACGAGCCAGGCGCTTGATCAACATTTCTGCTTGATCAAACTGGTTTGCTTGAATCGCGGCTTTGGTTGCCATGATCAACCAGTCATTTTGTAAACTGCCTTCCGTGCTATCAGCTTGGATCATATAGTTCTGAACAGACTGAGTAGGCTCAAGTGTTACATCAACGCCATCAGGCTGTCTTGGACCTGAAGAACAGGCGGCGAGCGTAATTGCTAGTGCAACAGGAGTAAGTATGCGTGGTACACTGAGTCTCTTATGGTTAATCATTGCCGTGAGTTCTCTATAATTTTGTACAAAATTGTCTCTATATTAATCGTTGAAGTGATGGTAAACAAATGACAGATAAAAATAAGTTGCCGAATGAGGGGCCAACTCTCTATATCGTACCGACTCCAATCGGAAATTTAGCGGATATCACCCAACGTGCTATCGAAATTCTGTCGACTGTGGACATCATTGCCGCTGAGGATACTCGACATACGGGCAAATTACTGTCTCACTTCAATATTCAAACCAAAACTTTTGCTCTACATGACCACAATGAGCAGCAAAAAGCACAAGTTTTGGTAGAAAAGCTGCTTTCCGGTCAGTCTATCGCATTAGTTTCTGACGCTGGTACGCCACTTATCAGCGACCCAGGATACCATTTGGTGACAAAATGTCGTCAAGCGGGCGTTAGAGTTGTGCCTCTTCCAGGTGCTTGTGCGGTCATTACGGCGTTAAGTGCCTCTGGCTTGCCATCGGATCGCTTTAGCTTCGAAGGTTTTTTACCACCGAAAAGCAAAGGTCGTAAGGATAAATTCCTAGAGATTGCTTCGGTAGAGCGTACGTGTATTTTTTACGAGTCACCGCACCGTATTTTAGACTCTCTACAAGACATGTTAGACGTTCTTGGCCCAGATAGAGAAGTTGTGTTGGCAAGAGAGCTAACAAAAACCTTTGAAACCATTCAAGGCATGCCGTTAGGTGAGCTGATTGAATGGGTGAAAAGTGACGATAACCAACAGCGTGGTGAAATGGTATTGTTGGTACATGGCCATCGTGAAACAACAGACGACTCACTACCTGAAGATGCTTTACGCACGTTAGGCATTTTGACCAAAGAGCTGCCTTTGAAAAAAGCAGCTGCTTTGGTGGCAGAAATACATAACTTGAAGAAGAATGCGTTATATAAATGGGGCTTAGAAAACTTAGACTAAGTGCCACTAGCGAGATAAATGGTCAATGAGGGCTGATGTTTAGGCATCGGCCTTTTTATTATCTATTTTTGGCACGTTGACTAAAAAGTCATCACTTAGTGCATTCATTTCATCATATCTGTGATCTAACTAGACTCTGAAGTGAGAACTCTATACAATCCGCCCTCGGAGCTGACTGGGTAGTCGCTGCTTTGTTGATGTCCTTCGGGAGACTGACGTCGAAGTCCCTTTGGGAGACTGACGTTGACGTCCTTCGGGAGACTGACAAAGGGGAGGAAAGTCCGGGCTTCATAGAGCAAGGTGCCAGGTAACGCCTGGGGGGCGCAAGCCTACGACAAGTGCAGCAGAGAGAAGACCGCCGATGGCCCGTAAGGGTACAGGTAAGGGTGAAAGGGTGCGGTAAGAGCGCACCGGACGACTAGCAATAGTTCGTAGCAGGGTAAACTCCACCTGAAGCAAGACCAAATAGGCCTCCACATTGCGTTGCTCGCGTAAGGAGGCGGGTAGGTTGCTCGAGCCAGTGAGTGATTGCTGGCCTAGACGAATGGCTACCGCCGCGCAAGCGGAACAGAACCCGGCTTATGTGTCGGCTCCACCTATTCGAGACCCATCTCTACTTCGGTAGTGATGGGTTTTTTGCATTTAATTGACGCAAACTATGTCATTACCAATAAACTTGGCGTAAATCACGTCTAACTTTAGACTTGTGGTGGCGATGATGTAGGAAATCAGTACACTAAAGAATCGCTTCAAGATCATTCAACGAGAAAGCTATGACCGAAACCTTCCAACATATTTCCGTGTTATTAAATGAATCCATTGATGGCTTAGCTATCAAACCAGACGGCGTCTATATTGATGGAACATTTGGCCGTGGCGGTCACAGCCGGACAATTCTATCTAAACTCGGTGAAAATGGCCGACTGTACAGTATCGACCGTGACCCTCAAGCGATCGCTGAGGCAGGCAAAATCAATGACCCTCGCTTCACCATTATTCATGGTCCATTTTCTGGTATTGCTGAGTATGCTGAAGAGTATGGGCTAGTTGGAAAAGTGGATGGTGTTCTGCTGGATTTAGGCGTTTCTTCTCCTCAGTTAGACGACGCAGAGCGTGGCTTTAGCTTTATGAAAGACGGTCCGCTAGATATGCGTATGGACCCGACATCAGGTGTTCCAGTATCTCAATGGTTGATGGAAGCAGACCTCGATGATATCACTTGGGTCATTCGCGAGTTTGGGGAAGATAAACATGCGCGCCGTATTGCAAAAGCGATTGTTGCCTACCGTGAAGATGAAGAAAATGAGCCAATGGTTCGCACTGGTCAGCTGGCAAAATTGATTTCAGATGCCGCACCGAAAAGTTTTAAAGAGAAAAAACACCCTGCGACTCGTGCTTTCCAGGCTTTTCGTATTTACATCAACAGTGAGTTAGAAGAAATTGATACGGCACTTAAAGGCGCGGCGAGCATTCTGGCTCCTGAAGGCCGTTTATCTGTGATTAGCTTTCACTCTCTGGAAGACCGTATGGTCAAACGTTTTATCCGTAAAGAGAGCAAAGGGCCTGAAGTGCCACACGGTATTCCAATGACGGAAGAGCAAATTCGTGCTCTTGGTAGTGCGAATATGAAAGCGGTGAGCAAAGTGATTAAGCCAAGCAAACAAGAAATTGAAATGAACCCTCGCTCGCGCAGCTCTGTGTTAAGAATTGCGGAAAAGCTTTAATTATTATGACGAAATCCACTCCTAATCTTGCTAAGTTGATTGCAACAGATCTCCTCACTGTTGGTCGCTGGCCATTACTGTTGTTGCTATTGTTCGTGGCATCGGCAATGGGAGTGGTATTTGCTACCCACCATGCGCGTCAAGCGATCACCGAGAAAGACCATACGTTGGTTGAACGAGAACGATTAGATAGCGAATGGCGCAACTTAATGTTGGAAGAAACTGCCCTCGCGGAACACAGTCGTGTTCAAGACCTTGCCAAAAAAGAACTTGAAATGAAACGACCTGATGGCGATAAAGAAGTGGTTGTCACGCTCAAATGATTAGAAAAAAATCCAACACGAAACAAGCCAATAAGCGTAAACCTGTAGCAAAAGAGAAAGCGGCTACGGGGGATAAGAAAAACGATAATAAAGCAGTGAAAGTGGCGGTCGAAGAATCTTTCTTGATTCGTTGGCGCTTCCATCTATTACTGTTTTTTGTTTTTTGTGCATTTGCCCTTTTGGTGGCACGCGTAGCCTACATCCAAATCATTGAGCCAGATAACCTGATTAAACAAGGTGACCTACGTTCGGTTCGTGTTAAATCCATTCCTTCTGCTCGCGGTATTATTTCGGATCGAAATGGTGAGCCGCTTGCTGTCAGTGTACCGGTTGAGGCGGTTTGGGCAGATCCTGCCACTATATTTAAAGAAAACGCGTTAAGCCAGACCAAAAGTTGGCATGCATTAGCGGATGTTCTTGGTATTGACCGACAAGGGTTAATAGACAAAATTAAGCGCAATGAAAAACGTCGCTTTATCTACTTGCAGCGCCAGGTCAGTCCGGCCATGGCGAACTATATTCGTGAGCTAAAGCTGCCAGGTGTTGGCCTTAAGTCGGAATCTCGTCGTTATTATCCTGCAGGTGAGGTTAGTGCTCACTTAGTCGGTGTAACAGGCATTGACGGGCATGGCCTAGAAGGTGTGGAGCGTAGCTACGATGAGTGGCTCACTGGCGCGGCGGGTAAGAAAACTATTCGTAAAGACCGTTATGGTCGTGTTGTGGAAAACATTGCTTGGCAAGACAAGCAAGAAGGCAAATCACTTCAGTTAACTATCGATCAGCGCCTACAGGCGATTGCGTATCGTGCGATTAAGCAAGCCGTTGCGGACCACCGCGCCACTTCAGGTTCCGTTGTCATGTTGGATGTAAAAACGGGCGCCGTATTGGCCATGGTTAATGCTCCTTCTTACAACCCTAACAATCGTAGCGATTGGCAAAGCTATCAAATGCGTAACCGAGTGATCACGGACTCAATGGAGCCTGGTTCGACCATTAAGCCTTTCGTTATTTTAGCCGCCTTAGAAAATGGGATAGCCGATAAAGATACCATCGTAGATACCGGTAATGGTGTCCTACGTTTAGGTGGTAGTCGAGTCAGAGATGTCTCTCGCGTAGGCAAAGCGAGCTTGACCACGATCCTTAAAAAGTCGAGTAATATCGGTGTGACGAAGCTAGCAATGCAAATGCCGGTAGAGGCGCTTCTTGGGCTGTACAGTTCAGTGGGTTTTGGTGAGCTTTCTGGCCTAAACCTAGTTGGGGAAGTGACGGGTATTTTTCCTACACGAACTCGTTGGTCGCCAATTGAGCGCGCCACGATTGCGTTTGGTTACGGTCTATCAATTACACCAATTCAGCTAGCCCATGCTTATGCGACGCTTGGAAACCTTGGCAAATACGAGCCTATTCATATTATTGAAAGCAATGATCATGACATGTCACGTCAAGTGGTGAGTGCGAAGTATGCGCGTCAAGTATTAGACATGTTGGAAACCGTAACTCAAAAAGGGGGCTCGGCTCGCAGAGCGGCAGTTCCTGGTTATCGAGTGGGAGCGAAAACAGGTACATCACGTAAAGCTTCTGCCGGTGGGTACAGCGATGAGTACATCACCTACACGGCTGGGCTTGCTCCGGTTAGCGATCCGCGAATTGCTTTAGTAGTGATCGTAAATGAGCCTCAAGGCGATGACTACTATGGTGGTTCGGTAGCGTCTCCTGTCTTCTCTGAAATCATGAAAGGCGCGCTACAAATACTCAATGTTGCACCTGACGAAAACAAATTCCAACAGTAAGCCCTGTGGTTTACTGAGCAAACAAAATTAAGAAAACCTGAGCCAAAGCTCGGAGAACAAATATGACTAAAGCCATCAGTATGGACGTGCTGCTTTCCCCTTGGGTGGATTGCCCTAGCTTATCGTCCGTTCTTGTTTCTGAATTGGAGCTCGACAGCCGAAGAGTTCAACCTGGAACCACGTTTGTAGCAGTGATTGGCCATGTTGTGGATGGGCGTAAATTCATTGCCTCTGCAATTGAGCAAGGTGCAAATGCAGCCCTGGCGCAAGCCTGCGATGTCAAAACACATGGTACGGTCGAAATCATTGATGATGTTCCCGTCATTTACATCGATAGGTTGGACCAACGTTTATCCGCAATTGCTGGAAAGCTCTATGCTTACCCTAATATGGATTTGATTGGTGTCACCGGTACCAACGGCAAAACCACCATTACCCAGTTAATAGCGCAATGGCTAGAACTGCTTGACCATAAAGCGGCGGTAATGGGAACAACAGGAAATGGCTTCCTCAATAACTTGCAACAAGCTGCGAATACAACGGGGAATGCCGTTGAAATTCAGAAAACGCTCTCCTCTCTCGCAAATCAACAAGCCACATACACCGCGCTAGAAGTATCTTCCCATGGCCTGACGCAAGGTCGTGTCAAAGCACTATCATTTGCGGCGGGCGTGTTTACTAACTTAAGTCGTGACCACTTAGATTATCATGGCACGATGGAAGAGTATGCCAATGCAAAGCTTGGGTTGTTCACGCAACACCAATGTGAACGTGCCATTATCAATGCTGATGATGAAGTAGGTCATCAATGGGCGTCGCAGTTAAGTAATGCGGTCGCTGTTTCGCTCAAGCCGAACACTGAATTTGAAAGCGCAATTTGGGCGACGGAAGTCAGTTACGCGGAGTCAGGGATTACTATTAAGTTCGATGGTAAATTTGGCTCAGGTGAATTGCACGCGCCATTGATTGGTGAGTTTAATGCAACCAACTTAATGCTCGCTTTTGCGACCTTATTAAGCTTAGGTAAAGAGAAACAAGCGTTACTCGAAACTGCAGGTCAACTGCAACCCGTACTCGGCCGAATGGAGTTATTCCAAACTGAGGATCGTGCCAAAGTCGTGGTCGATTATGCTCATACTCCTGATGCTTTAGAAAAAGCGCTGCAAGCTTTACGAGTTCATTGTGAAGGCCAGCTGTGGGCTATTTTTGGCTGCGGTGGCGATCGCGATGCAGGTAAGCGTCCAATGATGGCGGAAATTGCAGAGCGTCTGGGCGACAGAGTGGTGTTGACTGACGATAACCCACGCAGCGAAGATCCGGTTCAGATTGTGAAAGATATGTTAGCTGGGCTGTCAAAACCTGCTGAAGCGATTGTTCAGCATGACCGCTTCAAAGCGCTGTCTTATGCCATTGAAAATGCTTCGCCAAACGACATTATCTTGTTAGCTGGAAAGGGCCATGAAGATTATCAGATTCGTAATGGCGAAACGATTCATTACTCCGACCGCGAGTCCGCAATGCAACTTTTAGGATTGACCTCATGATCAAAGTAACGTTATCTCAAATTGCAGACATCACTCGTGGTGAGCGATTCGGCGACGAGCTACTTATCGACGCGGTTTCTACTGATACACGAACGATTGAGCGTGGGGCTTTATTCGTCGCGTTAGTTGGGGAGCGCTTTGATGCGCACAACTTTTGCCAACAAGCGGTAGATGCAGGTGCCGGTGCTTTACTCGTAGAAAAACGCTTAGATGTGAATGTGCCGCAAATTGTGGTGTCGGATACCAAACTTGCATTGGGTGAGTTTGCTTCTTGGGTGCATCAAGCATGCAAAACACCTACCGTTGCCATCACCGGAAGTTGCGGTAAAACGACCGTAAAAGAAATGGTTGCGAGTATCCTGCAATTGAAAGGCAAAGTGTTATTCACGGCGGGTAACTTCAATAATGATATTGGTGTTCCGTTGACATTATTGCGCTCACAGCAGGATGATGATTATGCCGCGATTGAGCTTGGTGCTAATCATATAGGTGAAATTGCTTACACGACTCAGTTAGTAAAACCAGATATCGCGTTAGTGAACAATGTAGCCGCCGCTCACCTTGAAGGCTTTGGTTCTATCGATGGCGTGAAACAAGCCAAAGGTGAAATCTACCAAGGCCTTTCAGCTGGTGGTATTGCGATTGTTAACCTAGACAGCAATGGTGAAGCCAAGTGGGATGAAGTGTTAGCAGATAAGAAAGTCATTACTTTTTCACAAAGTAATACTGATGCAGACTTCTTCGCTTCTAACATCGTATTGAACGCCGCAGGTGAAGCAAGCTTTGACTTACATATCGCAGCAAGCTCACAAGAAATTGAACTGTCTCTGGGTATTATAGGTCAACACAACGTTGCGAATGCGATCGCTGCTTCTATTATTGCGTTACAAATGGGCGCCACATTAGAAGAGGTTCGCGCTGGCCTTAAACATTTGAACAAAGTGAAAGGTCGCGTCGAGGTTGAAGCGCTGAGCGAAAAGATAAAATTGATTGACGACAGCTACAACGCGAGCGTGCCAGCCATGAAAGCGGCAGTTGATTTATTGGCCGCTTTCCCAGGTCAACGCTGGCTGATTTTAGGTAATATGGCGGAATTGGGCGAGGAAAGTCTTGCACTTCATCGTCAAGTCGGGGAACATGCTGCCCCACAAAAATTTGAACATGTTCTCACATATGGTGCAGACGCCAAGGTGATCAGTGATCTTTGCCAAGGCATTCATTTTGAGACGCACCAAGAGATGATTGAATACATCAAGCAGCATCTAGACCAAGCCGTTCCTGAAAACCATACGATATTGGTGAAAGGAGCGAATGGTGCACGTATGTTTGAAGTCGCTGCTGCTTTGAAGGAGTATTATTAATGATTATTTGGCTTGCCGAGCTGCTACAGCCATACCTGTCTTTTTTCCGATTGTTTGAATACTTGTCTTTTCGAGCAATCCTAAGCGTATTAACCGCTCTAGGTCTGTCATTATGGATGGGACCAATCATGATCAAGCGTTTGCAAATGCTGCAAATTGGTCAGGTAGTGCGTAACGAAGGTCCTGAATCTCACTTTAGTAAGCGTGGTACCCCAACAATGGGCGGTATCATGATCTTAGCGGCCATCTCAATCACGATTTTGCTATGGACAGACTTATCCAACCCTTACGTATGGGCGGTACTGACAGTCTTACTTGGCTACGGTGCGGTCGGATTTGTTGATGATTATCGTAAAGTGGTACGCAAAAATACCGATGGCTTGATCGCGCGTTGGAAGTACTTCTGGCAGTCGTTGATCGCGTTTGTCGTCGCTTTCGCATTGTATGCTTACGGTAAAGACACAGCAGCAACTCAGCTAGTGGTGCCATTCTTTAAAGACATCATGCCGCAGCTTGGTTTGATGTATATCATTCTGACTTACTTTGTCATTGTAGGTACAAGTAACGCGGTTAACCTGACTGATGGTCTAGACGGTTTGGCAATCATGCCAACGGTTCTTGTTGCAGCAGGCTTCGCGGTTATTGCATGGGCGACCGGTAACGTTAACTTCTCTGAATACCTTCATATTCCATACTTACCACATGCTTCTGAGTTGGTTGTCGTATGTACAGCAATCGTCGGTGCAGGCCTTGGTTTCTTGTGGTTTAACACGTATCCAGCACAAGTGTTCATGGGTGATGTCGGCTCACTAGCGCTTGGCGGCGCGTTAGGCACTATTGCTGTTCTCGTTCGTCAAGAGTTGGTGTTGGTGATCATGGGCGGTGTGTTTGTGATGGAAACGCTGTCGGTAATTCTACAGGTGGGTTCATACAAACTGCGTGGTCAGCGCATTTTTCGTATGGCACCGATTCACCACCACTACGAATTGAAAGGTTGGCCAGAACCTCGCGTAATCGTGCGTTTCTGGATTATTTCTATGGTTCTTGTTCTGATTGGTCTTGCGACATTGAAAGTGCGTTAATCGCACTTTCCAAGAACAAGATTTACAGTGTGATCAAATATGGAACGTTGGCAAAACATACATAGTGTTGTCGTCGTAGGGCTCGGTATTACCGGGCTCTCTGTCGTTAAACACCTAAGAAAAAATCAGCCACAGCTTGTGGTCAAAGTCATTGATACTCGCGTAAACCCTCCGGGTGCAGAGCGCTTGCCGGAAGATGTTCAACTGCATAGTGGTGGTTGGAATACAGACTGGCTTTCTGACGCGGATCTTATCGTGACCAACCCTGGTATTGCGCTAGCGACACCAGAGATCCAAGCCGTATTAGCAAAAGGTACGGCAGTAGTAGGTGATATCGAGTTATTCGCTTGGGCGGTGCAGAAACCGGTGATTGCGATTACGGGCTCAAACGGTAAGAGCACAGTAACCGACCTCACAGGTGTGATGGCTAACGCTGCAGGTTTGGATGTTGGCGTTGGTGGTAACATCGGTGTGCCTGCTCTGGATTTGTTAGAACAAGACGCAGACCTATATGTACTCGAACTCTCGAGCTTCCAGTTAGAAACGACGTCAAGCTTAAAGCTCAAAGCCGCTGCGTTTCTGAATCTTTCTGAAGATCATATGGATCGTTATCAAGGCATGTCTGACTATCGACAAGCTAAGTTGCGTATTTTTAACCATGCTGCTCTTGCAGTCGTGAACCGTGATGATCAAGAAACCTTCCCAGACGCAGAGATGCCATTGGTGACATTTGGCAGCGACAATCAGGACTTTGGTCTCGAGGTGGATGGCAACCGTACTTGGCTGCTCGATCACGGTCAACGAGTTGTCGCAAGTGATGAGCTTAAGTTGGTTGGTAAGCACAACTTATCTAACGCTCTGGTTGCTTTAGCGCTATTAAAAGCTGCGGACGTAAACTATCACAAAGCATTGAATGCACTTAAAAATTACACGGGACTGACACACCGATGCCAGGTGGTTGCGGATAATCAAGGCGTCAAATGGGTGAATGACTCTAAAGCAACTAATATTGCCAGCACTATGGCTGCGCTATCTGGTTTGGAATCGACAGGCAAGCTCTACTTACTCGTTGGTGGTGTTGGCAAAGGTGCTGACTTCTCGCCATTAAAACCGATCTTCGCGACGCTTAACTTGCAACTGTGTTGCTTTGGCGCTGATGGCGATGAATTTATGCCACTGCATGAATCTGCAATACGTTTCGACACTATGGAAGATGTGATTCAACAAGTATCTTCGCAGTTAAAACCAGGTGATATGGTGATGCTGTCTCCTGCATGTGCTAGCTTTGATCAATTCGACAACTTTATGGCAAGAGGTGATGCTTTCGCTGCTCTTGCTCAGAAATATGCATAATTAAAGGTTACACACTTCGTGGGTTTAGGTAACGTTAAACGCAGTATTGGCAATTGGCTCAAGCATCCAGCCCCAGAGGCGATGTTTGATCGTCAGTTAGTGTGGATTGCACTGGGTTTGATGTTGACTGGTTTGGTCATGGTAACCTCTGCATCATTTCCAATCAGCTCTCGATTAACGGAACAGCCGTTCCACTTTATGTTTCGTCATGCGACGTTTCTCGTGCTGGCGTTAGGGACCTCCGCTGTTATTTTGCAAGTGCCTTTGCAAGAGTGGTTTAAGAAGAGCCATTACTTACTTTGGGCTTCTTTCGCACTGTTGATCATCGTGCTCTTGGCGGGTAAGTCGGTTAATGGTGCGTCTCGTTGGATTCCCCTTGGGCTGTTTAACCTTCAGCCAGCGGAAGTCGCGAAGCTATCGCTGTTTATCTTCATGTCTGGTTACTTAGTTCGAAAGCAAGACGAAGTACGACAAACGTTCTTTGGTGGCTTTATGAAGCCAATCATGGTGTTTGCCTTCTTCGCAGTATTACTACTTGGTCAGCCAGACTTGGGGACGGTCGTCGTGATGCTGGTCACGCTGTTTGGCATGCTTTTTATCGCAGGTGCAAAACTAACCCAGTTTCTCGCCTTGATGGTGGCAGGTATCGGCGCTGTAGTAGGTTTGATTCTCGTCGAGCCATACCGTATGCGACGAGTAACCTCCTTCCTTGACCCGTGGGAAGATCCATTTGGCAGTGGCTATCAGTTGACTCAGTCTTTGATGGCGTTTGGTCGTGGTGAATGGTTCGGACAAGGTCTCGGTAATTCAATTCAAAAACTGGAATATCTACCGGAAGCGCATACCGACTTTGTGTTTGCCGTACTTGCTGAAGAGCTTGGTTTCGTAGGCGTAGTGCTGGTCTTAATGCTTATTTTTAGCTTGGTGCTAAAAGCGGTTTACATCGGCAAGCGTGCATTTGAAGAAGGCGAAATGTTCGGAGGTTATCTGGCTTTCGGAATTGGTATTTGGTTTGCGTTTCAAACCTTGGTTAATGTTGGAGCTGCCGCCGGTATTGTTCCAACTAAAGGTTTAACACTTCCACTCATCAGTTATGGTGGTTCTAGTCTAATAATTATGTCCGTCGCAGTGTCCATACTACTGCGTATCGATTACGAATGCCGCTTGAAACGCGAGCAACAACAATCAGAACAACAAGCTAATGAAACAAAATAAGCGTTTGATGGTGATGGCTGGTGGTACTGGCGGTCACGTATTCCCAGGTTTGGCGGTAGCAAAACAGCTTCAAGAGCAAGGTTGGGAGATCCGTTGGTTAGGTACGGCGGATCGAATGGAAGCGGATTTGGTGCCAAAACATGGCATTGAAATCGACTTTATCAAAGTGAAAGGGTTACGAGGTCAAGGCGTTAAACGTCTTCTTGCAGCACCATTTCAAATTATCAATGCCATTATGCAGGCTCGTGCTCACATGAAACGCTGGCAGCCAGACGCAGTGCTTGGTATGGGCGGTTATGTTAGCGGCCCGGGTGGTATTGCCGCTTGGATGAGTGGTATTCCTGTTGTTCTGCATGAACAAAATGCAGTAGCAGGTTTAACGAACCAATGGTTATCGAAAATCGCTAAGAAGGTTTTTCAGGCTTTCCCAGGCGCTTTTCCAAATGCCGATGTGGTTGGGAACCCAGTTCGTGAAGACGTGACTCAATTAGCAGCGCCAACTGAGCGCATGCAAGAGCGCCAAGGTCCAATTCGCATTTTGGTGATGGGTGGCAGCCAAGGCGCACGTATTCTTAACCAAACTCTGCCAGAAGTGATGTCGAAATTGGGCGAAGATTACTGTATTCGTCATCAAGCGGGTAAAGGTGCCGCCGAAGAAGTGAATGCAGCATACCAAGCTAATGGTGTGGTAAATGCAGAAGTAATGGAATTCATTGATGACGTTGCAGAAGCTTACACATGGGCTGACCTTTTAGTTTGTCGCTCTGGAGCGTTAACCGTATCTGAAGTCTCGGCGGCAGGTGTAGGCGCTATTTTTGTTCCATTCATGCACAAAGACCGCCAGCAAGCACTTAATGCAGACCACTTGGTGGATTGCGGCGCGGCGAAAATGATTGAACAACCAGATTTAACCGTTGAGTCTCTGACTCTGCAGATCCAACAATTGGATCGCCAAGCTTTACTTACAATGGCTGAGCAAGCGCGTGGCGCTGCAAAATTGAATGCTGACCGAGTTGTCGCACAAGCCATTGTCGCTTTGACCGAAAAGCGTTAACCGAATTATTGAGAATAGAATTGATGACAATCCAACATACACAAAACTTAGCTCAGATTCGCGCAATGGTGCCAGAGATGCGCCGCGTGAAATCCATCCACTTCATCGGTATTGGTGGTGCGGGCATGAGCGGCATTGCAGAAGTGCTGTTGAACGAAGGCTACCAAATCACAGGTTCTGATCTATCAGAGAACGCTGTGACAGAGCGTTTGGTATCAAAAGGTGCGACGGTATTTATTGGTCATCAAGCCAGTAATGTAGAAAAAGCCAGTGTGGTTGTTGTGTCAACGGCGATCAACGAAGAAAACCCAGAAGTGATGGCGGCACGTGAATTACGCATCCCTATTGTACGCCGCGCAGAGATGTTGGCTGAATTGATGCGATTCCGTCACGGTATTGCCGTTGCGGGTACACACGGTAAAACCACGACGACCGCTCTTGTTACTCAAATCTATTCTGAAGCCGGTCTTGATCCAACGTTTGTGAATGGCGGTTTGGTGAAAAGCGCAGGTACAAATGCGCGTCTAGGCTCGAGTCGTATTCTAATTGCAGAGGCAGATGAAAGTGACGCGTCATTCCTGCACTTGCAACCAATGGTGAGCATTGTTACCAATATCGAAGCCGATCATATGGATACCTATGGTGGTGACTTTGAAACCTTAAAGCAAACCTTCATCGATTTCCTTCATAATCTACCGTTTTACGGCCAAGCAATTGTTTGCATTGACGATCCTGTGGTTCGAGAGTTAATCCCACGTATTAGTCGTCAAGTGATAACTTACGGTTTTTCTGAAGATGCCGACGTACGTATTGAAGATTATCGTCAAGAGGGACAGCAAGGCAAATTTACGGTAGTACGTAAAGGGCGAGCTAACTTAGATATCACGCTGAATATTCCAGGTCGTCACAATGCATTGAATGCGTCTGCTGCGATTGCGGTTGCTACTGAAGATGATATTGAAGACGATGCGATCCTAAAGGCAATGGCTGGTACTCAAGGTACGGGAAGACGTTTTGATCACCTTGGCGAGTTTGATACTGGCAACGGCCATGCAATGCTTGTTGATGATTACGGCCATCATCCAACAGAAGTGGATGTAACCATTAATGCAGCACGCAGTGGGTGGCAAGACAAGCGTTTGGTGATGATTTTCCAACCGCACCGTTATAGCCGTACTCGTGATTTATACGATGATTTCGCGAATGTGCTTGAACAGGTGGATGTATTGATCATGCTGGATGTTTACGCAGCGGGTGAAAAGCCGATTGCAGGTGCTGATGGGCGCGCTTTATGTCGCACAATTCGCAGCCGAGGCAAGGTAGATCCGATTTTTGTTCCAGAAATCGAGCAATTACCTTCAGTTTTAGCTAACGTTATACAAGACGGCGACCTAATCTTAACGCAAGGTGCGGGTGATATTGGTAAAGTGGCGAAACAGCTGGCAGGTCTTAAATTGAATATAAACACGATGCTTGGCTGACACATATTGTTGATGCGAAGGACAGATAAAGACTCAGATCTCGATTTTGCGTCAATATCATTGTGATTTATTGCTATCAGTGTTTGATAGTTTACAAGAGCTCAGTATAATCCCAAGGTTAAAGTCAAGACTTTTACCTCTGCGTAATTATATGGGTAAAAAGTACACGACAAAAGTCAGGAAACGAAGACGTTGTTGAATATTGCACTGAATGACGAGCGACCAAATACGGGTAACAACCCTGGTCGTCAAGAAAAAATCTTGGGTGCGTTATTTTTCGTTGTGGTTGTGACTTTAATTAGTTCTGTTTTGTACGCGGCGATCAGTTGGATGTGGGATGACCAAAGGTTACCTCTCTCCAAAATAGTACTTCAGGGGAAACTGGAGTATGTCCAAGCTGACGATGTGCAGGCTGCATTTAGTCGAATTGATCACATCGGTACATTTATGTCTCAGGATATTGATGTATTACAGCAAAGTGTCGAAGCTCTGCCATGGGTAGCGCATGCCGCAATCCGAAAGCAGTGGCCGGATACAGTAAAAGTTTTTTTGACGGAGCATCAACCAGAAGCCATTTGGAATGGCAACGAACTGTTAGATAAAAACGGGTTCGTTTTTGATGGAGATGTTGCTCTGTTGCAAGAAGAAAAAGTGAAGCTGTACGGACCCAAAGATAGCGGACCGGAAGTCTTACAGACTTACCGTGATTTGAGTCCTAAGTTTCAGCAATTGGGTTTAGCGATATCGTCTCTGGTATTAAACGAGCGACGAGCTTGGCAAATCATCCTTGATAACGGTATTCGATTAGAGCTCGGTAAAGAGTCTCTTCTTGAGCGTATAGAGCGCTTTTTTAAGCTCTATAACAAGCTTGGCAGTGACACGCAAAGAATCAGTTATATCGATCTTAGGTACGATACAGGAGCCGCAGTTGGTTGGTTTCCTGAACAAGAGTTAGAAGAGAGTACAGATGACTAAGGCCGCTGATGACAACATTATTGTTGGTCTTGATATAGGCACTGCAACCGTATCGGCTCTAGTGGGTGAGGTTTTACCAGACGGTCAAATTAATATTATTGGCGCAGGTAGTAGCCCCTCACGCGGCATGGATAAAGGTGGCGTGAATGATTTGGAGTCGGTTGTAAAATCAGTACAACGTGCAATTGATCAAGCTGAATTAATGGCAGAGTGCCAGATCAGCCGAGTCTTCATTTCGTTGTCTGGTAAGCATATCGCAAGCCGAATTGAAAAAGGTATGGGCACGATTTCTGATGAAGAGGTGTCTCAAGAAGACATGGATCGAGCTATCCATACCGCAAAATCGATTAAAATCGGTGATGAACAGCGAATTCTTCATGTGATCCCGCAAGAGTTCACCATTGATTACCAAGAAGGAATCAAAAATCCGCTTGGTTTATCTGGGGTAAGAATGGAAGTGAGTGTCCACCTTATCTCATGCCATAATGACATGGCACGCAACATTATTAAGGCGGTAGAACGCTGCGGCCTTAAAGTAGAACAACTCGTATTTTCTGGGCTTGCTGCTAGCAATGCAGTAATCACCGAGGATGAAAGAGAGCTTGGAGTTTGTGTGGTTGATATTGGCGCCGGCACGATGGATGTGGCCATCTGGACTGGCGGTGCGTTACGTCACACAGAAGTATTTTCGTACGCAGGAAATGCTGTAACCAGTGATATTGCTTTTGCTTTTGGTACGCCAGTGAGCGATGCTGAAGAAATAAAAGTCAAATATGGCTGTGCTTTGAGTGAACTGGTCAGTAAGGATGACACGGTTAATGTACCAAGCGTAGGTGGACGACCATCACGTAGCCTGCAACGTCAAACGTTGTCAGAAGTGATTGAGCCACGCTACTCTGAGCTTATGGGACTGGTTAACCAAACTATCGACTCTGTACAAGCAAAATTGCGCGAAGAGGGTATCAAGCACCATCTCGCCGCGGGAGTTGTACTCACTGGCGGTGCTGCGCAAATGAACGGAGTGGTAGAATGTGCGGAACGCGTATTCCGCAATCAAGTAAGGGTCGGCAAACCGCTCGAAGTCAGCGGATTAACTGACTATGTAAAAGAGCCGTACCATTCTACGGCAGTTGGATTACTTCATTACGCAAGAGACATGCAGTCTAGCGACGATAGCGATTATAATGAACCTAAACGCTCATCTGTAACTGGCTTTTTCGATAAATTGCGTAACTGGATACAAAAAGAGTTTTAACCTGAGTTGCAGGATAAACGGAGACAACACATGTTTGAACCGATGATGGAAATGTCTGACGATGCAGTAATCAAGGTCGTTGGGGTTGGTGGCGGCGGTGGTAACGCCGTTGAACACATGGTGCGTGAATCCATCGAAGGTGTGGAATTCATCAGCGTCAACACTGATGCGCAAGCACTTCGTAAGACAAGCGTTGGCAATGTTATTCAGATCGGTGGTGATATCACTAAAGGTCTGGGTGCAGGTGCTAATCCACAGGTTGGCCGTGACGCAGCTCTCGAAGACAGAGATCGAATTAAAGATTCCCTGACTGGCGCCGATATGGTGTTTATCGCAGCTGGTATGGGTGGCGGTACCGGTACTGGTGCAGCGCCTGTTATTGCTGAAGTGGCTAAAGAGCTTGGCATTCTAACAGTAGCGGTAGTAACTAAACCGTTTAGTTTTGAAGGTAAAAAGCGTTTGGCATTTGCTGAGCAAGGTATCGATGAGCTGTCTAAGCATGTTGACTCTTTGATCACGATTCCAAACGAAAAGCTACTTAAAGTACTTGGTCGTGGTGTAACACTACTAGAAGCTTTTGCAAGCGCTAACGATGTTCTTAAGAATGCCGTTCAAGGTATTGCTGAGCTAATTACTCGCCCTGGCATGATCAACGTCGACTTTGCGGACGTAAGAACTGTAATGTCTGAAATGGGTCACGCAATGATGGGTAGCGGCATCGCCAAAGGTGAAGACCGTGCTGAAGAAGCGGCTGAAATGGCAATTTCTAGCCCACTTCTGGAAGACATCGATCTAGCGGGCGCTCGTGGTGTTCTTGTCAATATTACTGCTGGTCTGGATATGCGTCTTGACGAGTTTGAGACGGTTGGTAATACAGTGAAGGCATTCGCTTCTGACAATGCGACTGTTGTTATCGGTACTTCTCTAGACCCTGATATGACTGACGAAATCCGCGTAACAGTTGTAGCGACAGGTATTGGTAATGAGAAAAAGCCAGATATCACGCTAGTTGCGGGTGGTAAAGCTAAAGTGGCACCGACGCCGCAAGCTCAACCACAGCAACAAGCAGCGGCAACGCAAGCTGAAGAAAAACCGGCACAGACTTTGCAAAATAATCAAGTGCAAGAGAAGCCACAGGTAACTCCTCAGCCGACAAACACTGCTCCTTCTTCTCCAGCTTCGTCGAGCCAAAGTTCTGCGGCTCCAAAGCAAGAAAAGGAAAGTGGTTATTTAGATATACCGGCATTTTTGCGTCGTCAGGCTGATTAATCTTTAACCCATAAATTTGACATGGCTCAAAATTATGGTAGCATTCACGGTCGACGTTACAGACGGCCGTGTTTTGTAGCAAATTTTTGAGAGGCAAGCAGATGATCAGACAACGTACTCTGAAAGAAATAGTGAAAACAACTGGTGTGGGTCTCCACTCTGGTCGTAAAGTCACACTTACTCTGCGCCCGGCTGCTGCAAATACAGGTATCATTTACCGTCGTACAGATGTAAATCCACCTGTAGATTTTCCAGCTGATCCAGCTTCGGTTCGTGACACTATGCTATGTACAGCACTAGTGAACGACGAAGGCGTGCGTATTTCAACTGTTGAGCACTTGAATGCGGCACTTGCTGGTATGGGCATCGATAACATTGTTGTCGAAGTAGACGCACCTGAAATTCCGATCATGGATGGTAGTGCAAGCCCATTTGTATACTTGCTACAACAAGCAGGTATCGAAACGCAAAATGCGCCAAAACGCTTCATCCGCATCAAAAAGCCAGTTCGTTTTGAAGATGGTGATAAATGGGCAGAATTTGTACCATTTAACGGCTTCCGTATGGACTTCGAAATTGAGTTTAATCACCCAGCGATTGAATCAGACGAGCAACGTTTGCTGTTTGATTTCTCGTCAAAAGGCTTTGTTCGTGAGATTTCTCGAGCACGTACGTTTGGCTTTATGCGTGATATCGAATATCTACAATCTCAAAACCTAGTTTTGGGTGGTAGTTTTGATAATGCTATCGTTTTGGATGATTACCGTATTCTTAATGAAGAAGGTCTACGCTTTGAAAATGAGTTTGTGACTCACAAAGTGTTGGATGCGATTGGTGACCTTTACATGTGTGGCCATCCAATCATTGGTGAATTCCGTGCCTTTAAATCTGGCCACGGTTTAAATAACCAACTGTTACGTGCTGTTCTTGCAGATCAGGAAGCGTGGGAGTGGACTACATTCGAAGAAGAAGTCGGCTCACCAGTAGCATTCGCAGAACCAAATATGGTGCTTGCGTAAATACTTGGCATTAGAATTAATAAAAAACCAGGTTTGTGCCTGGTTTTTTGCTATTTGGCTTTAATCTTCGACTTATCAATAACATTCAAGCTTTCAGCATATTGAAATAACGTTCACTTACGATCTTCCTTTTCTGCCATATCGGCTAATCGTTTTAAACGCTCTTGAATTTTAGGTGGCGCCATGTCGGCAATCGTCATTAATGACTTTGCTGCAGATTCTGTTAGTGGTGGACGCTTAGGTCTGTCGTCTTGTTGAAAGCGGTTTCTATATAGTGAAGGATTGATCCTCACTTCAACGCTCATCAGCTTGGCAAAGCCTTGAGTACGAAGTTTATTTAGGATCATGAGGCGATCGTAATCGATCTTCATTTTGATCGCGGCACTAGAGACATCGATCAATAGATGGCCGTTACGAACATTCGCTACTCGGCAATGATCGGCCGTCCCCATGGGTAAGACCTCTTGCAAAGCTTGGTTAAGCTGTAAGATTTCTCCAGCATGTTCTTGAATCTGCTTGAACTGTGACTCAGCAATAACATCTTCAGTCGAGGTTGGACGGTGATCACGCATAGGTAAAATCTAATTTTGTTGAGATATAGCTATTCTAGAGCAGCTTTCTATCAAGGTATAGTTTACATTAACGTCTTTAGCTTCAGTTTTACAATGTAGCAAGGTAAAAAGCAAAGTTTGCTCTGGATGGATTACACATATTGCGGTATGCAATATCGGCTAATCAGTCACCACTTTAAGTAAAAACTTCAGAGTGCTTCAAACAAATACGTCTATTTATGGTTGTATCGATTAAAAATCCTTACACTAAGCCACATTGTTTCAAAACTTAGCCTTGAAATATGGATGTTTGAACTCAATATCTTTGATAAATGATTTATCTCAGTATTCTTAGTTCCAAACTGGCAGAGACTGAAGGCATTATGAGTAGATCGGGAACGGTCTGAATAAAGAGAGATTCACGAAAAATGATAACTAAGCTACTGACAAAAGTGATTGGCAGTCGCAACGACCGAACACTGCGCCGCCTTAGAAAAATTGTAAAAGAAATTAATAACTATGAGCCAACATTCGAGGCTCTAAGTGACGAAGAGTTAAAAGCAAAGACGGTTGAATTCCGTGAGCGCCTAGATAAGGGTGAAACTCTTGATAAACTACTTCCAGAAGCTTTTGCTACGGTTCGTGAAGCATCTAAGCGTGTCTACGGTATGCGCCACTTCGACGTCCAGCTTATCGGTGGTATGGTTCTAAATGCGGGTCAAATCGCTGAAATGCGTACGGGTGAAGGTAAAACGCTGACGGCAACGCTTCCTGCTTACCTAAATGCCCTAGCTGGTAAAGGCGTTCATATTGTAACAGTGAACGATTATCTAGCTAAACGTGATGCAGAGACAAACCGCCCTCTATTTGAATTTTTAGGTATGACTGTTGGCGTAAACGTGCCAAACATGCCTCCTCAAGAGAAAAAAGAAGCGTACCAAGCTGACATCTTGTACGGAACGAACAATGAATTTGGTTTTGACTACCTTCGTGACAATATGGCTTTCCGTAGCGAAGATCGCGTACAACGTGAACGCTTCTTTGCAGTTGTCGATGAGGTGGACTCAATCCTAATTGATGAAGCTCGTACCCCTTTAATCATTTCTGGTCCTGCTGAAGATAGCTCTGAGCTATACACCCGAATCAACCTTTTGATCCCGCATCTTAAAAAGCAAGACAAAGAAGACTCTGAAGAATATCGTGGTGATGGTCACTACACTGTTGATGAGAAATCAAAGCAAGTATACCTCACAGAAACGGGCCAAGAGTACGTTGAAGAACTGTTGGTGAAAAATGGTCTTATGGAAGAGGGTGACACACTTTACTCTCCGACTAACATCAGCATGTTACATCACGTGAATGCCGCTTTGCGTGCTCATGTGTTGTTTGAGCGCAACGTTGATTACATCGTTACTGACGAAGGTGAAGTAGTAATTGTTGATGAACATACTGGTCGTACAATGCCAGGTCGTCGTTGGTCTGAAGGTCTTCACCAAGCAGTAGAAGCGAAAGAAGGCGTTAAGATTCAAAACGAAAACCAAACTTTGGCTTCGATTACCTTCCAGAACTACTTCCGCTTATACGAAAAACTGTCTGGTATGACAGGTACTGCGGATACTGAAGCGTTTGAGTTCCAATCTATTTATGGCTTGGAAACGGTGGTTATCCCAACCAACAAACCAATGATTCGTAACGATATGCCGGATGTGGTGTACCGTACCGAAGCTGAGAAGTTTGCTGCAATCATTGAAGATATCAAAGAGCGCGTTGCGAAAGGTCAGCCAACATTGGTTGGTACAGTATCGATTGAAAAATCAGAACTTCTTTCTAACGCATTGAAGAAGGCTAAGATCAAACACAACGTATTGAATGCAAAATTCCATGAGAAGGAAGCGGAAATTGTCGCTGAAGCGGGTATGCCTGGTGCGGTAACTATCGCGACCAACATGGCCGGTCGTGGTACGGACATTGTGCTTGGCGGTAGTTGGCAATCAAAAGTGGAAGCTTTGGAGAACCCAACTCAAGAACAAATCGATGCGATTAAAGCAGAGTGGAAAGTGGTACATGATCAAGTACTAGATGCTGGTGGTCTACACATCATTGGTACTGAGCGCCACGAATCTCGCCGTATTGATAACCAGCTACGTGGTCGTTCTGGTCGTCAAGGAGATGCAGGTTCATCTCGCTTCTACCTATCTATGGAAGACTCTTTGTTACGTATTTTCACTTCTGATCGTATGGCGAGCCTTATCCAAAGTGGTATGGAAGAAGGTGAAGCAATTGAATCGAAAATGCTTTCTCGCTCAATTGAAAAAGCACAGCGCAAAGTGGAAGGTCGTAACTTTGATATCCGTAAGCAGCTACTAGAATACGATGATGTGGCGAACGATCAGCGTAAGGTTGTCTACGAGCTGCGCGACGAATTGATGAACGTTGAAGACATCAGCGGTATGATCGAGCAAAACCGTGAAGATGTGCTAACAGCGGTTATTGATGAGTACATCCCACCACAATCACTAGAAGATATGTGGGACGTTGAAGGTCTGCAAGAGCGCTTGAAAGCAGACTTCGATCTTGATGCGCCAGTGAAGCAATGGCTTGAAGAAGACGATAAGCTTTACGAAGAGGCGCTACGCGAGAAGATCATCAATCTAGCCGTTGAAGTGTACAAAGAGAAAGAGGAAGTGGTGGGTGCGCAAGTGCTTCGTAACTTCGAGAAATCGGTTATGCTTCAAACTCTGGATACGCTTTGGAAAGAGCACTTGGCAGCAATGGATCACTTGCGTCAGGGTATTCACTTACGCGGCTATGCGCAGAAGAACCCGAAACAGGAATACAAGCGTGAATCGTTTGAACTGTTTGAAGGTCTACTAGAAGCGCTGAAAACTGATGTGATTACTGTTCTATCTCGCGTTCGAGTTCAGCAACAAGAAGAAGTTGAACGTATGGAAGAGCAACGTCGTGCGCAAGCTGAAGAGGCCGCTCGTCGTGCTCAAGCGCAACACGCAGCAGCACAAAACCCTCTTTCTGAAGGTGAAGAATCTGAAGAAGGTTCAAGTCAGCCAATGGTACGTGATGAACGTAAAGTAGGTCGCAATGAGCCTTGCCCTTGTGGTAGTGGTAAGAAGTATAAACAGTGCCACGGCAAAATCGACTAACGTATTAGTCAGATAATTTTTTAAAGAGTCGCCTAGGCGGCTCTTTTTTTAAGCAAATTCTGTGGCTGTCGAATTTCATAAGTTTTGATAGCATCGGATAGTTTTAGAGATGCAAAGACCGTTGAAGTGTAACGGCTTGAGAGTTAGGAACCCCTATGAAAAGAATTCACATAGTCGCGGCTATTATTTTTAACCAAGACAAATCAAAAATTTTTATTACAAAGCGTCCAGACGACAAGCATAAAGGCGGGTTTTGGGAGTTTCCCGGCGGGAAAGTCGAGTCAGGAGAAAGTATTGAACATGCTCTAGCAAGAGAACTTGAAGAAGAGGTAGGAATTGAAGTTACTGAGCAAGCCCTTTTCGAGCATTTGGAATATGACTATCCAGACAAATCACTTAAGTTTGATTTTATTACGGTATCTAAGTTCAGTAATGAGCCTTACGGCCGAGAAGGTCAAGAAGGTCGCTGGGTTGAGATAAGAGAATTGGGTAACTATGCCTTTCCTGAAGCGAACGTGCCTATCTTGGAGCGTGTCGTAAAAGAGTTCGCTTAAGCCTGATGAACTTGCTTGTGGTAACCACGGTATGTTGTTAGTTTAAACAGATTAAGCGAAACGAGAGAACGAGAGCAAACCTCGTTATCCAGAGAAGGAGAGAAAGCGCAATGGTTCGTATTGCAATCGCAGGAGCAGCAGGCCGAATGGGCCGTAATTTGGTTAAAGCTTCACACCTTAACCCAGAGGCGACAGTGAGCGCGGGATCAGAACGACCTGAGTCCTCACTTGTCGGTGTCGATATCGGTGAACTTTGTGGTGAAGGCAAATTCGATGTGTTCTTAACGGATGATCTTGCTAAAGACGTCGATAATTTTGATGTAATCATCGATTTTACTGCCCCAGTAAGTACGTTGGCGAATCTTGAACTGTGTAAGAAGCATGGAAAGAGTATTGTGATTGGGACGACTGGTTTCAGTGATGCAGAGCGTGAACTGATTGACGAAGCCGCTAAGCAAGTGCCTGTTGTCATGGCTCCTAACTACTCTGTTGGTGTGAACCTAGTATTTAAGCTTCTTGAGAAAGCAGCCAAAGTGATGGGCGACTACTGTGATGTTGAGATTGTCGAAGCACATCATCGTCATAAAGTTGATGCTCCTTCTGGTACCGCTATCGGGATGGGCGAAGCCATTGCTGGTGCGATGGGCAACAAGCTGAATGATGTAGCTGTCTATGCGCGAGAAGGTATCACAGGTGAACGTACTAAAGATGAGATCGGCTTTGCTACAATTCGCGCTGGCGATATTGTCGGTGAGCACACAGCCATGTTTGCTGATATCGGGGAACGAGTGGAGATAACGCACAAAGCGACCGATCGTATGACGTTTGCTAATGGCGCCGTCAAGGCCGCTGTTTGGTTGAGTGCCAAACCAGCGGGCTTTTATACCATGACAGATGTTTTGGGATTGAATGAACTCTAAATACATAATTATTCGCCGGCGGTAGCCGGCTTTTTTATATCTATAGAATTAGTTGTAAATGAAATGATTCTAACAGAAAGTATTTTGGTGCTTACTTTTGTTGTTATTTTGGTTGTTTTGTGGGTGTTTTGGGTTTTGATGTCTAAAAACTAATGTCTTTTTTGTTGGGTGAACGTTTGCGTGAAAAGCTCATACTTTTTTGTGATCTCTAAAAAGTTCAAATTTGTAAAATTCATTAAACCTCTATGCCTCTCTATGTAATAGCATGTAAAAGTTATCTTTTTGGGCCTTACTGATTCAAAATGACCTTACTCGCTAGAAATTAATCATTTATTTTTGATTGTAGGTTGACAGGTTTCGAGTCCAACTTTAGAATACCGCCAATTTGTCTGAAATACCTATTTATGTAGATTTTATAGGTAAAGGAAGGCATGTTTGCAGTTTGATTTATTTTTTTTGCATTTTTATTCTGGAGGTTGTCTTGGGTAAATTAGCACTGTTGGTCCTAGAAGATGGGACAGTGTTCCGCGGAGTGTCCATAGGGGCAGATGGTCTTTCCGTTGGTGAAGTCGTTTTTAATACCTCGATGACGGGGTATCAAGAAATCCTCACTGATCCTTCCTATTCTCAGCAAATCGTCACTCTCACTTATCCTCATATTGGCAATACCGGAACCACTTCCGAAGATGAAGAATCCTCTTCCATTCATGCACAAGGCCTTGTGATTCGCGATCTTCCTCTAATCGCTTCTAACTTCCGTAACGAACAATCCCTCTCTGATTATCTTAAGTCTCAAAATATCGTTGGCATCGCTGATATCGATACTCGTAAGCTCACTCGTATCCTGCGTGAAAAAGGTGCTCAAAACGGCTGTATTGTTGCGGGCAACAACCTAGACGAAGCTTTGGCACTAGCGAAAGCAAAAGAATTCCCAGGCTTAAAAGGAATGGACCTTGCGAAAGAAGTTACAACAAAAGAAGCGTATCAATGGAAGCAAGGTTCGTGGACGCTTGAAGGTGGACTTCCAGAGGCGAAAGATGACAGCGAGCTGCCATACCACGTTGTCGCTTACGACTTTGGCGCAAAACGCAACATCTTACGAATGTTGGTTGACCGCGGCTGCCGCTTAACGGTTGTACCTGCAGAAACGTCAGCGGAAGAAGTTCTGGCACTAAATCCAGATGGCGTATTCTTATCAAACGGCCCTGGTGACCCAGAACCATGTACTTACGCGATTGAAGCAACCAAAGTGTTCCTAGAAAAAGGCCTGCCAATTTTTGGTATTTGTCTAGGTCACCAAATTCTGGCGCTAGCATCAGGTGCGCAAACGGTGAAAATGAAGTTTGGTCACCACGGTGCAAACCACCCAGTAAAAGATTTAGAGCGTAACGTTGTGATGATTACCTCGCAAAACCACGGCTTTGCGGCAGATGAAGCAACATTACCGGAAAACTTACGTGCTACTCACGTATCGCTATTTGATGGCTCTTTGCAAGGTATCCACCGCACAGACAAGCCAGCATTTAGCTTCCAAGGTCACCCAGAAGCGAGCCCTGGTCCACATGACGCGGCACCGCTATTTGACCACTTTATCGAACTAATCAAAAAACACAGCGCTTAATTCGGAGTAGTAGATAATGCCAAAACGTACTGACATTCAAAGTATTCTAATTCTTGGTGCTGGTCCGATTGTTATCGGTCAGGCATGTGAGTTTGACTACTCTGGCGCACAAGCGTGTAAAGCTCTTCGCGAAGAAGGCTACCGAGTTATCCTAGTTAACTCTAATCCAGCAACGATTATGACTGACCCTGAGATGGCAGATGCGACTTACATCGAGCCGATTCAGTGGGAAGTTGTACGCAAGATCATCGAGAAAGAACGTCCTGATGCAGTTCTGCCAACTATGGGTGGTCAGACAGCACTTAACTGTGCGTTAGATTTAGAGAAGCACGGCGTTCTCGCAGAGTTTGGCGTAGAGATGATTGGTGCAACGGCTGATGCAATCGACAAAGCGGAAGACCGTTCTCGTTTTGATAAAGCGATGAAGTCTATCGGCCTTGAGTGTCCTCGCGCAGATACAGCGAAGAGCATGGAAGAAGCTTACAAAGTTTTAGATATGGTTGGCTTCCCTTGTATCATCCGTCCATCGTTCACCATGGGTGGCACTGGTGGTGGTATCGCGTACAATAAAGAAGAGTTCGAAGAAATCTGTCGTCGTGGTCTGGACTTATCTCCGACCAACGAACTTCTTATCGATGAGTCGCTAATCGGTTGGAAAGAGTACGAAATGGAAGTCGTTCGTGACAAAGCGGACAACTGTATCATCGTATGTTCAATCGAGAACTTTGACCCAATGGGCATCCATACGGGTGACTCAATCACGGTTGCTCCAGCACAAACACTGACTGACAAAGAATACCAGCTTATGCGTAATGCATCGCTAGCTGTTCTGCGTGAAATCGGTGTTGAAACAGGTGGTTCAAACGTACAGTTTGGTATCAACCCGAAAGATGGTCGTATGGTCATCATCGAGATGAACCCGCGTGTATCTCGCTCTTCTGC